>CAYHZL010000037.1:0-21145 GCA_964361075.1 uncultured Chitinophagaceae bacterium
AACGCCATTCCCTTGGAACATCCCTTCGGGACAAAAAATACGCTAAGCAGTTACCGATTTACATAGTAAACCAGTACGAAAACTTTACAAGAAAAATATTGTCCGGCGTTGAATCAAGCACTCGCGAGATGAAATGATTGAATTGAAAATCGCCGATCTTTTCTTCATCGCTTCGGGTTTGCGTCCAAACAAAATAGAGCGCTGAACCGGGCAAATACTCCCAACGCAAAACTGCGTTACCGCGTAACGATTTGAAATTAAAATTCGGATCGCTGAATGTCATCGGAGCGCCGGCACCATTTCCATCCGCATCAACAGTATAACCACTTTCTGATTTTGAAATTGTCGAATTATTTTTTCCATACACCAAGTACTCATCCGACTTCGGGCGAGATAGTTCTTTAAAATTTTTGTATGAACCTGACGAGATAAGCGGCTGTGCATAGAATTGCAAACTCAATTTTGGTGTAAATGTCCAATTCAATCGGAACCCTGCGCCAAAAGTTTTCTGATCTAATTCACCAAACACATAACGATGCCCGTACGTTGCCGTTGCCGCTGCATCATCAAACACATTCACATACTGCAATGCATTAAATCCAATTTCATACGATGGGCTGATTGAAACAGTAACATGCGGCGCCGGACGGTACTGAACTGAAAGTTCAACCTCTTTGTAATTTTCCTGACTCGATGAATTTCCATTAGCCATTACTTGAAACCACACTTCTTTTTTATCATCTGAACCGATGTTCATATTATATCCAACATACTTCGTGTTCAATGTTAACGGACCGCCGCGTGTCCTTCGTTGGTTCATATTTTCAGGTCCGAATCCAAATCCCCAGTTGACGCTGTAGTAATTCATAAACTGAACGGAGCCAAAATGGAAAAAACCTCTCCCGATATTATTGCCGCTATAATCGAAACTCTGGTACAACATTCCGCCAAATTCTTTTCGCCTGAACAAACCATCCGGTTCTGCCCAATTGTATCCGCCGCCGATGTGGCTGTTAATTACATCCGTTCGTCCGATAAAACCGATATCGTTCACTTCAAATTTTGGATCGATGAAACCGATAGCCGCGTTAAAAAAAGATTTTCCTTTTTGTTTGATAAGATACAATCTTCCCGCATATCCGCTCATTGATGTTGCATTGCTGTCAACACTCACGTGCGAAACATCCGGACGCTGAAAATAATGCTGCGAATTTTTTTGCAGTTTCAGCATCCGCTCTTTACTTCCTTCCACAAACGAAAATCCCGACCAACCCGTAACTACCCACGCTTTATCATTATCCAAAAATGTCCAACCATCAATTCCTGCAAAACTGCCGTTGGCATTTAAATGATTTCGAAGAGTAGATCCGATCGGCGAATCAGAAAATTGGCGCGACGTTAACGTTCCAAGCAGACCAAATCCTTGGCGCCCTTCATCGAAATCTCTTTGCACGCGACCGACACCGTAGTACGTCAGCGGTTCAACTTCCGCTTCAGAGCGCACACTCTTCATTTGAAACGGCGCAAACGCGCGCGCGGTAACTGCATGAATCGTTCCCACATTCCATTCGTTGCCGATCTTTCCTGTAATTTTTCCCGCGCCAAGTATGCGCGTGGCAATCGGCATATCGGTATTATCTGCATTATCCAAAACATCATTGCCGTGCGGCGCATGACCAATGCGCCTGCTGTAAAATAAAGTTGGAGTAGAAAAATTTGAATTCCAATAATTTCGTCCGCCGCCACGACCAAAGTTTGTAAAAATATTTGCACCTTCAACAAAGAACGGACGCTTCTCTTGAAAGAACGATTCCACATCACTCAAATTTACAACTGCCGGATCAACTTCCACTTGACCGAAATCTGGATTCACCGTTGCGTTCAAAATCAAATTACTGCTCAAGCCGTAACGCAAGTCAACTCCAAATTCCGGCGTGTAACGCGAACCGTTATTGAACGGATTCCCCGACGATGGATGAGTGTATTCCGCTTTTGTCGTAACGAACGGGAGAATTTCTGCATGTGCTAAAGGTTTTATTCCTTCAATACCAAGTAACTCATCGAAGCGGGAAACAAAACCGCTTTCGTTGCGCGGCGTGTATGAAAGATAATCTGATTCATTTCTTCGTCCGATATCGCGTCGAAAATTTATTCCCCACACTTGCTTTTCGTTTTCAGGAAATCGTAATTGCGAAAAAGGAATCCGCATTTCCATCGCCCATCCCTGTGCATCAATACTCGTTTTCCCTTCCCACACTCCATCCCAATCAATATCATCCCAATCATCGTTATAGAGAACGCCGTCAACAATCGCACCCGAAGGATTGATGGCAAAAAAATTTCCCGATCGTTTATCTCTATTCGCATCAATGAACACACCAAACCAATCTGATGTGATAAAATTATCACGACGACCCAGCACTTTCATGATTGAATCAGGATGTGCATCATACAAACGGGCTGCAATGTAGACAGCGTCATCATCATACACAACCCACACTTCAGTTTTTTCTGAGGGAGGCATACCTTGATTCGGATCGCGTTGTGTAAAGTTACTCATACCTTCGCGCTGCCATATCTGCTCGGAAAGAATTCCGTCAATCGAAATTTTTTCTGCTGTACGCTTGGCGTGAATGGAAATCGGCGAGGCGTTTCCTACTATAACAAGTAAAAAACAGAACGCAATTGTATTTATTTTCATGCACACTCCAAAATTGTATTTTTTTAAGTGTTACTACGATAAAAGACAAAGAGAGTTTCGCAGCAAAAATATAATCTTACTAAAAGCGATCTCAAAAACAGATTGTCATTGCGAGGGAGCGAAGCGACCGAAGTCCCAAAGGGATCCCTTTGGGACAATCTTTCAATTAAAAAAAAACGAGATTGCTTCGCCAAAAAACGGCTCGCAATGACACTGATTAGGTATTTTTGAGAGAATTATTTTTATTTTTTCGCTGTTGTTTTGCGGATTTCAATATTGCCATTGACTGTTTCCAATGTAATGGTTTCACCGCCGCCGTTCAATACGTAGCGAGCATTAATTTCATCTTCTTGTTTATCGTAGCTATCGAACTTAAAATCGGAATGCACATCGTATTTTTTCTTGCTTTCAAACCAGCCACCGCGTAATTTAATTTTTGCCTCAATGGTCGCTTTAGCATTTTCAGGCAACACAATTTTCACATCACCGCCTGCGGTAGAAAGCGCACTCGTTCCATTACCGCTTGGCGTTAATTCAGCAACAATATTTCCACCGGCAGTGTTTGCCTGCATCGAACCGAAAACATTTTCAAGTCTAATATCGCCGCCCGCGGTTATCACTATCATAGCGATACACTAATTGCTCGAACGCAGCAAAATTTCCTTGCTGTGCCTGTTCGATCAATTCTGTTTCACCAGATTGTGCGAAAGTTTCGTAACTGCTCAGCGTATTTTTTTGTCCCGAAGGTCCGAAGGACTCCTTCGGAGGATGTTCCAAGGGAATGGCGTTGCCACCTTCGGTATAATTTCAGTATTTCCAAAAAAAAACGAATCCCCCGTCCCGATTAAAAAGTCCCGCTGTACGGGATGCCGTACAGCGGCACAAATCGGGACACCCCCTTTTCAAGGGGGATTTCCTCGCTCTTATTCCCCCTTGACAAGGGGGTTAGGGGGATTTTTTGAATCAACAATAACGCTGTGTAGTTACCATTTGTTTATATTATTTTCTTTGTGCCGGAGTTTATCCCGCGTTCTTTGGCGGGATGTCTTTGTGGCGAAAAAACTTAATTTTTAGAACTGCCCATAACATTGAAAGTGAGGTATTCATTATCCATATTACTGCACAATTATCCAATTTGTTTCAAAAGCGCACGAAAGGAATGACCATGCAATGTACATCTCTTCTTCTCTCAAAAGAAAACGGATTTGCAGTTATTCAACTTAACCGACCGAATGCTTTAAATGCTTTAAATTCAACTATGCTCGGCGAACTTGCTGATGTTCTCGAATCGTTCGATAATGATAATGACATACGTTGCTCTATTATAACAGGAAATGAAAAAGCATTTGCCGCCGGCGCCGATATTAAAGAAATGGCAGAAGCATCGGCAATTGAAATGTTACAACGCAACCAATTTGCGCGTTGGGATAGTATTCGTAAAATAAAAAAGCCAATTATTGCGGCAGTTAGCGGATTTGCACTTGGCGGCGGCTGCGAACTTGCAATGATGTGTGATATTATTATTGCCGGCGAGTCTGCAAAGTTTGGACAGCCCGAAATAAATCTCGGTGTTATTCCCGGCGCCGGCGGTACACAGCGGCTTACGCGTGCTGTTGGAAAGTATAAAGCAATGGAATTAATTCTTACCGGCGATCTGTTTACTGCAGAGGAGGCAAAACAATGGGGACTTGTTGTAAAAGTTGTGCCGAACGAATCCCTGATTGACGAAGCAAAAAATCTTGCAAAAAAAATTGCATCAAAACCACCGATTGCAGTGCAACTTGCAAAGCAATCAATTCTAAAATCATTTGAAATGAATTTGGAAAACGGACTCTCGGTTGAACGGAATAATCTCTACATGCTCTTTGCGAGCGATGATCAGAAAGAAGGAATGAAAGCATTTATTGAAAAGCGAAAACCGGAATGGAAAGGAAAATGACAATAAATACTTCTAAATATATTTTGTTCATTGTATTTTTTAGCACTACACTCTTTGCACAATCGCCGTACGAAACGAGTTGGAAAAAAGAGAGCTGGGTAATGGGCGGCAGTCTCGGAATTTCCTTTCTCGCTGCTTCACTTGATGATTCTCTACACGCATTAACTTCCACAGAGATTGCCGCGCTGAACAACAATGAAATAAATATTTTTGATCGCTGGGCAACAAATTTTGCTTCCGAAAATATTTCAAAGTCCAGTGATATTCTTATTGCAGGATGTATTGCCGCGCCGCTCGGTGTAATGCTGGCGGATTCAAAAATGAGAAATGATTGGGGCTCAATAACAACGATGTATGTTGAAACTGCTCTGCTCGCAACATTTATTCCTTCGTTTGGCAAGGGAACTGTGAAAAGAGTTCGTCCATTCATGTACAATCCGGATGCATCTCCAACGCTGCGGGGAGATGTTGAAGGAAACCGCTCGTTCTTTTCCGGACACACAACGTGGGCGTTTGCTTCAATGACTTTTCTTGCAACAGTATATTCTGATTACTATCCAAACTCAAAATATAAATCTGCAGTGTGGATTAGCACGATGAGCGCCGCAAGTGCGGTCGGTTTACTGCGAATTTTTTCCGGCGCACATTTCCCCAGCGATGTTCTTGTTGGCGCGGTAGTTGGCAGTGCAATTGGAATAGGAATTCCCTATCTTCATAAAGTAGAAAATACGAATGTCAGCATTCTCCCGAATGCCGACGCAAACCAAGCGAGTATTTCTTTTCAGATATTGTTTTAAAAACATACCGTTGCACAAGGAGGAACGTATGAAAAAATATTTTGTTATCACCGCAGTATTTCTTTTCAGTGTTACATCATACAGCCAATATTTCGGCGATCAGGTGTTGCAAAAATCTTTTGACCAAGAAAATTTTTTCTTCACACCATCGTTAGTTAATCCGTACGGCGTAAAAGGATTTGCACAAGCGACAAGCGGATTTGTCAATGATCCGCTCCTCAATCTTCAGCGTAACCCTGCGCACGGATATGCGGATACTTCGCAATCAACGTACGCGTACATTGATTTTCGTACGGGAAAAAAATTTACTTCATCCATGATAATGAACGACGGCGGAGTTCAACCGATGCTGGATGTTGTCCGAAATTCTTTTATACCGTATCCGTATTCCCGTTACTACACTTCGGTGCGCAACGAACTTGAACCGGTGGTATCCACTGCAGTGCTCACGCGTCCGCTCCCTTCTGCGTTGCCGCAATTGTCAATTGGCGTTTCGTACCAAATGCTATTTCAAGATGATAAATATTATATGCCGCCGTCTTTTATTTATGTAACGAATTATGGATATGACGGCGCCGGCGTACGTTTGAATGATGCCAATAGTTCAATCCCAACATACGACACATACAACGGACAAAACAATATGCATCAAAGCGGACATTTTATTTCTGTGTACAGCGGATATGAATTGAGCAACGACGTGCGCGTTGGAATGAAACTTGCCAGAGCAACGTACGATAAGAATGGTGCATACGGAAACAATAACATGTGGAATACTGTATCTTCGCCGACAAATGTACGGTACAATATTGAAGAGCGTACACAAAATTATCAGCATTGGGATCTTTCCGCGGGTGCGGAGTTTGCGTTGAACGAAAAAAGTACCGGAGGAATTTCAGCCGGTTATTTGTGGGGCGATGTACAACAGCGCTTCGGAAAACTCGACACATCGTTATATACCAGCGGCACGATCGGCTTGACAACCAATTGGAATTACAACCATCGTTATTCTTCTACCGAACAACGCTGGAAAAATTCCGGTAAAACATATTACGTTACCACACAGTTCAAAAGTAATATCACAGCAGTACACGCTGTACTTTTTTCATACGAATTTTCCCGCAGCGATGTTGCTATCGCTCTTGCTTCCAACATTGGCGAAGAATCAATCTATCAATACCGCAATCAATATAATTCAACAGTGTATTCCGGCGATTCAAAATATACATTGAGCGACGTACGAAGCGGCAGCGGCAATAAACAAAGCATATCGCACCGCATTGTTGGGGCATTAGAATGGAATCCCAACACACGAACACTATTTACGATTGGTATGATTTTCCAAAAATTATTCAGCGAAACAATAACTGATGAGCCGGTTGCCGCCGGTTCGCAATCATCATACTTGAATTCAAACGGAACAACACCGACACACCAAGGCAGTTCACAAGAAAAAACCTTACGGTGGAATTTTATTTCGCGTTACACCACAGTGCAGATTCCAATGCTCATGCAATTTAAAACCGGCGATAAAATTGCCATGTTGCTTGGTCTGAACAGAAAAATTTCTTCATGGGAAATTGACGACATCACCACTGCAACGTATACGTTACGCATACAAACCGATGGACAAAAAGTTACACAGCAAAATAATTTTGCGGAACGCTCCACGATGCCGAAAGAAAGTATGAGCGATGTTACAACGTACTATGTTATGGGCGTTACCATCACGCCATCGCCGGCACTGAATGTGCGCGTTCTTTTTACACCATACACTATTGAAACTTCAAGGATAACTTCTGAACTCAATGCACAATGGTTAATTGGTGTGCAGTTGACACCATAGCAATATTCTATAGAAAGACTTTCCAAGTTGTGCTCACTTGGAAAGTCTTTTCTCTCTTCACTCGTCTCATTTCATCCTCAACTTCTGCATTGCTGTTGATTCAAATCTTTCTTACTTTTTTATTGTGAATTTTTGTAACTATTCAGCGTATTTTTTGAGCCAATGTCCGAAGTCCCGAAGGGATGCCATTGGCAGACTCCTTCGGCATAATTTCAGTAATTCCAAAAAAAACGAATCCCCCGTCCCGATTAAAAAGCGAATCGGGACACCCCCTTTTCAAGGGGGAATACGAACGAGGAAATCCCCCTTGAAAAGGGGGTTAGGGGGATTTTTTGAATAAACAATAACGTTGAGTAGTTACGTGAATTTTTTAATCAACACTTTTTCACACAACATATTGCAGTGCAACTGAAAGGATTTTTTTTTATGCGTATCGGAATATTAACCGGCGGCGGAGATGTGCCGGGTTTAAATCCATGTATTAAAGAAGTCGTGCATCATGCAACCGATGCCGGCGCCGAAGTGTACGGTATTCGCCGCGGATGGGGCGGCTTATTGAATTTTAATATCGATGATGTTGAAGATCAGAAAAATTGGGTGCTTCCTCTCACCAAACACAATACGCGAACCATTGGCCGTTCCGGCGGAACATTTCTTCATACCTCACGCACAAATCCGCAAAAAGTAAAATGGTCAGACATTCCAAAATTTTTACAAGACCCGAAGAATCCGCCAAAAGAAGGAGACCCGATTGCAGATTTTACTCCGCATGTGCTGCGTGTAATTGAACATTTGAAAATTGATGTACTCATTGCCATCGGCGGCGATGATACGCAAAGTTACGCCGTACGTTTGCATGAAGAAAAATTTCCCGTCGTTTCCATTCCGAAGACGATGGACAACGATGTGTACGGAACCGATTACTGTATCGGATTTTCGACAGCAGTAACTCGCAGTGTGGAATTCATCACCAACTTACGAACCTCCGCCGGTTCGCACGAACGTATTGCTGTCATCGAATTATTCGGACGCAACTCCGGCGAAACATCGCTCATCTCCGCGTACCTTGCCGGTGTTGACCGCGCAATTATTTCCGAAGTGCATTTCGATCCAGAAAAACTTGCAAGCTTGTTGATGGATGATAAAAAAATAAATCCGAGCGGTTACGCAATTATGACAATCTCCGAAGGCGCACAAATAATCGGCGGCAAAGTTGTTGAATACGGGCAAGCCGACGCGTACGGGCATAAAAAACTTGGCGGCATCGGACAAATTACCGGCGACGCAATTCAAAAAATTACCGGCGCGCATATTATCAACCAACAAGTTGCGTACTTAATGCGAAGCGGCGAACCGGACGCGCTCGACAGAATGGTGGCAATGTGTTACGCCAATCTCGCAACCGATCTTGTGTTGAAAAAACATACCGGCAGAATGGTTGCCTTGCGCGATGGAAAATACACGACCATTCCTATTAAATCTATTTTGGATGGAATTAAACGCGTTGACGTGCAGGAATTGTACGATGTCGAAAATTACCGACCGCGTGTATTCAATGTGATCGGCAAGCCGATGTTTTTGTATTAGTATTTTGTAACTACTCAGCCATCGAAACTGAATCAATGGAATGATGTCTGACGGTGTTTCCCAACCGTCTGACATCATAAGTAAAACGTCAGACACAAAAAAACGTGTCAGATTCGCCGCGGCGAATCCATTAATGAAATTGCAAAAAAGACGCTAAGTAGTTACAGTTTTTTTACTGCATCTAATTTCTTCACACAAACCTGTCAGGTCTTTAAGACCTGACAGGTTTTTTTATTCTACTCTTTTTCTGTAAAAATATTTTTGCAGATGTGTTGTAGTACAAAAAAAGTCCCACTCAGAAATGCGTGGGACTTTTATTTTTATGTAGAGAATTATATACAGACAGAGTTTGTTAAACGTCCGTTTTCAATTAGAAGACTGAAAACGAGGTAAATTTTTTTTGTTCTTCATTTCTATTCAGCCAGTTTAAGATTACACTGTCGCCAAATGCCCAATGCTGTCAACTTATGAATTACGACTTGCCCAAATAATTTATATGTCGCCCCTCTGTGGCTTGAAAAACTAGAACATGGTTTTTCTACCAATATATCGTCCCTACGGGACTATTATTGGAATAAGAAAAAACGCCGTAGGCGTTCAATATTGGTAATATGGTTTTCCATGAAAGACTTTCGCTCCGTAGGAGCGACATATATCCTTTATGGAGATGGAGATACGTCTGATCTTTCAGAAATTAATATTTGGAGATAATCGTAACTGTTTTCTTAAGTTGACAGCATTGCGCCAAATGCTTGCAGGTAACGTTTCGGGGATTAATGAAGTTAGCTGTAGTCCTGCTTTCGCCACGAAGTCGTTACGCAATGAGTAAGCTAATCCGTCTGCCAAGCCCATCTTCAAAAATTCTGTAAAGTGTTGAAAGTTGAATGTCGCACTTGCCGTTCTCAAGCCGTGAGATGTAACTTTTTTTTGTTCCAACTTTGTCAGCAAGTTGTTCCTGTGTCAAGTTAGCTTTTCGTCTTGCATCTTTGAGTGTTTCGCTTATAACGAAATACTGTGCTTTTTCTTCAAACTCATCACGCTTTTTAGTTCCAATTTTTCCGTATTGGATATCTAAAATTTCGTCAAAGTTTTTAGCGTTTCTTATTGCTTTGTTTTTTTTCATTCTGTTTGTCTTTTAAAGTGAAATATTCTTGTTTGAGTTTCTCTGCTAATTCAATTTCCTGTTTCGGTGTCTTCTGAGTTTTCTTTTGAAAGGCGTTGAACAACACAACTAAGTTGCCTCTGTCAAAGCAGCAGAATATTCGGTACATGTTGCTGCCAACTTCAACTCTGATTTCATAAAGTCCGTCTGTTCCTTCAATGTGCTTCAGAAATTTTTCCGAAACCTTGTCCACCGTTTTGATAACACGAAACACATAGCCAATTTTTTCTTTCACGTTATCATTTACTTCTAAGTAAAAGTTCTGGAAGTAATGTCCGTGGAATATGATTTGTCGTTCTGTTGTCACGGCATAAAGATAACTTAAAAGTGAACAAAAAACAAGTCCGTAAAAAAAATGATTAGAACCACGAAAGCTCAAACTTACACTATCGCCAAATGCTTGCAGGTAACGTTTAGCGGCAGCAATTTTTATTTCTTCGTTAGTTTTAAGTTGTCAAGTATTAAGTACACAATTTCTATTCGTGATTTTACAAAATCTTTGTTGTTAAGGTCATTTGTCTGTACACAGTTAGCGAAGTAATAAACATTGTTTTTAATTTCAAGGTAACCTACATACCAACCAATGTCTTTATTATCTTGTCCACCCCAACCGCTTTTTGCTCTCACAACATAATCCAAAGTATCTTTCGCAATCATTATTTTTTTAACGATGTCCATTGACCGTTGTGAAAAAGGAAGGTTGTTGTCGTGAAGCTTTTTTAAAAAATCAATTTGTTGTTGTGGTGAAATCCGAAGTCCGCCAGTTAGCCAAAATTCGTCAATACCGCCTGAAGTGTCTGCGTTACCATAGTTGGCTTTGTCAAGCCAATATTTCATTTTCTGTCCGCCTACGCGTCTTACAAGTTCTTGATAATACCAAACGGTTGAGTTTTTAAATGCCGTTTTTAAATCGTGGTCGCTGTTCCAATTCGGGATTTTTCGGGTTACGCTATCCCAGGTAATTACAAAATTTTCGTCTTTTATTACACCCGTCTCAAGTCCGATAAGTGAATTGCAAATTTTAAAAGTTGAAGCAGGTGTAAATGTCTGCTTAGTCTGTTTTTGATTGTAAAAAATGTATTTGTCATTTTGTTGGTCGTAAAGCACAAAAGAACCTTCAACATTAAATTGATCGTAATACTTTTTAAAGTCGTCCCGAACTTCATCCGTCTGTTTTTGGTTGCAACTTGTCAGTCCGAAAACCGCCAAAGTCATTAGTAAAATTGTCTGTTTCATTGTCATCACATTGTTGCTGCTAACGGTTTGCGGGTTTATGAAGTGCGGGATTTAAAAGCACTTACCTGTCCGTCAGCACAAAGATAATTAAAAGCACAAAAGTTTGATGAACCACGAAACCTCGCATTTTCTTAAACCCGCTGTTAGTGGCTGCCCTTATGTCTTTTCGATGCAATATTTTCATTGAAGTGCAAAATCAACTGCAGATTTAGAATGAATTTCAGTCGTGTCGAAAACAGTTACGTTACACTCCACTTTTTTAATAAGTAAAGTAATTTCTGTGCAGCCAAATATAATGCCTTGAGCTCCTTCCTTCTGTAATTTTTCAATTATGTCAAGATATTTATTCTTTGTTTCATTCTTAAAAACTCCTTTTGTTAATTCATCAAAAATGGATGAATGAATAAAATCCCTGTCCGCATTGTCGGGAATAAAAGTTTGGATGCCATATTTGGAAAGTCGGTCTTTAAAAAAAGAGTGTTCCATTGTAAATTTTGTTCCGAGCAATCCAACTTTACTGATATTTTGTTTTACAATTTCTTTGGCGGTTTCTTCTGTTATGTGAATGAGAGGAATTTTTATTTTTTGTTGAATAATATCGGCAACGAGATGTGGTGTATTCGTGCACATTATTATACATTCCGCTCCTGCATTTTCAAGCCGCACGGCAATATCTGATAACATATTTTCTATTTGTTTCCAGTCGTTTGCAGCTTGAAGAGTTTTGAATTCATTAAAGTTGACAGAGTAAAGAAGAAGTTTAGCAGAGTTTGCTCCACCCAGACGTTCATTAGTGAGTTGGTTAATTGTCCTGTAATAAATCTCAGTCGAAAGCCAACTCAATCCACCGATAAGTCCTAATGTTTTCATATTTTTAATTTTATTGCGATTAATTACTGCTCAAACTTTATTTTTGCTAAGGTTTGTTCTAAGTATTTTCCTCGCAGTTCAATTCCAATTGCTATGATTTTTCCGTCAGGATTAATCAAAATCGGGTAAGGAATTCCGCTTACATCAAACAACTTTTTTGCCTCATTGGATTTAGTTGCCTGAACATTGTGCCACGGCATTGTCCACTTATTTAGTTGAAATTTTTGTATAACATTTAATTCTTCATCCAATGAAATGCTTAAAATTTCCAATCCTTTATCATGATATTGGTTATAGATTTTATGAATGCGTGACATTTCTTCAATGCATGGCACACACCATGTCGCCCAAAAATCTATTAACAGGTATTTGCCGTTAAATGTTTGCTGGGAAATGTTTTTTAATGAATCATTCAGCAGGTGAAATGAAAACTCCGGCACTTGCTTTCCTGTCATAATTTTCCGGTAAGGAGATAAATTCAGCTTTGCATAATTTCTTACATCAGGGTTAAAATTTTCATTCATCGCTGATATAATGTAGTTCTTGTATAGCTCATAATTATTTGAATAACGAATCGCTATCTCCATCAAACTTGGTTCTAATGCCCACAAAGGCGACTTAGGTGAAATAGAATTTAAAGCTGAAGCAATCAGTGAAGAATCAAGCTTTAATCCGTAAATACCATAGCCAAAATCAAGATAGCTGAAGTAAAGTAAATCTATAATAAGTTGATTGGTTTCAGTTTTTAGCTGTTGATTTATAAACTTGATTTCATTTGACCAATCGTAATGGAAGTTGTCAACATTTTTTCCTGACAGCTTATATTCTTTAATGCTTTTACTGAAGCGTGACCTTCTTGCTTCAATAGAATCATACACGACATTGTATTTTTCCTGAATTGTTTTATCAGTTTTATAATATCTAAAAATGGAAAGTGTTAAACTGTCCTGCACAAATGCAACATGGCAAACAAAATTTAAAAAGCACAGTAAAGGGATTAATATTTTCTTTTTCATCGATATTGTTTTTTTAGTTGATTGTATGATGAACAGCAGCCATAGAGATGCATAGTTAATAGCCGCAACACAAAATTAGAGATGCAGGAGAAAAGATTATAGAACGAGATTGACGGTTTGGAACGAAATTGATATTATTTCGCAGAGCGATATTCAAGCGGTGTAAGACCTGTTTGCTTTTTAAATACTCTGTTGAAATGGCTCTGGTCGGAAAAGCCCGCTACAAAGGCAATATCGGAAAGGTCTTTATCAGTGTGCTTCAGCATATAACAAGATTGTTTGACTTTAACTTGCCTCATATATTCACCCATTGTCTGTTTGAAAATTTTTCTGAACTCACGGGCTAAATGCTCGGGTGAAACATCTGCAATCTGTGCAAGTTGTAATAAAGAGGGGTTGCTGTGATATTCATCGTTCAAATACTCGACAATTTTTTTCAGATAATAGGGAACGAAACTATTTGCAGAATTATTTCTTGAAAAACTTGCGATGATTTCTAACATCAGCCCTTCAATCATTAAAGAAGAAAGGTTGTCGTAGTTGTTTAATTCTTTATAAATTTTCAAAACTAAACTTTGTACGCAGTAATCATTTGTTTTTACATTTAAACTTAAATTCAATTTTGTTTCGACGAACTTATTAATCCAACTTTCAGAAAATTCAAGATTGAAACAAGTTGCGGAATTGTCAGGAAAATTATTGTGATGTTCGGTGTGTTGCGGATGAAAAATGACATCGCCTTTTGAACAAGTAAAATCATTTCGAATGGAGTGTTCAGAATAATTTCCATTAAGTACATAACAGAAATACGGATTAGAATGATGATGTAAAGGCAATGAGGATTTATCTTTGTAGCAAGATTTAGAGATTATCAGCCCGCCAAGATTTAGTGACTGCACTACTTTGCCGTAATATTGTCCAGTTGAAAGTTCCATTCTCATTCTTAAATAAGTGAAGAATATTAGTTAAAGATACCATTTATTCTTGTCGTTTTTTTGCGTGTTGCGCAAAAGCAAATGTGGTGCATACCAAAATAAAAAAGAATGCACTTCTTTTGCTTTTGCGAAGGGATAGCCAAACGGCTTTACCAAAATTGTCATGCTGTCCTGTCCGTCTGCCTGTAAAGTTGATGGTCGTGGTGTCGTTTTTTAGGGTTGCCACTAATGTTTCGGGGGTTTAAGAAGTGCGGGACTAAAAAGCACTGAACTGTCCGCCAGCACTAAGTTTATTAAATGCACAACTGTTTATATTCCTACGTCACCCGCCATAACGCAAACCCGCTGTTATGCCCAGTGCTTTTTTGTCCGTTTGTATTTTACTTTTGGTTCAAAGAGTGTAAACTGTCGCTCTTGTGCAAGTTGTCTCGGCAACTTTGTCAAGAAATTGGAAATAAAAAGTTCTTTACCTGTCTGGTCAGAAGTGTCTGTCTGGTTACGCATACCGTAAGTCAAGTCCCACGGAATAATGTTAGCGAACGAAAATAACTGTCTGATATAATCGCTGTCGTCATAGGTGATAAGCCACTTATGATTACAGTTCTTCATTGTCTCGGCAAAACGAATGTGGTCAAAACCTTTGTGCAAGTTTCCGTTCTTTCCATAGAGTGCAGATTTTGTCGCAGAGTGATAAGGCGGGTCTAAAAATAAAAAAACATTGTCTCCGTCTTTCTCAATTACTTTTTGAAAGTCGTAGTTTGTAACTTTTGTTCCGTTGATTACTTCACCGAATTTTTTTAGTCGGTGAATACTGCTCTCTGTAAAGCGTCCGTGAAATGCTTGTTCGCTGTAACCACCGCTCTCGCTTGTCCCTGAAAAGGTAATTCTGTTGAAGATGAAAAATGCGGACGCTTTTTCCAAGTCGTTAAAATTGGCAATGTTGTCGGTGAGAAATTTATGTAATTCTTTTCCGTTTGTAAATTGGTTTCTCCATCCGTAAACTTTGTCAATTACTGCATTGACATCTTTCTTACACATTTCCCAAAACTTGAAAAGATTAAAATATATATCATTCACCCAAAATTTTTTCTTCGGAAATCTTTGTTTCAGATAAATGAAAATAGAACCGCCACCCAAAAATGGTTCTCTAAATTCGTCAAACTCTGGAACAAGTGTAGAAATTAAATCTACTGCTCTGCTTTTTCCTCCAGGGTATCGTAACGGACTTTTTATCATAGACGGTCTAAACTTTCGTGCTTAATATTTACCGTAAAGTTATTGCTTTTTGTTTCTTTAAATAAACATTCTACTAACTTTTTTTGAGAAGCGGAAAAATTATTTTTTGTGAAGAAACTTTCAATCTCGTTCGCAGATGAATTTGAATTGATTTGTCCTTTCAATTGGGTTGATGTCAATTCCAAAATCGGTCTGCATTCCATATCTTTCCCGTCAACTTTTGTTTCAGTAAGATTACAGTATAAAATCATTTTCAACAATCCGTCTTTAATGTCACCTTTGCTCGGCAGAAGTGCATTAACGCTGTGCTTGCCTTCAAGCAAAAATAATTTCTCTTCTGTAACAATGATTTCATCAACTGTAAAAAAATAATTTCCTCCAAGATAATTTGTAATCGTGATTTTTGCTTTGCTTAAAGTGGATAAATTCTCTTTCGGTTGTGTCGTTACAAATTCTCTGGATTGTGCTTTCAATGCTTTGTCTCTTGAAAACTGCATAAACAAAGAAACATCCGCTCCGATTTTATCTTGAAAGTTTTGCAATCCTTTTATTCCGTGCAATGAAACTTTTGTTTTCGTTTCAATTTTCCTGTAAGATAAAACAACTTTCTTTAAAATACTGTGAAAGTTTGTTTTCAATTCGTTAATGTTCCAATGCAAAGCGGAACTGTGATACTGTTCAATCTCTTTGATTTTTGAAAGCACATATTTGTTGTCAAACTGCTGGTCGGTGATTTTATTCCCTGCCTTTTCCGCTTTGTTATAGTAAGCGAAAATCACATAAACATCAAGCAATGACATTAGCTAAACTGTGTCCCATTGAAGAAAATCTCTGTCGCCATCAGCACCTTCGTCTTTAACGATTGGAATTACTGTAATCTTTTTGGAAGTGTTGAGCGTGTTGTAAACTCGCTCGTAAGGATAAGAGCGTGTCCGCTTGGGTGAAACCCATCTTGAAATTGCGAAACTGTGTTTGCCGTCAACAATGATGCACGCTGTCGGGACTTGATTGATGTTAAATTTTTTCGCGTCAACTTTTTGTAAGTCGTCCGTGAGAAACAGTTTGTATTTTATTCCTGTAATTTTTCCTGTAATTTCCATAAGGCAAAAGTAAAGTTTTTCTGTAAAGTTGTCTATGTTGCACGGTCGTCATAGCATTGGGCATAACGTGCCGCGCCTCATGCGAAGTGACGGCAAACGGAGCGAAGCGGAGTTTGATGGCATTTCGCATAGGCGCTGTTATCTGAAGTGTCGCGGAGCGAAGCGCAGCAGCACGAAGGAGAACAGCGACGGAGGCGCGGCACGTTATCCAAAATGGAGCGGAGCGACATTTTGGATAACGGTCGGAAGATTAATGAAGGCGGCATTAGAAGCACCGCACTTTCACTTACCGATACAGTAAATAAAATGCTACACAGATTGATGAACGCAACACTGCCGCTTTCATTTAATCTTTTTGTTATTGGCAGTTAAAAATTACCATTATGGGAAATAAGTATTATTACATCATTGACGCTGAAAGGGACGAAATCATTAGTAAGCGATTAGACACATTGGAAGAGGCAAAATTAATGTATGACAAACTGCTCCATAACAGCAGGTATGTTATAGTTGAAACGGTGTTCGGGTAATTTTTTATTGCCGATAACGTCTCGGCAAACAACGCCGTGCCGCCCCACCGACATCTTAATCAATGAGGGGCGGCATGGAGCGACAACAATAATCCATTTCAAAAGATGGAGCGTCGTTGTTTGCCGTGTTATGTGCAGTTGCCCTTTCATTTCCTATTTGATTACGATGAGCTTCTTAGTTTCGACATATCGTTTGTCTTGATTGTTCACGGCAAAAGCTTCAATGCGATAGAAATAAATACCTGACGAAAGGTTTGCCTGCCAAGTTACTTCGTGGTAGCCTGCATCTTGCTCAGAGTTGATGAGTTCCTTCACTTGTTGTCCAAGAGTGTTGTACACTTTTAATCTCACAGTGCTTCGTAATGGTAAACCGTAGCGGATTACAGTTGATGGATTGAACGGATTAGGGAAATTTTGATACAACGCAAATTCCGTTGGTTTAGTTGCTTTATTTTCAACACTCACCAATGTGCCCTGTAATCTCACCCATATAGTTTTTTCAAATATTTTCAGACCGAGATTCGATTTCGACGTAACAACAATCTTCGGCGTATACGTAATGTTCAAATTTGTTCTGATCACCTTCGGAGGATAGATCGTAAAGGTTATTCCTTGTGATGCATTTGATAATAGAAGAAATGATTTGGGTTGAATAGAAAGAGCTGAATCAGGCTTCACTGTTCCGAAATTCGATGAACCATAGATCAAAGAAACATAAATCGAATCAGCAAGTTTACCGCTATTGGAAATAAAGATTGTCGTATCTTTACTTTTAACATTCACATCAACATTTCCAAAATTATATATATCGGTGTTAAACTGGAGAATTGATGCCGCGGGCGTAACGGTGATTGAGTTTTTACTGATCATCGTATCGGTAGCGGTTCCATTACTCACAATAAGCCGCACAGAATATGTATCGGGAATAGTATAATTAAATGAAGCGGTTGAAGTTGTCGTATCATTGATGCCGTCATTCGTAAAATCCCATTTCCACGAATTGATTGGCGCGGAAGGATCGACCGTTGAAATATCTTTGAACTGAACTGCAAGAGGTGCCATCTCTTCAAAATTACTGATCTGTAATGCACCTCGCAAAAATCCTGATGGAAGATTTTCTGTAATTGTAAGAAATTGATTTGGCGAAACATTCGTCTGCACAATTTTTTGTCCGGATGGAAATTCAACTACAAGCGAATCAACGATTGTAGCATTCCCTAATCCAAAATGCGATTCCAAGTTCTGCCCACAATATCCTGATTGTCCCGATACTTGCCGAACTTGCCACACCATTTTTCCGTTGATCGTGGCTTTTACTTTCACCTTTGCGCCAATTGCGGAAAAGTTTGATACTTTTCCGATAGATTTTATGGTCAGCCACGTATTACTATTTTCCCCGTTTTTATAAAGAGCATTATTTTGGTTTGCGCCAAAACAATTTGCCGTAGCAATATCCAAATCTCCGTCTCTGTCATAATCACCAAATGCAACACCGTACGACCAACCCAAATCCGTAGAAACAATACCTGTATCTATCTTAACAAATGTTCCGTTTCCATTGTTGAGATACAAAAAATTCTTCACTTGTGCGTTTCCTGCAAACGCGTTTGTCACCATTAGATCGAGATCACCGTCATTATCAAGTTCGCCAAATGCGCTTCCGACAGAATACCCACCACTATTGACAACAACATCATCTGATATTTTTGTAAATGTTTTATCACCATTATTTTTATACAAAAACTCATTTTGATTTGCGTGATTTACAACCAGCACATCAAAATCACCATCGTTATCTATATCTGCGACACTGCTTCCGAATGAATCCCCTCCGTCATTGACAATTGTTCCCGATATTTCTTTGGTGAATGTGCCATCGGCGTTGTTCCAGTAAAGAGAATTATTTGCTCCTCCCTCATTCGCAACAAACAAATCAAGATCACCGTCATTATCAAAATCACACCAATCAACACTCCGAGTGGGATCTGCATCGGTTACCAAAGCACCGCTCAGAACTTTGGAGAATGTTCCGTCTCCATTGTTGTGATACAAAATATTTGCAAGATTCACTGCACTGTTTGCAAGATAAAGATCGACAAATCCATCATTATCATAATCTCCCCAGCTTGCCGTTTCTGAATAAGTGTTATCCTTTGACGGCAAAATTCCGGTCACCTTTTCAAATTTTCCTTCTCGTTGGCGATGCAGACTGTTTTTTTGTCCGTACCATGTTACTGAGAATGCATCAACAAAACCGTCATTATCGTAATCCGCCCATGTGCTGCCGTCGTAACTTCCCGGATCATTCACAATGGAAAGGTCGGTGATCTTTGAAAAGTTGCCAGTTCCATCATTTTTGTATAGAAAGCAATTCGCTTTTCCTGCCGGTCCGTTGGAAATGAAAAGATCGAGATCACCATCATTGTCATAATCAATCCAATTCACACTGCGGGAATCGCCGCCATCATTCGATTGAGGACCTATTGTTACTTTTGTAAAGTATTGAGCGTTCGCAGTGAACGTAATGATGCAGAGTGCTGCAAAAATATAAAATGTGTGCTTCATGGTAAGCCTTAATCCTTTTTAATTGTTTTTATACCCGACACATGTGAGGAAACCGCTTTCCAAATCCCATTTCTTTTAACAAGTATATTGGTTGACTGATAGATTTTCTTTTCTGTACCGATAGTGATATGACCAGTGCCTGCTATGATGGCAGTTTCATTTTCCAAAACATCAAGTCGCTTTATTTCAAAAAAAAATGAATCAGTTTTCATTTTGTTCTTTTTAATCCAATTCATTTCAAATCGCTTATCCGACCAATTTCCTTCTGCATCAATCTTTTGAAAATCTTCTCCCAATATTCTATCCAGAACTATTGTGTCTTGTTTTTGGTAAGCATATGGCCATTCTGTTTCTTTTAATTTTCGCAAAATGTTTTTTTCCTCTTCAAGAGTATGAATACTTCTATTTTCATTCCTATTGCAAGAACAAGCATAAAATATGATCAAAACGGCATATATTATCTGTCGATAAGAAAACTTTAATTTAGACATCTTTGTTTTTATAAATTCTATTGAGGTGTTTATAATCATCATAACCAATCTCCTTTTTATATTTAAATTTTGGAATAATAATTCAGACGAAACTAAACAGAATATCAATGCAGTCCGCATATTATTTTTACTTACTTCAAATTGCCAAAAATGTAGAATTTGAGTTATTGTTTTCATAAAGTGTATTTTAAAAATTAGTTTTTAATGAAGCGTCCAGATTGATTACCATAATTGAATAGGTACATCTCCGAAGAAAAATCATTTACCTGAATAAAAATCATTTTGGAACAATCAAGTTGCTTTGAAAAAATCAATCTCTCATCTGTTGTGTAAATGGTGAATGTGTCTTGTTTCTGCTCATTGATATTTACTTCATCAACATTAATTTTTTCGTTGCGGTGAAATTACCTGCCTGTCCGCTTGACAAGTCAAGTCGTTGACCTTCTGTTTGGCTGGCGCGCAATGTGTAGAAATATATTCCGCTCGAAAGTCTTGAACCATCAAACTTTACAGAATATGCTCCTGCTTCTTTTGTTTCATTGACGAGTGACGCTACTTCTTTTCCGAGCAGATCATGTACTTTTAATGTTACCCGATTCGTCGTTGGCAGCTGATAACTGATCGTTGTTGTTGGATTGAATGGATTGGGATAATTTTGCGATAAGGAAAATGTTTGTGGAAGAATTGCTTCACCGATGCCGACGACACCATTATTTATCCAGAATTCAAAGTCATCATAATATAATTGAATAGTTTTCCCGATGGAGTTCATCGGAGAAATTAATCTATCAGGGCAGTATAATTTCATAGGATTGAATTTAGTGAGTCCGTCAGGATTATCATCATCAGGGTGATAGGTGTAGTTAGTGATATTTGCAATATCAAATTTATTTCCCGATGAGTCGGTTACAATAACCTGAAATCTACCTGTATTTAAGTCGCCTTCTTTAAAATAAGTTTCTATGGTGAACCACGCACCAAGCGGAATCATAAAGGTATTATTGGTTGTTGTCCACACATCTTGCCACGCATCCTGATTTGCGATTTTTGTTTGCCCGGAAACTCTGAAGTAAAGTCCGTTTACCGTTGCGTTGGGTTTAACAATGTTTACAGAAATTCTGAACGGATGTATTT
>CAYHZL010000038.1:0-21036 GCA_964361075.1 uncultured Chitinophagaceae bacterium
CTCTTTCCGTCATTTACAATCAGCACACCTTCGCCATACTCCAATGCAACTTCAACAGATTCAGCAATACGCGAACGCGCTTCCTTCTTTACCGCAATACGATCAACAACGATTTCGATATTATGAATTTTGTACCGGTCAATTTTCATTCCCTTCTGAATTTCTTGTACTTCCCCATCAACACGCGCACGCAGAAATCCATCTTTCACAATCTCATCGAACAACTCGCGGTAATGCCCTTTACGTCCTTTCACCACCGGCGCTAAAATCTGGATTTTTGTCCCAGTGGGAAGATTCATCACTGCATCAATAATTTGGTCAACACTTTGTTTCTGAACTTTCGTTCCGCACTTCACACAGAACTGCACACCTGCACGCGCAAAGAGCAAGCGAAGAAAATCATAAATCTCCGTTACCGTGCCGACTGTAGAACGCGGATTGTTGCTCACAGTTTTTTGTTCGATGGAAATTGCCGGACTTAATCCTTCGATGTATTCCACATCGGGGCGTTCCATCAATCCGAGAAACTGGCGCGCGTAGGAAGAAAGTGTTTCAACGTAGCGCCGCTGTCCTTCTGCATAAATTGTATCGAAGGCAAGCGACGACTTGCCGGAACCGGAAAGCCCGGTGATGACAGTTAATGTATCGCGCGGAATATTCACATCAATATTTTTGAGATTATGCTCGCGAGCGCCTCTGATAACAAGCATATTCTCTTCAGATGGTTCCGAAGGTACTATTTGTTTTTTGGGTGTTTGTTTCTTCATTGAAAAGGACAACAAAAAGGTGAAACAGAAAGTTCAACAAGTAAGATATTGAGAGATGAGTGAAATTCAAAGAAGAAAAGAAAGGAAAGTAATTTGCACCGATGGGCATCGGTGCCTACAATTTTCCGTAGGAACGCATGCCTCCCAAAGGAATTCCTTTGGAACATGCGTTCCAGATGATTATGGAATAATTATTTCTTCACAACCAATTCGAACGTAATATTTCTTACAGGAAAAATATTGGCGAGACGATTTTCATAAAAATCTTTTCGTTTGTTGGCGAACGCAACTATCATTGTGTCGAACCAATGCGCTTGCGTCAGTCCTTTTTCATATTCAACCGAGTTCAATGCGAAGTGTGCAGACGAATATTGAAAATCGGCGTAGCTATTGTCTGAAAACAGATAATCAAATGAGCGCACACCGAAGAAATGTTTGTGCGTCGGATCGGTATTGGCTTGCCGGTGAGGATAGAATGGAACAATAATCGTAATGTGCGCGGAAGGTTTTGCGATGCGGTGCAACTCTTCCATTACCTTCAACACCTCATCAAGATGTTCGAGAACATTGTCGGCAATAATTTCATCGAAATGATTTTCGGGAAAGGGATACGGACAGAGATTGAGGTCGTGGATTACATCGGCATCGGAACGCGGATTTACATCAATGCCAATCGCTCCGTTTCTTTTTCGCCTGCCACAACCAACATCGAGAATTTTACATTCATCCTTCATACTTCATCTTTCATCCTTCATCCTTCATACTTCATCTTTATCTCATCCAATTCGTTTTCGCTTGTTCAGATAATTAAACAACGCTACATCAAACGACGTCGCAGTATCGAGCAATACGTAATCAATTAAATTTTCGCGACATTCTTTTTTGTACCGTTCAATAAATGTGCGCATTGTTTTTTGATATTCGCGCTGAATATGATACGGCTGCGTTGTGATCATGTCGCCGGTTTCTACGTCTTTAAAGATTGCATCATTGCCAAATGCAAAAGATTGTTCGAGCGGATCGAGTACGTGCATCACAATCACTTCATGTCCATCGTGGCGAAAATGTTTCAGCGCTGTAATTATTTCATCGGGATTATCGAACAAATCACTCAGCACAATGATCAAGCCGCGACGTGAAATGCGATCAGCCAAACGATTGAGTGAGAGCGCCGAGTGGGTTGCATTCGAAGGCGATGTGCGTTCAAGTTCTGCAAGAATGCGGTGCAGATGCGCTTTGGTTGCGCGCGGTGGAATGCTTGTGCGAATCTCTGCGTCGTACAAATACAACCCGACAGCATCGCGCTGCTGCATCATTAAGTATGAAAGCGCCGCGGCAACAAACGACGCATACGCAAATTTTGTAATCCGTTTTTCTTTTCCCGCCGCTATCTCCGACGCAAACGACATTGACGCGCTCGAATCCAAAATGATGTGCGATTTTAAATTTGTTTCTTCTTCATACTGCTTGATGTAATAGCGGTCGGTTTTGCCGTACACTTTCCAATCAATGCGGCGAATTTCATCGCCCGGCATATATTGCCGATGCTCGGCAAATTCCACACTAAAGCCGTGATACGGACTTTTGTGCAAGCCGGTAATGAATCCTTCAACGACCAAACGTGCACGCAGTTCCATATTTGCAAGTTTGGAAATTACTTCAGGTTGAAGATATGTTAATGGCGTCGTCTCCACGATTATTTTTTTCTTTCATCGGCATTTGGTATGAAGATGCGCGGAGTTGGATGCGGAACAATTTCTTCAGGAGGTTTTCCTAACATCGACAATTCAAATCTTGCCGACTCGGCAAGCTGGTGATCGGGATATTCAGTCAAGAATGATTCGTACGCAAAACGAGCGCTGTCAATCATACGCAAATCGTTATTGTAAATAAATCCGATGAGAAATTGCGCCACCGGTGTTGGCTGCAGATCGGGATAGCGTTCAACGAACAGTTTGTAATAATTCAATCCGATGCGCGATTCTTTTTTGACGCGGTAATACGTTTCTGCAAGAAGAAAAAGTGATGCGGGGGCAAATTTTCCTTTCGGGTACTCTTGTATTATTTTTTGCGACATTACAATAGTTGAATCTACATTGTTATTCTTCTTCGCACTCTCAACACGTTTCCATAATTCTTCTTCAGATAATTTGCCGCAACTTAGAATGAAGAGCGATGTAGTAGCAAGAACGAACAATGTGTTTCTCATAATTATTTTTCCTTTAGAATCCATTCAAAAAAACATCTGCATAACGTCATCGCGAGGATCCGCCGTAGGCGGAGACGCGGCGATCTTTATTTTCATATAAAAGTGTAAGATTGCTTCGACAAAAAACGTCTCGCAATGACTATGTGTTAAAAATTTCAACCTATGACTTTCGTTTCATCACGGCGGCAAAAAATCCATCGGTTCCGTGAATGTGCGGATACAATTGAAAATATTTTTTTTCACCGAGTGATGCAAGTCCGTACCGTTCCAATTTTTTTGCAGGCGAAACTAATTCGAATTCAGGATGCTCGGATAAAAATCGTTCAACAACTTCTTCGTTTTCGGCGCGCATGGTTGTACAGGTTGCATACACGAGCGTGCCGTTCGGTTTTACACACTCTGCATACTGTGCGATGATGCGATGCTGCTTCGCGCTGACTTCCTGCACAGTTTTTTCTGTAACACGCCACTTCATCGCCGGATTGCGCCGCAACGTTCCAATGCCGCTGCACGGTGCATCAATCAACACATAGTCTGCACACTGAACAAGTTCTTCCGGCAGTGTGTGCTCATCAATTACTTTCGACCGAATTGTGGAAACACCGCTGCGTTTGATTCGCTTTTCCATATTGGCAAGCCGCTTCGTGTGAACATCGAGCGCAAAAATTTCTCCTCGGTTTCCCATCAATGCGGCAAGTTCCAGCGCTTTGCCGCCGGCGCCGGTACATGCATCAACAACTTTTGCTCGCGGTTTCGGATCAACAAGCAACGGCAGCAACTGACTTCCTTCATCTTGCATTTCAAAAAATCCGGCACGAAACCCGCGCAACACAAAGACATTCATTCTTTTTTTTACGTGCAGACCAAACGGAGAATAGTGCGTGCGCTCGGTTTCAATTCCTTCCGAACGAAAATATTCTTCGCATTGTTCAACAGTAGTCTTCAGGGTATTCACTCGAAGCGTAATCGGCGCCGGCGTGTTAATCGACTTGCACATCTGCACCGTTTCATCTTCACCAAATTGCTTGATCCAAACTTCGAGAAGCCATTCAGGAAAAGAATATTCAACGGCAAGCGCTGTAACACGGTTGACTTCATTCGGCTGCATGTGTGTTGCATCGCGTAATTCCTGAAATTTTTTTTCATTCAACAATTCGGAATAATCGGCAGAAAGTATTGTTGCATATTCAGCATCAAACATCAGTAGATATGCACTGCACAAATACATAGCATGTTCTTGTTCTGAATGAGATTGAAAAGAAAGTTGCGCAAGATGCCACTCTAATTTTTTCTTGTACCGAATCATTCCGTACGTCGTTTCGGCAACAAATTTTCTATCGTGCGAGCCGAGATATTTATGATTCCGAAAAAATATTCCCATCAATTTATCCGCCGCACCGGTGTGGTGAATAATTTCAGTGTACAATTCTACAGTATGTCCGATTAACGAAGATATTTTCACGGGCAGGAAAAAAAATTATACTTCAACAACAGATGCTTGCATTTCTGATGTGCGATATGCACGAGCCATACGTGGTGTATTGAATGCAACCGATGGGATTCCTTTATTATTGAGAACGATAACGCCGCCGAAACCTTCTGCCTTTTTTGCAAGCCGCTCAATCGCTTGCGCACCGGCGTGCACACCATCGCCGCCATTTCGTTCTAAAAAATCAACAACTGTTTTTGCAAGTACAACTTTGATAATTGCTTCACCCCATCCGGTACACGAAACGCCGCCGATGCCGCTATCAGCATAATTGCCGCAACCAATTAATGGTGAATCGCCGATTCTTCCGGGATACTTATTCGGCGTACCGCCTGTTGAAGTGCCCGCAACAATATTTCCATCTGTATCCATCGCCACTGCGCCGACAGTATCGCTCGGCATTTTTTTTCGGAACGATTCTTTCGTGGAATAATTTTTTTGCGACTGCACCGTTCGCCACCGTTCTAATTCACGTCCCACTAATAATTCATCATCGGTGCATTGTTCGATGCCGTGTTCGATGCCAAAATGTACTGCGCCTTTACCGGAAAGAAGAACATGTTCACTCTTCTCCATAACTAAACGCGCCAACGAAATGGGATGACGCACTTGCTGCACAGCCGCAACGGCACCACAGCGAAATGTTGTGCCGTTCATGATGCTGGCATCTAATTCAATTTCACCTGCCGCATTAAGAAAAGAACCACGCCCTGCATCAAACGTCGGGTCATCTTCTAAAAAATGAATGGCTTGTTCGACTGCATCAACTGCATCGCCGCCGCCTGAAAGAATTTTCCATCCACGTTCTAACGCCTGCTGCACGCCATACTGATGTGCTTCAACTAAATCATCGGGAATATCCCACGCACCGCCATGTACAATTAACGATATCATTTTTTTATTTCAGAATGGAATGGAAAAATAAAACTTTGTGCCTTTACCTTCAATACTTTCAACCCAGATAACTCCATCATGTGCTTCAACAATATTTTTACAGATTGCAAGTCCGAGCCCTGTCCCTTTTTCAGAAGACATTCTTGCCGATTTTACTTGACGATATTTATCGAACAACAGTGGTATATCATCTTCCGCAATACCAACGCCCGAATCAGCAAACGAAACAATAACTGCCGGCAATAGAATTGTTTGTACAGACAAAGCCGGACTTGGTGTTTCTGCTATTTCAATATTTACGGTAATTGTTCCTTTCTCACCGGTAAATTTCACGGCATTTGCAAAAAGGTTTTCAACAACCTGTTGAATTTTTTGAATATCTATCGGCAGAATTATTTCTTTGTCTGCAAAATCAATTTTAATCTGAATTTCTTTTTTTGTCGCAAGTGGTTTAAGACGTGCAATACTTTCGAGAACGACTGAACAAATATCTGTGCTTGTTTTGTTGAGTGTTACATAATTTGATTCAAGTTTGGAAAGATCGAGAATGTCATTTATTATATCGAGCATGTGATTGCTGGAACTACCCATCATAGACAACATTTCATTTCGCGTTTCATCATCATACTCCTCACCATCTTGTAAAAGCTGGACAAATGCGTTCACTGCAGTTAATGGTCCGCGTAAATCGTGCACAAGCATCGAAATAAAATCATTCTGAAGCTGTTTTAATTTTTTTTCTGCAATGGACATACGCAGAAGTGAACGCACACGCACGACTAATTCCGGCGCTTCGATCGGTTTTATCAAATACTCATTCACACCAAGAAGGAATCCTTCTTCCATCGAATGGGCATCGCGCATATTACCCGTCAAAAATATTACAGGTAATTCTTTAGTTCTTTTATTTTCACGTATTGTCTTTAATGTTTCAAATCCATCGAGCACCGGCATTGAAATATCTAACAACACAAGATCAATATTTTCATTCGTGAGCACATCAAGCCCCTCTTGCCCGTTCAGTGCAGTAAACGTCTTATAACCGTCTTGATTAAGAATTGCAGAAAATGTTTTTACATTATGAATTTCGTCATCAACAATTAAAATTGAATGTTGTGTGCTAGTACTCAGTGTTATTGATTCCATTTAAAATAATTCCTGCAGAATACTGCTTCTCAGTAATAAATTTAATATTCTCAAGTACATTATACTTGGTAATTAGTCTAAAATCAAATCCTCTGGATTAATCTTACAGGCTATAAAAAAAACTGCTCCAGTGCTTATGTTAGGCACCAGAGCAGTTAAAGAAACGAAAAAGAAATCAAATAAAAATATCTTGCTAATGATGGTGAATTAAATGCCCCATGTATCCGCAATGTGGACACTGTTGAGCCTTTCTATCTAGTAAAGTAAATTGCTTTTCAACATAATTCAATGCAATTAAAATACCAATAGCAAAAATATAAAATAGCTCGTACGGAAATATAAATAGCGCAAATCCAAAAATAGCAGCTAATATGGCTAAATAAAAAAATAGCACGAACACCTTCTGGGTAACGACGGTAGTTCCACACTTAGGGCAACTCATATTTTCCTCCTTTTTTTGTATTCAATATAGAATAGAAAGTATATCATCGCAGTGATAGTCATCAATTCTTAGACCATAAATTTTTCGCACTTCTTCGAGCATAATGAGCGTTTTTTTAATCACATCATGAATATTTTGCATAGAGTCTATGAATTTATTGCATTACAAGTTTTTTCATCAACTTTATTTTTGTATTTTTAGTTAAAGAAAATAAATCATAGATGAATACAAATCCATACAGAACATATCGTTTGCGTAAAAAATTAATTTACTTGTTATTTTTTTCTGTCTGCGTGTCGGAAAATATTTTGTCACAAGGGAAATTAATTATCCATCCAATTTTTCAGGAATACAAATCTGACGCGCGCGATATTATTCCATTCAAGAAACTCAAGCAGCCAAAAATTGCTGTCGTATTAAGCGGAGGCGGGGCAAGAGGTATTGCTCAAATCGGTGTACTTAAAATTTTAGAAAAATATAATATCCCGATTCACTACATCATCGGCACAAGTATGGGAAGCATCATCGGTGGTCTCTATTCCTCAGGCTACTCTACGTCTCAGCTTGAAACACTGATGGATACTACTGCATGGAATTATATTCTTTCTTTTACTGAAGAAACCGACAGAAAAAATCTTTTCATCGAACAAAAATTTACTGCAGATAAAAATCAGCTCACAATTCGTTTTGACGGATTATCCCCAATAATTCCGTCATCGCTTTCCAGCGGACAGCGACTTACAAATTTTCTTAACCAATTAACACTGCAAGGCATCTACCATCCCATTTCAAGTTTTGATGATTTTAAAATTCCATTTCGCGCAGTTGCTACTGATTTAATTTCAGGAAAAAAAATTGTCTTCAATTCAGGAAATCTTTCCGAAGCATTGCGTGCAAGTGCCGGCATTCCGCTTTTGTTTAGCACGATGAAAAAAGATACAATGGAATTAACCGATGGCGGTATTACTTCGAATATTCCGGTTGATGTTGCACAAGAACTTCATGCAGATATTATTATTGCGGTCAATGTTACAAGTCCATTGCGCACTTCAGCAAACGAGTTAAGTAATCCGTGGGAAATTGTCGATCAGGTTTCAACAATCATGTCTCAGGCAACAAATAAAAAATCGTTGGAACAGGCTGCAATTGTAATTACACCAGCACTCGGTTCCCGCAACAGCACAGACTTCTCTCATCTTCATTCACTGGTCGTTGAAGGTGAAAAAGCTACAGAGCAAATCATCAATGCATTGCAAGATACAATCGAAAACCGACAACGAGAAGATTTTCGCTACGGTCCTGACATCTCCGCTCTCTCTTTCAAAATAAAATCTATCCAGTTTAGTGATAGCGCCGGCATTCCTGAAACATTTAAGAAAGAGTTTGTTTCATTCCTATCGATGAAACAAACAGCGTATTCCGAAATTAAAGAGAAAGTTTCGTTGCTGTTTAGTACCGGATATTTTAAGGATGTTTTTGCCGAAGTGAACATCGTGGATACTCTTACTATGCTTCGCATTATTACTCAAACCAATCCTGTTCTTCGATCTGTATCCGTCATCGGCAATGCTGTTATTCCCACACAAGAAATTCTTGCAGAATTCGATTCGCTGCAAAACACTATCATCACGCCGCACCGTAGTAAAAAAGCTATCGAAAATATTTTAAGTCTGTACCGTGAACATGGATACTCATTAGCACGAATTCAACACACACAATTTGATACAGCAACGGGACATCTCGCAATTGTTATTGATGAAGGAACAATTTATGACACACACATTGAAGGAAACAAACACACGCGCGATTGGGTTGTGAGACGTGAATTACTTTTTTCCGGTGGTGATATTTTTACGGTGATGAAAGCACAACAGGCAATCGCAAATATTGCTTCTACTAATTTGTTCGAGCAGGTGCTCATTGATGTTCGATACGAAAATAATCTTCCCGTTATAGTTGCACAAGTAACTGAAAAAAAATCAGAGCTCATCCGGCTCGGCACATTCATTAATTCTGAACGTAATTTTCAAGCATCGGTGGATTTGCGTGACGAAAATCTTCTTGGCACAGCAACTGACGTGGGATTAAATTTTGCCGGCGGATTCCGTAACAGAAAATATATTGCCGAGATAAAAGCAAATCGTATTTTTAATTCATTTTTTAATTTCAATATCAATGCGTATTACAATTTTCGTGATACCTATACATATTCAAACGATCCTGCAATAAAAAAAAATAACCAATTCAAACGAATACGGATAGGCGAATTTCGCCAAACATATTACGGAACCGCATTTTCTTTAGGAAGACAAGTCGAAAAACTCGGATTAGTGTCTGCCGAGTACCGGCTGGAAGCGAACCAAATTGATTCGTTATCCGGAATAGGGTACGCACTTGAAAATTTTAATGTACAAGCACTCAAGTTACATTCAATTATTGATTCGCAAGACAGATTTCCCTTCCCGCGCTCCGGTTCGTTAATGAAAATATCATGGGAAACAGCATCGTCAAGTTTGGTAGGCGATGTTGGTTATTCAAAAATTTTTCTCTCGTACGAATGGTTTAATACATATTTTTCTGCACACACCTTTCATCCGAAAATTATTTTCGGATTTGCAGATCAAACACTTCCTCTTTCACAGCAATTTACTCTCGGCGGCGAAAATTCTTTTTATGGTTTATTGGAGGATGATTCCCGCGGGCGGCAAATTTTTGCTGCAAGTTTCGAATACCGCGTCCATTTTCCTTTTAAACTAATTTGGGATACGTACTTCAAAGCACGGTACGATTTTGGAAATATTTGGCCGCAGCAGTCCGATATTAGTGTGAGAGATTTTCACCACGGCATCGGTGTGGGATTTGCACTTGATACACCAATTGGTCCGGCAAGTATCTCTGTAGGCAGAAGTTTTTATATTCGAAGGGATTTGTTGAATGAACCACTTAGTTTAGGTTCAATAGTCGGATATTTTTCGATTGGTTATGCATTTTAATCCAGCTTTTCTCTAAAACGCAACACACTCGCAGCTAATATCACTACTCCCATTCCCAATAACATCGATGCTTCAAACCATAATGTTGTAAGACCGACACCTTTTAAAATTATTGAACGCACAACAACAAAAAAGTATCGCATCGGAATTCCCATCGAAAGAACTTGCAATGCTGTCGGCATATTTTCAATCGGGAAAGTAAAACCGGAGAGATACATCATCGGCTGTAAAATAAAAAATTGTCCGGTCATCATCGCTTGCTGTTGTGTGCGCGAAATTGTAGACACAAGTAATCCGAGACCGAGCGATGTGAGGAGAAAGAAACCGGTCAGAAGAAAAAGTAACGGCACACTTCCTTTAATTGGAATTCCAAAACCGTACACCATTACCAGCAAGACAACACAAATATTCAACAACCCGATAATTGTAAATGGAATAAGTTTGCCAAGAATTAATTCGGCAGGACGAATCGGTGTTACCATCAGTTGCTCCAGCGTTCCGATTTCTTTTTCTTTCACAATTGCCATCGAAGAAAGATTCATCGTCGTAATAAGAAGAATCAACACAAGCACGCCGGGCACCATATAATTTCTACTCAGCAGCGAAGGGTTATACCACGCACGAATTTCCGCATTCACACCACCCAAATTTTTTATGTTTCCAATAATTTTTGTAAGCACAGAGGTTGAGTAGCGATTTATAATTTGATTGACATAACCGACTGCAATAGCCGCAGTATTCCCTTCGCTGCCATCCATTAACACTTGCACTTCAACAGATTCACGCCGAAGAATTGAGTTTCCAAAATTATGCGGAATGATCAGCGCCATGTTTGCTTTGTTGTTGTCCAAATATTTTTGAATAGAAGCATACTCTTCTGTTGAATATTCAATCGTAAAATATCCCGAATTAGTAAATGCTTCGATGAATGTCCGGCTCGCCGATGATTTATCCATATCGCATAATACTATCGAAATATTTTTCACATCAAGCGATGCAGCAAATCCTAAAAATATTAATTGTAGTACCGGCGCAACAAAAATAATCGGAAGCAGACGTTTGTCCTTAAACAATTGTGCAAATTCTTTTTTCAGCAGTGCAATAACACGTTGTTTGTTCATGATAATTTTTTTATAACTACTCAGTGTGTTTTTTTTTATTTCATTAATGGATTCGCCGCGGCGAATCTGACACGTTTTTTGTGTCTGACGTTTTACCTAACAAGATGTCAGACGGTTGGGAAACACCGTCAGACATCATTCCAGTGATTCAGTTTCGATGGCTGAGTAATTACTTTTTTTTATGCTGTATGTTTCTTGAAACGGCGAATACTTAACCCGACGACAATCACAGTAAAGATTATCAAATAAATTAATTGCTGCCAGAATGCTTCAATCCCGGATCCTTTCAAAATAATACTGCGCAAAATAATAAGGTAAAATTTTGCAGGTGTTATATTTGTAAGAATTTGCAGCCACCAAGGCATACTGCGAATTGGAAACATAAATCCGGAAAGAATCATTGTCGGCAGCATTGAAACCACCGATGCAATCTGAAATGCAACTTGTTGGCTGTCTGAAATTGTCGAAACAAATAATCCAATGCCAAGTGCAGCGCAAATAAATAATGATGTTGCTATAAAAAGTAAAAAATAATTTCCCTTGATCACCACATCGAACATAAAATACGCTGCAATCAACACGAGCGTTGCAGCAACAAGCGAAATAAGCGCGTACGGTATCATTTTTCCAAGAATCAAATCAACCGTACGAATTGGTGAAACATCAATCTGCTCAATCGTATTTCGTTCTTTTTCTTTTACGATAGAAAGCGATGTAGCAATAACACCGGTGATGGCAAGAATAAATGCAATCAATCCGGGCACGAGAAACTTTGCGCTTTTCAATTCCGGGTTGTACCAAATTCTTGGTTGGTAATTAATCGGAATATAACTGCCGCGTCCCATCTTTGATAAATTTTTCAAAATAATTTTTTGTGAATATTGAAGCGTTACTGCTTGCGTATAACCAACAACCGTTGTTGCGGCATTCGCATCCATTCCATCAACCAGTACTTGAACCGAAGCCTGTCGTCCGGCAAGAATATCACGGGAAAAATCGGGAGGAATAATAAGTGCAAGGCGCACCTTGCCGTCATCAATTAATTCGGTCGCTTCATCTGAAGAAGAAAGCGATGCTACAAAATCAAAATATCCCGACGTAAGAAAACCATTAATAAATTCTCTGCTCTCTTTGCTTTTCTCTTCATCAAGTACTGCAAGTTTAATATGGGCGACGTCAAAATTCAGCGCGTAACCATTTAATAAAAGAAGCATTGCTGGCACAAGCGTTAATATTGCCAACACACGCTTATCGCGTTTAATCTGACGGAATTCTTTTTTTATAATGGGAGCTACACGGCGAAACATTTTCAACTTGCTTTCTTTGATTCTTGGTCGAGCAAATAAATGAATACATCTTCAAGCGATGGAGTAATTTTTTCGATTCGCTGTAATTCTATATCATTGTTCTGAAACAGAGTTGTAATTGTTTCGCGTGCATTCTTTTCATCCAACACGCTCACATGCAAATATGTTCCGAAGACCGAAGTTTCAATCGCCCACGGCTGTTGTTCAACAAGCGACATTGCATCAATAACTTTATTGCATTGTATTTCTAAAATCGGTGAGGTAAGATAATTTTGTTTCAGTTCCTTCGGACTGCCGCCTGCAATTATTTTTCCGGCATTGATGAGAATGATATCGTTGCAATATTCTGCCTCTTCCAAAAAATGTGTTGTTACTAAAACAGTAACGCCGTTGGCAGAAAGATCGTTAATCAATTCCCAAAATTTTCTTCGCATCAGCGGATCAACACCGCTTGTCGGTTCATCTAAAAAAACAATACGCGGCTGATGAAGAACGGCACATCCTAATGCAAGCCGTTGTTTCCAACCGCCGGAAAGTGTCTGCGTAATTATTTTTTCTTTCCCGTGAAGATTTGCAATATCGAGCACCCATTTTTTTCTTTCGGCAATTGTGCTTTCGGAAAGCCCGTACACTCTGCCGAAGAAATTAATATTCTCATCCACGGTTAAATCTTCATACAACGAAAAACGCTGCGACATGTAGCCGATACTTTGTTTTACTTTATTCGCCTGCGTGTTAATATCAAATCCACCAACACGCGCCGTCCCTTCCGTTGAAGAAAGCAATCCGCAGAGCATTCTGATTGTTGTAGATTTGCCGGCGCCGTTCGCGCCGAGAAATCCAAAAATTTCTCCCTGCTTCACTTCAAAGTGCACATGATCAACAGCAGTAAAATCTCCGAAGCGTTTTGTAAGACCTTCTACTTCAATTGAATGAATACTCATTTTCTTTTTTTGTTTTTTGCAGAAGGAACATCGGCTTTCTTTGCAAAGAATCCGTTCATCCACGTTGCAAGAATAATTAAAAATCCTCCGGCTATTCCTTCGGCGATGTGCCACCAGCCGCTCGCAAGCATTACAATCAATCCGACAAGACGTACCGATTCAATTGATACACTCATGTTTTTTTCGAGATATTTACCAAACGCTGAATTTTTTTGTTTATCAAAATTCATTGTGCGAATCATGACCATTGAAATAAAAATAGGCAAAACAAACGATAACACGATTCCGGCAACCAATTGTTGCTGCCATAAAAAATATACTGCCGCTATTGTACCGGCAATATCAATAAATAATTTCGCCGGATGGATTTGGTGATACAATGTTTTTTCTTTGAGCGTCATAATTTTTCTAATTAGTTCTCACTGACAAAGTCATTGCGAGCGAATGTTTTTTATGAGCGAAGCAATCTTTTTCTTCAAATTTAGAAGATTGCTTCGGCAAAAAAACGCCTCGCAATGACTGCCAAAAGAATATTTCAGCGAGAACTAATTACTTTCTGTAAGAAGTGAAATAAAAACATTTTCCAACGATGGCTGAACGATGCGCCAATCGCTTACTTCAATATTTTGCAGTTTCAGATAATTTAATATTTGAAGAACGTCTGATTGCGGTTGATCGATGAGAATATTGACGCGGTCTCCAAATGCCTGCACTTCACGAACAAATTCATTTTTTTGAAGAAGAGAAAATGTCCGACGAATATTAGAACAAACAATTTCGACGATTTCACCTTTCATCGCTTTTTTCAGTGCGTGCGGCGTATCAGCCATTAATATTTTTCCGTCATTCATCAGTGCAACACGATTGCAGCGTTCTGCTTCATCAAGATAGGGCGTTGTCATAATGATGGTAATGCCTGTTTTCAACAACGATGAAAGTACTTTCCAAAAATCGCGCCGCGAAACGGGATCAACACCGGTCGTTGGTTCATCAAGAAAAATTACTTCGGGTGTGTGAATCAGCGTGCACGCAAGCGCAAGTTTTTGTTTCATCCCGCCGGAAAGTTTTTCGGCAAGTCTGTTACGAAATGGTGTGAGCCGTGTAAACTCAAGTAATTCATTGCGGCGCGTTTCGTAGTTTTGCACGCCATGAATCTCAGCAAAAAATTCTATATTCTCATCAACAGTTAAATCGCCATACAAACTAAATTTTTGCGACAAATAACCAATTCGCTTTTTTACTTCAGCCGGTGTTTTTTGCACATCAAATCCTAATACGTGCAGTTCACCGGAATCTGGTTTTGCAATGCCACACAACATTCTGATGATCGTTGTTTTCCCGACACCATCAGGACCGACAAGCGCAAACATTTCTCCTCGTTCAACTGTCAGCGAAACACCATCAACAGCAACAACGCTTCCAAATTTTTTTGAGACAGTATGTAATTCGATTGCATTCATTCTTTAATTTTTAACTTTTCACTTTTTACTTTCCACTTTTACCTTTTTACTTGATGTATGCATCAGCAGGCATTCCCGATTTAAGAATTCCCTCTTTGTTATCAACTTCAACTTTAACGCCAAAAACCAATTTCGTTCTGTCTTCCTTCGTCTGAACATTTTTCGGAGTGAATTCTGCAATAGGAGAAATATAGACTACTGTGCCTGCAAAATTTTTACCCGGCATGCCGTCAATAACAATATCCGCGCTGCCGTTCAGTTGTACTTTTGCCAATTCTTTTTCGTTCACATAAATCATTAATTTCATTTTTTCTAATTGTGCAATCTTCACAACAATGGCGCCCGTTCCAATCAGCTCTCCTTCTTCCACCGGCTTTTGTGTTACAGTTCCTGAAACGGGAGAAAGAATAAACGTATCGTTTATTTGTTTGCGGATAACATCTGCCATTGCACTGGCTTGTTCCAACCGTGCCTTGGCAGCATGTAAGTCTTCCGGACGAGCGAAGCGTTGAAGTTTTTGTAAATTTTGTTTTACAGAATTGTGCTGCGCTTGTGTAATGACAAAACGAGATTCAGCGTCGTCGTATTGTTTTTTTGAAACCGTATGTGTGCTGTATAATTCTTTCATGCGATTAAAATCGGCGGCAGCTGTTTTCAATGCAGACTCTGCCTGAAGCAACGCTTCTTCGCCTTGCTTCAAGTCTTCTGTTCGTGCGCCGTTCAATAAAAGAGTATACTGTGCCGACGCAACATCAACACCGGCTTGCGCTTGGTTTAATTGTAATTGCAGCATATCGTGATCAAGAATTGCAATCGTATCGTTTCGCGCAACTTTTGAACCTTCCTGCACAAAAAGTTTTTTTAATTGTCCGGCTACACGTGCGCTTACATTTACCTCAGTTGCTTCCAATGTACCGCTTGCTTCAATTGTGCCGTTGTGCTTGTTGCCGCATCCGGCAAAATTCAATATCAATACTGTTGCAAGAATACAACCCGTTGTATGTTTCATACATTTCTACTTCCTTTTAAATTGTAATTTGCTGAACATCAACACTGTGAAAATTTTTTCTTGCATCATCCGACATTGAGCCTTTGAACAACACATTAAAAATTGTTCGGAATGCTTCTTCGGCAGAAAATGAATTCTGCACCAACACTTCAGGATTAATAATTCCTTGCACACAACTTAAGATCATCAACAGTAATATTTTTTCGTTTACATCATCGCGAAAAATTCCTTCTTCACGCGCTTGATGAATCATCTTTTCTACTTTGTTTAAAATCTGTTCGCGGCGAAATTTTTCTATTTCTTTCCACAACGATGGTGCAAACCGTTGTATGTCTGACTGAAAAGCTTTGCTCATCTTATTTGTTAACTTTCCTACCAAGGTCATCACATCTGCCATCTTTTCCACAAATGGTTTATTTGACGAAACAATTTCTTCCATTCTTTTTTCCATCGAACGCATTACAAGATGCACCGTTGCTCTCAGCAAATCATCTTTGCTCGGAAAAAATTTATAGAATGTTTTCTTGCTAACACCAAGTTCGCTGGAAAGTTCATCCATCGTAACTTTGTTAAAACCTGTTTGAAAAAAACGAAGCTGTGCTAGCTCTAACAATCTATCTTTTGATTCAAATTCAGTTGTCATAATTATTGAGAAACCTTAATAGTGTATGTAGTTTCCTATTGATAAAAATAAAAGCCACATATTGGCTTTATTAATTGCTATTTTTAGTGAAAGAACGACTGGAAACTATTATCGTTTACTACGTTTTCAATTTAATTCTTTTTTGTAACGTTGTCAATAGCTCTCATCAGAAGTAGGGAATTTTTTTCCTTTCACCTCATCAATATATTGTTTGAAAGCTTTGCGCATTGTTCCTGCAACATCGGCGTACTTGCGAACGAAGCGCGGATGAAATTGTTCGTTCATGCCAAGCATATCATTCGTAACCAACACTTGTCCATCGCACGATGCGCCGGCACCAATGCCGATTGTTGCACACGAAACAGATTTTGTTACTTTTGCCGAAAGTGCTGAAGGAATTTTTTCGAGCACAATACCAAAAACACCCGCCTCGTCTAAAATTTTTGCATTGCTCAATAGTTGCTTTGCTTCAGCGGAATTTTTTGCACGCACTTCGTACGTACCAAACTTGTAAATAGATTGCGGTGTTAAACCTAAATGTCCCATCACCGGAATTCCAATATCAGTAAGTTGTTCAACAAGCCCTTTGATGCGTGCACCACCTTCCATCTTCACCGCTTCTGCGCCGGATTCTTTCAACATTCGTCCGCAATTGCGAACAGCTTCTTCGGTGTTCACTTGATACGACATGAACGGCATATCGGCAACGAGCATCGCTCGCTTCACTGCGCGGCGTACGATCTTTGTGTGATAAATCATTTCATCAAGCGTTACAGGAATTGTTGTCTCCAGACCTTGCACTACATTTGCAACAGAATCACCAACCAGAATAATATCTACACCGGATTCATCGAGCAGCTTTGCCGTCGTATAATCATACGCCGTCAGCATGGAAATTTTTTCACCGGCAGCTTTCATGGATGCAATAGTTTTTGTTGTTACTCGTTTAATTTCTTTTTGATGTGTGCTCATAATGTTTATCCGATTTGAAATTACTGCATGACTGCTGTTTCTTGAAAAGAAATGTTCCATTGTTTTTCAAAACCATTTCTCACCGCTGTTACAATTTCATCAAAATTAACGTTGCGTTGTAAAATAGTTGAAAGATCAGTTGTCTTTTCTTCCATCTCATGTTGAAGAGTTTCAATCAACGCCGCATCGTCTGTTCGAATACATTCGTTCAGCAAGCGATGTGTGGTATTTAAAAGGATTGAACCATGCTGCAAAATTATTTCCGGCTTTCCTTGTTCAGCAAATCGCCGTTGCGCACTACCAACAAGTTTTTTTCCGTTCGATTGAATTTCGTAACGAGCTGAACTTGTAAAACATGGAATTGATGTTCGCTGTTTGTACAACAACGAAAAATTCGGTTGAGTTGCAGCAAGTTCAATGTTTGCACCCAGTGAAGTCAATCCATGAACAAGCGCCGTATTAATATGATGATACAATTCGGAAAGAGATTTACCATTTGCAAACATCACAACACTGTACGTTACTTCATCTGCATGAAGAATTGCTCTGCCGCCGGTTGTTCGACGAACAATATCAATTCCACGCTCGGCACATTTCTTTTCATCAATATCTTTCATCTGCTGATGATAACCCAGAGAAATTGCGAAGGGCTTCCAACCATAGACGCGCACTGTTTGCGGAATGCTTCCTTCCTGCAACTGCAATACAAGATTTTCATCACACTGCATATTATCAAAACCGGAATTAAAACCGGTGTTAAGAAATTGCCATGTGGTAGGTGATGCCATGAATATAATTTATAAAATTATCGAGTCGCTTTAGTTGAAATTTTTCTATTCAGTAGTCATGGCGTTACTGAAAAATGATTATTCGGAATGAGAACGACGAGCGGTAATAATGCCGCGCTGTGCTTTTGAAATAAAATCAAGAACGGTTTGCACTTCTGGTGTGATTGTCATTGTCGCTTTAATTTTTTCGACACCTTGACTAACATTGAGATTGGAAAGATACAATATGCGGTACGCATCGTTGAGAGAATCAATCGCTCCTTTTGAAAAACCGCGACGGCGCAAACCAATGATGTTCAACCGTTCAAAAGAAACAGGCCAGCCGCCAGCCATAATGTACGGCGGGATATCTTTCGGTACGCGGAAATGGCCGCCAACCATTGTGTATGCACCAATTGTTACGAACTGATGAATTGCCGTGAGTCCGCCAATAATTGCAAAATCCTGAATTGTTACATGCCCCGCCATTTGCACAGAGTTGGCGATGATAACATTGTTGCCGATGATACAATCGTGAGCGATGTGTGCGTACGCCATCAACAAACAATTACTTCCCACAGATGATTTGAGATGTTGTTTCGCAGTGCCACGGTTGAGTGTGCAGAATTCACGAATCGTAGAGTTGTCGCCAAGTTCAAATGTTGTCGGCTCATTTTTATATGACAAATCTTGTGGAGGAGAAGAGACAGCAACACCCTGATAAATTTTACAATTCTTGCCAATGCGCGCACCGTTTTGAATTGTAGCATGTGGTCCAATCCAAGTGCCTTCACCAATAATAACATCATCTTCAATAACTGTATACGGTCCAACAACGGCACCGTCGGCAATTTGTGCTTTGTTACTTACAATTGCAGTTGTATGAATTTGAGTCGCCATAGTTATTCTCGAACCATTCAACGTTACAAAGTTTTTTTGAATGATTTTTTGTAACTCCTACTCAGCGTTATTGTTGATTCAAAAAATCCCTCCGCCAAAAAGACGGCGGACTTACAGCCTGTTTCCCCCTTTTCAAGGGGGATTACCACCAATGCAGTCAGGTTAGCGAATAGTCACACTGAGCGACGTTCCGACAGTGCTTCGACTCATCCTAAAAAACAGGATTCGCTCAGCATGACTGTCGGAACGGAGTCGAAGTGTATCCTTAACCTGACAACATTGGGGATTACCACGCTCTTATTCCCCCTTGAAAAGGGGGCGAGGGGGATTTCTTTATTTTCTTTTGGAAATACTGAAATTGCAAAAAAAACGCTGAGTAGTTATGATTTTATTTTTTTGAATTATGTTTTCGGTCTATCTACAATTGTTGCCATCAATTCAGCTTCGCAAACAAGTTGTCCATCAACAAATGCTTTTCCGTGCATCACACACACCTTGCTGCGCCGGTGGACCATCGTTAATTCGTACACAAGCTGGTCGCCGGGATGAACAGTTTTTCTGAACTTTGCATTATTAATTCCCATAAAGAAAACAAGTTTGCCTTCTTGATCGGCAGAACCATCGAGCAGCAACACGCCGCCGGCTTGCGCCATTCCTTCTATAATAAGAACACCGGGCATCACAGGAGCACCGGGAAAATGTCCTTGAAAAAATTGCTCGTTGAACGTTACATTCTTCACGCCAACAATTTTTTCTCCAAGTTGAAAATCAATAATTTTATCGACAAGTAAAAACGGATAACGATGCGGAAGAATGCGCTGCAGTGCCGTTACATCAAATACAACTCCCTCTTTTTTCTCGTGTTGATATTTTTTGATAATTTTTTTCTGTTGATATAATTTTCTCACAACTTTTGCAAACTCAACATTGCTTGCATGTCCGGGACGCGCAGCAAGAATGTGCCCTTTGAGAGGAACGCCAATCAATGCAAGATCGCCGAGCATGTCGAGAAGTTTATGACGGGCAGGTTCGTTTTTAAAATAGAGTTGTTTGTTATTCAACGGCTGACCGTGCCCGCCGAGAAACACAGATGATTTGATTCCAAGTGTATCGGCAATGCGGCGCAATTCTTCATCGGGCATTTCACGATCAGAAATAACTATTGCATTATCAAGACTGCCGCCCTTAATCAATCCGGCTTCGCGCAATTGTTCAACTTCATGCAAGAAACAAAACGTGCGGCACATCGAAAACTCGGGTATAAATTCTTTTTCTAAATCGAATAATCCGGTGTGTTGGCTTCCAAGCGCAGGATTGTTGTAATCAACCAACACAGTAATACGAAAATCATCTGTCGGCAGCGCGACAATGTGAACACCCTTCGCTTCATCTTTGTATTCAATCGGTTGATCAATAACAAGATAATCTTTCGGTGCATCTTGAATATCAAACTCAGCCTGCAACAGCACATCAACGTATGGTTTCGCGCTGCCATCACCGATGGGCGGTTCCATGTTATCGAGATCAATAATGATATTATCAATTTGCAAACCAACAATTGCCGCCAGCACATGCTCTGTTGTATAGACGCGCGCCTCACCAATACCAATTGTTGTTCCGCGCGCGATATCAACAACGTGGTCAACATCAGCAGGAATTTCCGGCGAGCCGCCGATATCCACACGACGAAAACGAATGCCGTAATTTTCCGGTGCGGGACGAAACGTCATCGTGCATTGTGTGCCCGTGTGTAAACCAACACCGGACATTGAAACAGGTTTTTTAATCGTACGTTGTTGAACAAGCATATTTAAAACTCCGAATTAACAATTACCAAATTTCAAATCACAATGTTATCGTTCTGAAATTTGGATAATTATATTTTGCAATCTGTTATTTATTGTAACTACACAGCGTAATTGTTTATTCAAAAAATCCCTCCGCCAAAAAGACGGCGGACTTACAGCCTAACC
>CAYHZL010000039.1:0-21025 GCA_964361075.1 uncultured Chitinophagaceae bacterium
AAGGGGGAATAAGAGCGTGGTAATCCCCCTTGAAAAGGGGGTTAGGGGGATTTTTTGAATCAACAATAACGCTGAGTAGTAACAAAAAAACACAGATATTCACAGTGTAAATTCGTGCTTTTCCGTGTAATCCGTGGTTGATTAATTATCTTCCATCATCCACGCAAGAAGAGCCATACGAATTACAATACCATTTTGCGTCTGCCGGAAGTAGGCTGCTCGCGGATCACTATCAACTTCCGAAGCAATTTCTCCCGCACGCGGAAGCGGATGCATAATAATAGATTTATTCTGAAGTAAGCGCATCGCTTCTTTGTTGATAAAATATTGTTGTGTGATTTTCGAAAACTCATCATCCGTTCCTTTAAATCGTTCACGTTCAATAGAGGTTACATACACGACATCTACTTCCGGCAATACTGCGCGAAGATTTTCTTCAAGCGTGTACCATGAACCATTTTCTGAAAGATGACTGAGCATGTCTTCTTTCATCTGCAAAGATTTCGGCGCAACGAAATAAATTTTCACTCGTTCAAATTTTCCGAGGAGATACGAAAGAGATCGCACCGTACGTCCTTCAGCAAGATTGCCTACCATTGCAACTTTCAAACCATCAAGCGTATTCGTTTCTTTGTGAATCGTGTACAAATCAAGAAGCGCCTGCGTCGGATGCTGCCCGCCTTTTCCATCACCTGCATTGATGATGGCACATGTGGAAACGGCAGCTGCGCGTTTCGCTCCGCCAATTGTATTATGTCTCAACACAATCACATCACAAAAATCATCAACGACGCGGATCGTATCTTCAAGAGTATCATCCGGCGAAGCGGAAAAAAATGTTGATGCGTGTTGCGTTGAAATGATGCGTCCGCCAAGCCGAGCCATTGCGGTTTCAAATGAAAATCGGGTGAGCGTTCCGGATTCATAAAAAAGCGATGCCATTACTTTTTTTTCATAATCGTGTGTGCCGCCACGTTTCAGAATATTTTCCATGGTGCGTGCACGTTCAAATAATTCCCGCAGCATTGGTAATATAAATTGCTGCGATTCGATTATGTGTCTAAGTTTCATCTTTGACCTCTTCTAAAAATATCTTGCATAATTAAGCAATAAACTATTTCAAAAAGTGTTTCAAGGTAAAAGTTTCATGTTTCAAACCACAAACCATGAACCCTGAAACATGAACCGTTTCTTATCCCAAACCAACAACCTTATAACTTGAACCCTTAAACGTGAATCATTCCTCATTCCTTCACGACCCGCGTTCCTGCTGTTCCGTTCATTGCATCAACAAGAAGTTCGGGCTGCGTAATAATTGCTTCTTCACCGCCGTTCGAAACAAAATCAATCGCCGCTTCAACTTTCGGACCCATACTTCCCGCAAGAAAATGTTTTTCTTTGGAATATTGCATCGCTTGTGCAAGTGAAATTTTCTCTAATGCAATTTGATTTGACTGTTTAAAATTCAGATAAACGCGGTCTGTATCAGTTGAAATAATAAATTTTTTCAGATGCATTTTTTTTGCAAGAAGCGCTGAAGCACGGTCTTTATCAATCACCGCTTCAACACCGCGATACACTCCATCTTCATCAATAACAGGAATCCCGCCGCCGCCGACAGCAATAACGATCATTCCATTGTTCGAACAGTGTTCTATTGCATCCAATTCAACAATTTCGAGCGGCTGTGGAGATGGAACAACACGCCGGTATCCACGCGCAGCATCTTCAACAATTTGCCACCCGAGTTCCTGCTTTCGCTGTTCGGCAACTTTGTAAGAATAGAATGGACCAACCGGTTTTGTTGGATGTTGAAATGCAGGATCATCTTTTCCAACCACAACTTGTGTAAGAATTGTTACAACAGTTTTAGAAATTCCACGAGCATGCAATGCTGAACGAAGCGCATTTTGCAAAATGTATCCCATCTCTCCTTGCGTTGAAGCGTCGCAACTATCGAGCGACAGTGGATACACCTGCGATGACGCAAGTTCTGAGCGAATAAGTTGTGCACCAACTTGCGGTCCGTTTCCGTGCGTGATAATTAACGAGTGACCTTGTTCGATGAGCGCAGCAAGGTAACGACAGGTCGTCGCTGCATTTTCAATTTGCTCGCTGATCGAACCGCGCTGTCCGTGACGGATCAACGAATTACCACCGATTGCAATTAATATTGGTGTGTTCATATTTTTTTTCACCACGGATAACACGGAAACTGCACAGATATTCACAGATAATATTTTTTATCAGTGTTAATCCGCGCTTCTTCCGTGCTATCTGTGGTTAATTTTATTTCACTTCTTTTAAATACATCATTGGAAACGCTGCATACCATGCCGAGGCTTTCACAAGATGTTCAACAGGAATATGTTCTGTTGCCATGTGTGCATAGATTTCATTTCCCGGTCCAAATCCGATACAGGGAATACCATGCATTCCCATCACCGCAACACCGTTCGTACTAAAAACCCATCGGCTCACTTGCGGTTTTGCATCGAACAATCCTTCAAAAGTTTTAACACCACTCTTGAGCGCCGGATGATTTTCAGGCAAAAGCCATGTCGGATAATATTTTTTTGTCGGATATGTCAATCCTTTCCAACTTGGCACTGCGTAGTCGAGCACAACAACTTCTGCGTTTGCCGCTTTCACACTTGGCAAATCCTGAATTTCTTTCACAGCAGATTCAAGTGTGTCACTTGCTGCAAGGCGACGATCCAAATGAATTGTTGCGGAATCTGCGACTGCACACAGTGACGGCGACGTAGAACGAAACTCTGCAATCGTTACGGTACCTTTCCCGAGAAACGGCTCACCGCCGAGACGCTCATTCAGTTTTTCAATATCGAGAACGATCGGCGCCATTTTATAGACAGCATTCACGCCGCGCTCCGGCGCAGAACCATGGCACGAAATTCCTTTTGTGCGAACTTCGATTTCCATTCTTCCGCGATGTCCGCGATACACAGCCAGATTCGTCGGCTCGGTGATCACCACAATTTCGGGACGAAGTTTATTTTCATTAATAATATATTGCCAGCAAAGTCCATCGCAATCTTCTTCCTGCACACTGCCGACAACATACAACGTGTAATCATCTTCAAGTCCGAGATCTTTAATAATTTTTCCGCCGTAAATAATTGAAGCAAGCGCACCTTTCATATCGCACGCACCGCGACCGTAAATGATTCCGTCTTTCTCATCACCTTTAAACGGATCAACTTTCCAATTCTCCGGATTACCGACATCAACGGTGTCAACATGCGCGTCGAACGCAATAATATGTTTTCCATGTCCGATGCGTCCGATGATATTTCCCATCGGATCAATTGTAATTTCATCGAATTTACATTTTTCCATTTCCTGTTTAACGCGAGCGATAACATTTGCTTCTTGCGAACTCATTGATTTAATCGCGATCAGATCCCGAAGAAATCCTGCAACTGCACGTTCATTTTTTTTTGCTTCATCATATATTTTTTGTAACATAAATATTCTCCTTTTTATTCACCACAGATTACACTGAAAAAGCACGGATGTACACAGTGAAAATCCGTGGCGTTTCCGTGTTATCCGCGGTTAATGATTTTAAATGAGTGTATTAAATTCTTCAATCAATTTGTCAAACTGAGCAACTTCATCTTCAAACAACGCGCGCCAATATTCCGGATCCCACTGCTCACGCAATTCTTCCGACGATTTTCCCTGTTGTTCAACCCAAGTGAAATATTTTAAATTGTGAATTGTTTTTTTGTCGAAGTATGAAAGTTCTTTATAGTAATCAATGCTCTGATGCATCAACGGCGCGGCATGATCTTTCGCTGCTTCAATAGTTGTATAAACTCCTCGCTCGTGTCGCAATTCTTTAACACGCGAATGATACATATCAGCACCATCAGTGAAGATTGTCAACACAACGTCATTCGAACCGAATTCAAAATATTTTGCTGTCTTAATTGCTGAAAACATATTCGAGATACTGGAAATTCCCATCAGTTTCAAATTTTCTAATTCAGCATCAGTAACACCCTGCGACTTTAAATATTTTCGTCCTTCCTCTTCGTTGAATAAACGCAGCACGCGCATACAATCTTCGTCATCAATTGCAGAAACCGTATCCGTGTTTCGCACGTTGTGAACCCACGGCACATGTTTGTCGCCGATACCCTCGATGCGATGCTCTCCGAAACCATTCATCACCAATGTCGGACATTGCAACGCTTCACTTGCAACAATCTTGAGATTCGGATGAAGTTTTTTGAGATAATCGCCCGCGCCGATTGTTCCGGCAGAACCTGTTGCCGAAATATACGCTGCAGCATTTCCATTCTTCACGCCAAGCGCGCGAAATGCTTCTTCCAACGCAGGACCGGTTACATTGTAATGCCAGATCGGATTTCCGAATTCTTCAAACTGATTGAAGATGATATTCAGCGGATCTTTTTTTAACTCCCAACATTTGTCGTAAATTTCTTTCACGTTTGATTCTGTTCCGGGTGTTGCAATTACTTCCGCGCCAATTTCTTTCAGCCACACAAAACGTTCCTTCGACATTCCTTCCGGAAGAATTGCGATCGGTGTGCAATCCAACAAGCGACAATCGAACGCACCGCCTCGGCAATAATTTCCTGTGGATGGCCAGACTGCTTTGTGTTTTTCGGGATCAAATTCTCCACTCACCAGACGAGGAACCAAACAACCGAACGCAGCACCAACTTTATGCGCACCTGTCGGAAAATATTTTCCGACAATACCGATGATGCGAGCATTCACTCCTGTAATTGCTTTGGGGATTTCAAAATAATTCACATCTCCAAATCCGCCGCTCTTTACATCGTTTTTCCAAGTGATGCGATACAGGTTCAGCGGATTAACATCCCACAACCCGATTGACGGAAGTTTTTTCTTAATTGAATCCGGAATCAAATTCGGATTCCGCATCTGCGCAAATGTCGGAATGGTGATGCCGTGTTTCTTGCATCGTGCAGCAGTTTTTTTTACAACAGCATGATCAATCTTTTTTATTATTTTTGACATTGAGTCTCCTTTTTTATTCACCACTGATGACACTGAAACAACACGGATTTTCACGGTTGAATTATTTCTGTGCTTATCCGTGTTTTTTCCGTTTCATCCGTGGTTAATGTTTTCTGTCATTCGTTAAAATTCTTCTTAGCACTTGCGGTTTAGGTCCAAAGTTTAGAAGTAAGCCAACTTCAATATTTGTTGCTTTCAGATAATTGATTAATTGCGCTTCATGTTCTGGCACAACTGAATCTACTGCTTTCAATTCCAGAATCACAATATCTTCCACAATGATGTCAGCAAAATATTCACCGACTCGCTGAGATTCATAAAATACTTCAATTTTTTTCTGCTGCTCTGCAAGTAACCCTTCTTTTCGAAGCTCTATCAATAATGCATTCTCATACACCTTCTCAAGAAATCCATTTCCAAGAGAATTATACACCGTATAAAATGTTTTAATAATTTTTCCTGTAACTTCTTCGTGCAGCATAGTTTTTTATTCACCACAGATTACACGGAAACAACACGGATTTTCACTGTTATACTTATCTGTGTTAATCCGTGCTTCTTCCGTAATATTCGTGGTTAACCCTTATCTTCTGTTTGTATTCTTTTCCAACATCTGTTTCATTTTTTCTGCTGGGTTTTGCATTCGTGTTAAGAACATAATCGCCGCTATGACGAACGGTTTGTAGCTTGCTTCCGCGTATGTCGCAAGACGATATTTTTCGAAAACGTCTTTCGAAACTTCACCTTCGTTGCAACTCACGTCGGAAATATCCGCAGGTAGGCAATGCATGTACAGTGCTTCGCCTTTCTTCGTTACTTTCATTTTTTGTTCGTCGCATTCCCAATTTTTAAACTTTGCGTTGTTCGCAAGACATTCTTTCTCAAGTTCTTTCAATCCTGGTTTGTCGTTGCTGTTCAATAACACTGTTCGGCGCTGCATAACATTATACGGTGCCCACGATTTTGGATAGACGATGTCCGCATCTTTGAACCCATCTTCCATGCTGTTGACGATTTCAAACTTTCCGCCGGACTGCGCAGATTGTTTTTTCGCTTGCTCAATCACTTCGGGAATCAATCCATACCCTTCGGGATAAGCGAGCGACACATCCATACCGAAACGCGACATCAATCCAATCACTCCTTGAGGAACGGAAAGCGGTTTGCCATAACTCGGCGAGTACGCCCACGTCATCGCAATTTTTTTTCCGCGAAGATTTTCTACTGAACCAAATGTGTTCTTCAATTGCATCAGATCGGCAAGCGCTTGCGTTGGATGATCAATATCGCATTGCAGGTTGACAACACTCGGGCGCTGATGAAGAATGCCATTGTCGAATCCTTCCTGTACAGCATTTCCAAATTCGCGCATGTATTTATTTCCTTCACCAAGAAACATATCATCACGAATGCCGATTACTTCCGCAAGGAACGAGATCATGTTCGCTGTTTCACGAACTGTTTCTCCGTGAGCTATTTGAGATTTTTCTTCATCAAGTTCTGAAAGTCCGAGACCAAGTGCGTTTGCTGCTGATGCAAAACTAAATCGAGTGCGTGTGGAGTTGTCGCGGAAAATAGAAATGGCAAGACCCGTATCAAATGTTTTAAGAGAGATTCCTGCTTTATGAAGATCATTCATTAATTGTGCAACAGTCAACACTGCTTGTATTTCGTCGTCGCTTCGTTCCCATGTAAGAAGAAAATCTTTGTTGAACATATTGAGTGTAAGATTGTTCAATGTACTAAGTTGTGTTTGAAACGATTGTAACATTGTATTCCTTTCTTTTTAATTAATTCAATTTTTATTCACCACTGATTACACGAGAACTTCACAGATTTTCACTGTTATAATATCCGTGTCTTTCCGTGCTTTTTCTGTGCAAATCCGTGGTTAATTCTTTTATTTAAAAATTGCTTTTGCTGCCGAAGAATCTTTCATCGGCAATTTGTAACGTCGAATGCCGTCAAATTTATACAACGCACCTGCAACTGCGCCGGCAGTCGGAACAAGCCCGATCTCTCCAACACCTTTCGCGCCGAACGGTCCTTCCGATTCATGTTCTTCAATCAAAATAATTTCTGTTTCAGGCATGTCTTTCGCGCGCAACAATCCGAGTGAACGAAGTTTAAATGATTCCGGCACGCCGTTCTTTAATTTCAATTCTTCCGTCAGCGCATAACCGAGTCCCATGTGAACTGCACCTTCAAGTTGACCTTCAAGAAGTTTTTTGTTGATTACTTTTCCAACATCGTGCGCGGCAACAATTTTTTTCAACTTTCCATTTTCATCGAGAATGCAGACTTGCGTTGCAAATCCGAATGTCATGTGTGTGATCGGTTTGTCCGTCTTCGCGTCGAGAGCAGTCGTATAGTCAATCACAACTTCACCAAAATATTTTTTGCCGATGAGAGCAGAAATTCGTTTCCCGCTGTCTAAATCTTTTTTCATTTCTTGCGCCGCTTTAATCACCGCACGTCCGCCAAGCACTGTTGCACGCGACGCAGTTGTCATGCCGCACGGTGTTGGTTGTGTTGTATCAATATTCACGCGAACTTTTCTTGGATCAACGCCAGTTACTTCACTGAAAAATTGAATCATCACCGTACAAAATCCTTGTCCCATTTCCGTGAAGCCGGTGTTGATCGTCATCGTTTCATCGGGATGAACAGTAACAATTGCTTGACCATATTCCGGCATTCCATTTCCGATGCCGACATTTTTGATACCGCAACCGATGCCGACATATTTCGACGAGTAATAAATATCCTTCACTGCTAGAAGTGTTCTCTTAATACCAACAGCACGTTCAAACACTTGTCCTGTGCAAAATGTGTCGCCCACTTCAACAACATTTCGCCAACGCATTTCCCATCCATCAATGCCAACTTTTTCGGCAAGGATGTCCATCATTCCTTCCATCGCAAACGATGCTTGGTTTGCGCCGAAGCCGCGCATCGCTCCGCATGGAAGATTGTTTGTGTACACTGCCAACGCTTCAACATCAGAATGCAAAATATTATATGGACCACACGCATGACCTGCGGCGCGCTCCAACACTTTTGTTCCAACTGAAGCGTACGCACCTTTATCACCAATCATCCGCGCGCGGACTGCAGTAAGTTTTCCGTTCGCATCGCACCCGACAGTGTATGTCATTGTAATCGGATGACGTTTCGGATGAAGCCGAATACTTTCTTCGCGCGTCAATGTTGCTTTCACAGGTTTGTTTGTCAGCATTGCCATCAACGCAACTTGTCCTTGAATGCTGAGATCTTCTTTCCCGCCGAATGCGCCGCCGTTGGTAATCAACGTTACTTTTATTTTTTCTTCCGGCACTCCAAGAAACGATGCAATTTGTTTTCTATCGTCAAACACACCTTGTCCTTGACTATACACTTCTATTATTCCATCCTTCGGAAATGCTATCGCGCTTTCGGGTTCGAGAAACGCATGCTCAATCATCTGCGTTTCGAACGTTCGTGTTTCTACAAATGCAGATTCTTTCAATGCATACTCTACATCACCGCGCTTGATGATTGAATTCGATAAAAGATTTACATGATCTGCATGAACTTGCGGCGCGTTTGGTTTCAGCGCTTCTTCGGGATCAAAAACAGCCGGAAGAATTTCATATTCAATTTTAATTTTCTCAACTGCTTTGCGGGCTGTTCGCGCATCGTTCGCAACAACCGCTGCAAGAATATCACCGATGTAATGTGTAATTTCGCCTTCAGCAATAAACAAGGACCAGTCTTGATAGATAAGTCCTTGCTTGCGCTGACCGGTAACATCTTTCGCTGTTACAACGCGCGTCACTCCTGCACATTGTTCCGCTTCAGATGTATCTATTTTTTTTATTTTGATTCGTGGATGTGGTGAAAAAAGAAAAGCGGCATATTGCATGTCGGGAAGCGTGATGTCATCAATATACGGACGCTCACCCATTGCAAATTTTTCGCCATCCATGCGCGGAAGACTTGATCCGATTTTCCCGGAATAATCCGGCTGAGGCATTGGCGCACCGTTCAATGCTTTGGCAGCAATTTCTATTGCATCAATAATTTTAACATAACCGGTGCAGCGGCAAATATGATTGTTTAATGCGACAGCAATTTCGTCTCTTGTCGGCGTGGGATTTTTTTGAATGAGATGTTTCGCGCGTACAATAATTCCGGGAGTACAAAAACCACATTGCAGTCCTGCTGAAACAGTAAATGCCTTTGCAAAAATGTCGCGTTCGCGTTCGTCAAAACCTTCAAGAGTGATAATATTTTTCCCCTGCACATTTTTTGCAGGAACAGCACAGGATGAAATTGCTTTACCATCAACAATAACCGTGCAGCAGCCGCATGAACCTTGCGGCGCACATCCGTTTTTTGGCGATATCAATCCTGCTTGCTCGCGAAGAACATCCAACAACGAAATATCGTCATCGAGTGTTGCGATGAAATTTTTTCCATTGAGTAAAAATTGTATTGTATTCATAATATTGTTTTTAACCACAGATTTCACGGAAAGATCGCGGATATACACGGATAATTATTTTTTTTCTGTGCTCATCAGTGCTTTTTCCGCGTTATCTCACGAAGTGATGGCTTCGCTCACGTGGTTAATTTCTGTAATTCAGTATTTACAAAATGCACACGATTTGTGTTTAGCATTCCCTTCATCAACGTTGCCATTACAAAATAATATCGCATATCAAAAAATTCGAGAGAGGATGAATTAAAAATTACTGCATCAAGAACGTTGTGCGATTTCCAATCAATAGTGAGAAGCGCGTTGGCAATTTTGAATGTTACAGATTGCTGCTGCTGATCAAGAACTAATTCAAATTCCTTTTTTTGAAAACGACCAAACAAGGTAGTATTTTTTTTATCGGAAAGTAAAACGAAACCGCTCAATGTATTCCATTTACGAAAGGACTCAAGTGAACCAAAGAATCGCGGCTTTTCAATATATGGACCGCCATCTTCGGGACAAAACACATCGCAATTACCGCATTCGTTACAGGCATCGGCAAAATTTGCAATCTGATGTTGTTCAACGATTTTAAATATTCCTTCTTCAACATATTTCCAACCACTCTTTGTAATCTCAACATTTCTGTATTGAATTTCCAATGGTTCAATGTCAAAAAAGAAATTTGCATCGTTCGGACAGACCGGAATACACTTATCGCAATTGATGCAATCGAATAAATGTAAACTGCTTCCAATTTTTCTCGGTGGTTTTGCATTGTTTGATGCGTGATAGCGTGAATTCACAAGAGACTTTTCAAACAATGAAGTTGTGTTTTGTAAAATTGCAGATTCGAGTTTAGTGGTATGAGGTTCGGTTGTGTGTATTGTTTTATTCAAACCTCCAACCTCAAACCTCAAACCTGTTTTTACGATAAACTCATCTATCGTTTTTGCTCCAACTTCTTTCATTCGCTTTTCCAGATTCAAAAGATACTGCGGCAAACGTCCGTAGCCGCCGGGACGAAGAAGATCGGTACACACTGTAACAGGCACAAGTCCGATGGCGACGCAATCTGCAAAATTATTTGCATCAACTCCTGCCGAAAATGAAATTGGAAAACCAGCGCCGAACTCTTTTCGCCATTCATTAACAAGTGCAAGATGAAGAATGTGTAACGGCTGACCTGAGAGGTATTGCACTTTCTCTTTCAGGAACGATCCTTTATTGAGCACTTCAAGAGTATTGCCAAACTTCACGCCGATTGTTTTTTTATTTTGTGCAGCAATGTTTTGCAATCGTTTCACCATCGCAACCGCGTCATCAAAAGAAATATTTACCTCGTACGCTTTTGGATTCACTTCAACTTCGGTGTAACCAAGTCTTTCGTGCAATAAATATTCGAGACGATCTTTGCCAAGCATCGGAGGATTCATTTTCACAACAACATGAAATCCCATTTCTGTCAAAAGAAATTCGCAAATGCGTTCGATCTCATCAGCAGGAGTTCCATGAAATGTAGAAAGCGTTATACTCTCAGAAATTTTTGTTGTGAATGGCAAATCACGGTATTGCTCAAATTCATCCGGAATTTCTTTTCGCAATTCTTCGATGAGAATAGAAGCATCTTTCATCGTCTTCAACCAATTACAAATTTGCGGCGATTGAATTCCCGCAAGATCGTAACCAACGCTGACATCGAAAATAGTTTCAAGGTTCACGGTGGATGTTTTTGGTTCTTGAAACTTAAAACCTGAACCATCAAACGAATGTTGGAGAATATCTATTATCATACTCGCCTTCACATACTCGCGGGCAGATTCTTCAAGCCGAAGCTCCTGCGACCATTCGGTATTGTAACCGATCGTCGCCATATCAATGCACGGACGAGCGATTTCAATCTGATCTTTTATTTGAACTGTTTTTAATTCGATAATGCGTGAACCGGCAAGCCATGAGAGAACAATATTTTGTGCAAGTTGTGTGTGAGGTCCGGCAGCAGGACCAACCGGATTCGCAGCCGGATTTCCGCAGGATGTAACGGACAAATTTAATTCACTGTTCGGGTGATAAAACTTTTTAGCAGGAAGATCGAAGATTGAGTTGTTGCGGCTGTATTCATAATACATCCGTTTAAGAAGAGTTGAAAATGATATGGGAACGAGTTCAGCCATTTTTTTTGAACTTACTTGTATTACTGCCGGTTTATTGTTTTTTGTTTAACAAGTTTTTATCTTACAGAAAAGAAAGAGAGAGCCTATGTCCAACATAACAATTACTTTTACTGAAGATCAACTCACAAAAGTGGTTGATGCATACCGAACGATTCAGGAGTTCCTTGCATCGTCTTTCTCACCGAATGAATTATATCTTCAAGAATTTCTCGACGGTTTAAAAGAAGCACATGAAAATGTCCGAAAGGAAAATTTTGAAACAGTAGGTTCCTACAATGACTTCATCGCCTAAACGATTTCTTCAGCGCACCAATAGATTTGCCCGTGACATCAAACACCTTCCCGCCAACGTCAAACATGAAGCGTTCACGGTCGCGCAAAAATTGTGCGAGAATATTTTTAACAAACAACTTGATGTAAAAGAACTTATCGGGCTTAAAGGCAACTTTCGAGTCGTTGTCGCAAAACACTATCGCATGATTTTTTCGTTCGATGAAAAAAATATATTTCTGCTTCGCATTGCCCACCGCAAAGATATTTATCGTTCAATAGAGTTTTGATTTGCAATTTTAACTCACTATTTCATCCTTCTCCACAACTTCGCTGCAACCTTTTCCACTTGTGCGAACACTGCGGCAACCTCAACTCCAACAACTTCTCGATTCTTCACGATCCACTTTCCGCCAATCATTACGGATTCAACATTCGCTGAACGCATTCCAAATAAAAAATGTCCAAGAATATTTCCATCAGTCATTGGTGTAGGTGCATCATAATCTAACACAACTAAATCAGCAACAGAATTTTTTGCAAGTGTTCCGAATTGCGTATCGAAAATTTCTGAAATATATTGCTGCCCGCCGCTTACAAGTTGCGCGAAATCAATTTTTTCTTTTTGCTGAGAATCCTGTCGCTTGAAAAATGCCAGTTTCGCTTCTTCAAACATATCCGCAGGAAAACCATCAGTGCCGATCATTCCGCGATTGTTGAACCGATGAATTGGCGCATAGCCAACTTTATTATTCATATTCGAACGAGGATTATGTGCAAAATGAACTTTTGTTTTTCCAAGCAGTGCAAATCCTTTTTCAGACAGATGAATACAATGCGCAAGTATTGTGTGATCTTTTAAAAGATGATATTTCGAAAGACGGTCAACAATACTGCATTGATATTTTTTTTTAGCATCAACAACATCATGCAAATCTTCGGCAACGTGAATGTGAACTCCCGTGTTGTATGCCGTTGCCAATTCTCCACAAAGGTGAAGCGATTCATCGCTTAATGTGAATGAAGCATGTGCACCAACAAGTCCCCGGAAAAAAGAATTTCCTTTATTTGTGCGTATGAAGTATTCATTCTCAGCAATTCCTTCATCACGTTTTTTCTTTCCGCCACGATCCGTTACTTCGTAACACAACACGCCGCGCATTCCAACTTTGCCCAGCGCTTCTTTGATAATATCTAGCGAACCTATTATTGAATTTGGAGAAGCATGATGATCAATGATCGTCGTTGTTCCGCACTTGATTGCATCAAGAGCGCCAACAAGCGCACTGTAATAAATTGATTCTTCATCAAGCGCGCGATCAAGTTTCCACCAAATCTTTTGCAGAATTTCAAGAAAATTTTTGGACGGCGTTTTCGGCATCGGCATACCACGGGACAGAGAAGAATACAAATGCGTATGCGCATTGACGAAGCCCGGCATCACAATCTTTCCGGACAGATCAATAACTTCTTCATTTTTTTGTTGAGAAAGTTTTTTTGCGCAAGAAATTATTTCCCCTTCTTCAATTCGTAAATCAATTTTATCGATTGAAGAAGGAAAGAGAGTTACACATGTTGCATTTTTTAGTAACATATTTTCATAATTCAAATTCTAAGCCGTTCAAACCTACCTGCCTGCATATCGCAAATGTGATTGCAAATGCGTTCGCTATTTCCTCTCCACAATTTTTATTTCTTATGGTGTCAACCCGTAGAGAAAACTAAAGGCACCCAGATTCTTACCTAACTCATAGTTTTTTATGCGGCTAAAGCCAAAATTAATTGTCCCTTTTTTATCAGTTAGATAAATCTGACTGCAATTGATATTTTCTTTTTCATTTATTGCGGTGCGCTTCATCTATTGCAGTTTGCTATCAGCAAACTGATAAAATATATTCAAAATAGAAATGGCTTTAGCACATTTTCATTTCCCTTCCACAATTTCTATTTCCTCTGATGTCAATCTGAACTGTTCATAAACGATTTTGTTTCTTCTTTTTTTGCAATAATTCATTTTTGATAACACGGGCAATGATTGTTTGTCTTTCGTATTCACAAAGTAATTCAACAGCTTTTTTGTTGTTTTGCTTATTTGCCATTTCCATTTGCTGACGAAATGAATCAAGATGCTTACTCAGTTTTTTATCATCCATAGACACCATTTGCTCAATGTAACGTTCAGCATTCTTTATTGCGTCTTCAAGCGCCGTTTCTCTGTTTGATTTCATTTCCCCTCCACAATTTTTATCTCTTCTACTGTCAATCCGTAGAGTTGATAAACGATTTCGTTAATTTTGTCTTCACAATAATCAATCTTGCTTTCAATCTGGGAGGTTTTTGTTTGCAATTTCGTTTCTGCTCTTTCTTCATTGAGCTTGAAAAGCAAATCAACATTTTTTATTATCTCATTGAATAAAGGTTTGATTTCGTTATCAATTTCTGGAATTGGAAATTCAAATAAATTTTTGGTGGATATTGCATTGGTAAGGGTTGATTCATTTGTATATTTTTTCAGATAATAAAAGTTTAGCAGATTCGAGTTTAATAAGGAAAGGATATATTTTAAGCTGACTTCATCATTTTTTCTTGTAATTGAATAAGTAGTGCCTAAATTGTATAGTTGCCGATTGTCATAAGCGACTACCAACTTAATGTTTATCATCTGCATTATTAATTTTTCTTTTGCTTCAAATATTTTTTGATTTCTAGCTCGCATTAGTTTTTCGGAATCATAAAGAATAAATCCCTTTACATCTGGTATGTAATATCGTTTTATATTTTTGCCAGTGACACAAGTTTTATATTTATTGCTAAGTTTTGTTTTTGAAATAAACTTGTTATCATTACCGGTTACAAGACCATTATTGATATTGACCCAATCAACTAATTTAGATTTACCATTTTCAATTTTACTAATTAAATGTATTATGTCTGGAGATAAATTAATATTGAAAATATTATCATAAGTGTTTTCGTAAACACTTTGTTCGATTTTATTTGTATTAATTTTTTTATTTTTCTTGAAAAAATCAATTTGGATAGTGTTTCTTGTAATTATTTTCTTTGAAAAGAAAATTGAAATTGTTTCGGCAACTACGTTTTCAAATTGACCAGGGCCCCAATCTGCAATTTTATTTATAGAATAGTTCTCTAGTAGAAACTTACGAATACCACGATAGGTTGTAGTTTTTAATAAGTTTTTGTGTATGATGTAACCACAAATACCAATATTATTAAGAATTTTTTTTGATACTTCAATGAAAGCTACAAAGGTGTTAAACTTGCGAGTGCGAAAAGAAGTTGTCCCCGCACTAGTAAAGGAAGAATAATTCGCATAAAAATATTCTAACTGATTTTTATTAAATCCTCTATTATCAACATAAGGCGGATTTCCAATAATCACATCAAAGCCCCCTTGTTCAAAAACATCAGGAAATGCCTTTTGCCAATTGAACGGCTTTATTTTTTTCTCCTCTCCAAAATCCAATTGATTACTGTAAATATCTGTATCAATTAAACTGTTTCCGTCTTTAATATTACTGTCCAACGTTGGTAAAACTCTTTCATTAAACATTTTTATTTGGTGCGAAATAGAAGCCTGAGTTTCGCCTTCCATACATTTTAGCAATAATGAAAGTTTGGTTACTTCTACTGCATTGACATCAATATCTACTCCGAAAATATTATTGAGCAAAATTCTTTTTTTCTCTGCTGTGGTGAGGTTTCCTTCGGGAGTTAAAAGGCTATTTTTTTTGCCTTTACTTAATTTGCCGTTATCGCTATAGTAATTTTTATGCCAGTCTAGCAAATACTGATACGCACCAATTAAAAAACTGCCGCTGCCACAAGCGGGATCAACAATTTTTATTGTGCTTATTTCTTTCGGCGACATCCCCCTGCCCCCTTCAAAGGGAGAATCAATAAGTTTTCCGACTGTGTTTTTTACGATGTATTCAACAATGTATTGCGGCGTGTAATACACTCCTCCGGCTTTTCGTACTTCGGGCTTCTCCTCAATTTTTGCGTGATGCGCAGGAGTAATGCGGATTACTTTTCCGAGAAACTGCTCGTACGCACTTCCTAAAATTTCAACAGACAAAACCGAAAACTCGTATTGACTTTCAGGGTAATACAATTCATTGACAATTTTTTTTATGACTTTATTGTCTATGGTCAGATTCTTGCTGATTTTGTCTTTTTTAAAATCAAATAAGCCGGAATTATATTTGTCATCGGCTTCTTTGAAAATGCTGAAAAGGTTTTTGTAATACTCTCCTTGCTTTATTGCCGTTTGTAAATTTCCATAAGGCTCTACTTTTCGACCTTCGGCAATACGCAAGAAAATAATTCTATCAATGGTTTGCTGAACAGCAAAATTTATTTCGTCTTCGTCAAGGTCTTTGTTGTTCAAACTTATAGAAGTTGCAAGATACGTTCTCCAACTATCAAGCGATTGCAAAAAATCTTTGTCAACCGTTGCAGTTCCTTTTTTGTTGGCTGTGCCGAGTACAAATTTGTCAAAACTTCCTTTTAAAACAGATTCTTTTGAAAACGCATCCCAAATAAAATCGAACTCATTTAAATAATCACGAAACGTGAGATACTTTACCCGTGCAACAGATGCTTTGTCCGCAGGAAGTGGTTTTTTTGTGCAGTCATAAACGGCAAACTCTTCAAAGTCGGTAACAATACTGATTGAAAGTGTTGCATTCCATCCATACCGTCTGACTTGGTATGCCGGAAGTATATCGTCTTTAACAACAACACTTGGTCTTTTAGCTTCAACAAAGAAAAGTCGTTTACCACCGCCAATGCGAAAAGAATAGTCCGGAGCTTTGGTGGCACTTCCAATTTTTACTTTGTCTTCGTGAATTACTTCTCTGTACGCCTCTGAATAACCTTGTTCGTTGTCAATGTCCCAACCCAAAGCTTTGAAAAATGGGTCGATGAAATCTCTACGTGTCAAAGTCTCGTTGTAGTCCGCATTTTTGTAAGAGGTATATTGTTCCTCAAAGCGTTCAACAAGTTCCGATATTTTTTTATATGCCGTTTCTTTGTTTATCATTCTGACAATATTAGTAACTGATGTTACGCAAATGCATGATTAAATCGGTTTTTATGTCGCTCCTACGGAGCTTGAATACAGATGGGTCATTCGTTCTACAAACATTTCGTCCCTCTGGGACTATACACCTATGTATTTTGATAGAAATAACGCCAATTTTCAAAGCTCCGTCAGGAGCGTTATGTTTGTAGGATAATATCAAAACAATCATCTAGCCCCAGAGGGGCAACATATGATTCTCTCAAGAACTATTTTTTGTTCTTGCGTAACTTCAGTTAGTAATTCAAAATTTGAGATTTGAATTTTTAAGATTTCAACTTAGCAAAACATTTTTCCATTGCACTAATATTTGGTTCAACATCCAACGCTTCACCTGCAGCTTGCTTTGCCGAATGAATATCTTTCAAACCATTTCCTGTTACAATGACGAGAGCAGATTCGTTGGATGTAATAATTTGTTTTTCAACAGCAAGTTTCAATCCGGCAATTCCGGCAATTCCCGCCGGTTCACCAAACACTCCGCCGAGCCGCGCAGTTACGCGCATCGCTTCTAAAATTTCTTCATCGGATACTGCAATCATCTCGCCGTGCGATTCTTTTATTTGTTGAATTGCTCTTCGCCAGTTGCGCGGAGTTCCCACTGCGATGCTGTCCGCAATTGTGTTTGTCTCCGTAGGAATAAGGTCTTTCCCGGATTTAAAAGCATCAACCATCGCGCGCGCGCCTTCTGCCTGCACACCTAATAATCTCGGAACGCGATCAATGATGCCGAGCCGTTTCATTTCCTGTAATCCTTTTCCAATGCCGCCAATCGTGCATCCGTCGCCGACAGAAACAACAACCCAGTCCGGAAGATTGTTCGCACATTGTTCTGCAATTTCTAATCCGGCAGTTTTTTTTCCTTCAACAAGAAAAGGATTGGTTCCGCTGTTTCTGTTGTACCAACCGAATTTTTCACACGCTTCACGGCACAGATCGAAAGCATTTTCGTACGTTCCCTGTACTTTAAAAACTGTTGCGCCGAAAATAAGTAGCTGAGTTACTTTCGGTTCCGGTGCGCGCTGCGGAACAAAGATGTAACTTTTCAATCCAACGGCGGCAGAAAGTCCGGCAAGCGATGATGCAGCATTTCCTGTTGAAGCACACGCAACTGTGTTGAAACCGAACTCGATCGCTTTCAACACACCGACAGAACTCGCGCGATCTTTAAATGAACTTGTCGGATTGCGTCCGTCATCTTTCACAAATAATTTTTTTATGCCGAGATGTGATGCAAGACGCGGTACATCGTACACGGGAGTCCAGCCAACGTGCAGATGAGGAAAAATATTGTCCGGCGAAATAGGAAGTAATTCTTTATAACGCCAGTGGTTGAAAGTGCGATTTGAGATTTGAGATTTGAGATTTGGTTGTATTGCATCATAATCATATTGCACGTCCAATATTCCTTCGATGCTGCACTTGGGACAAGTGTACATATTTCCGTGCGGATATGATGAACCACAGATAAAACATTTCAATCCGGTAACGTAGGGAGGTGGCGTAAATTTCATAGGAGTAATTTTTAGAGACAACTGAAAAAATTCAACAAGTCCAAAGGACCACTTCGTGGATGTCAGACATCTTGTTTATAAAGTTCGAGAGACTTGAAAATTCATCAAATTTCAAAGGGAAGATGTCTGACATCTTCTTTCGCTAACAATATTTCAGTATTTTACTTTATCATTATTATTTTCCCACTCACGAAATGCTGCGAGCGCTTCATCGCGCAGTAGTTGTTCAGTCGGAAGAGTTCGTTGATGAAGTGGTTTCGGAAGTTCCTGATATAAAAACAGATCGTCAAATCCAATCTTTGCCGCATCTTCTCTTCCGTTTGCAAAAAATATTTTTTCAGGACGTGCCCAATAAATTGCACCGAGGCACATCGGGCACGGTTCGCACGATGTATAAATTTCACATCCATCAAGTTGAAAAGAATGCAACACAGTACACGCTTCACGAATAGCAACAACTTCAGCGTGCGCAGTCGGATCGTTTGTTACTGTAACTTGGTTTGTTCCGCGCGCAATAATATTACCGTCTTTAACAATAACACATCCAAATGGACCGCCATCCCCGCTTCGTACATTTTCAATTGAAAGACGAATTGCTTCGCGCATGTAATCGTTTCTATTCATAATTATTTTTAGCGTAATTACTCATCCTAAAAGAGTAAGCCACATTCGCCGCGGCGAATCACAGATGTTGGGTAATATATTTTTTAAAAGTTTACTCTGTGATTCGCCGCAGCGAATGTGGCTATGATTTTTCTTCCCACCAGACAATCCGCCAAAAACCGGCGGACTTGCAGCAGGCAGATTTTTAATGTGTTTTTTACAGGAAACCATTTGTCCCGCCATAGTCGGGAATATCACACTGAATAGTTATTTTTTGCAATACTATTTGGACATCAACATTGAAGTATGAACAGTATAGAAAAAATTAACCGCCATTACCATTTTCTTTTTTGTCGTTAAATTTTCCATACGCATCAATAATGTCTTTTACCAAACGATGCCGCACCACATCGTTCCTGTCGAAGTACACAAAATCAATTCCTTCGATTTGCTGCAATACTTCTTGTATCTGCACTAAGCCGGATGTGGTTCTCGTCGGCAAATCTATTTGCGTAATATCGCCGGTAATAATTGCCTTCGAATTAGCGCCGAGCCGTGTCAGAAACATTTTCATTTGCATTGCGGTTGCATTCTGCGCTTCATCTAAAATTACAAATGCATTATGCAATGTTCGTCCGCGCATATACGCAAGCGGAACAATTTCTATTGTGTGCCGCTCCATATATGTTTTCAATTTTTCGGAAGGAAGCATATCATCAAGCGCGTCGTACAACGGACGCAAATACGGATCAACTTTCTCTTTCATATCGCCCGGCAAAAATCCCAAACTCTCACCAGCTTCCACTGCAGGCCTGGCAAGAACAATTTTCGTGCATTCACGATTTTTCAAACTGGCAACTGCCATCGCTACAGCCAAATATGTTTTCCCTGTGCCGGCTGGTCCAACCGCAAAGACAATATCATTCCTCTGCACACTCAATACATAATCTTTTTGTGTCGGCGTTTTTGCTTTGATGATGGAATTTTTTGTAAAGAGCACAACAGCATCGGCTTCTTCTTTCGAAAGGTGCGCGGTATGCGTTTGCTTTGTGGATGTTAAATCTGCAACCAGATCGATAACCGTGCCGACATCATTCGAAGTGAGCGTTCCGTTTTTTGTAAGAAGAAAAATCAGTTCCTTAAAAATTCTTTCGAGCTGCTGCACTTCTTTTGATTCCCCGCGAAGTGTGATCGTATCGCCGCGCACGATAATTGTTGCATCGAAGCGATCTTCAATTTGTTGCAGGTGGCTATCGTTGTAGCCGAGTAACAAAAAAATATCTACTCCTTCAATTTTTATTTTCTTTTCAGACGTACGTTCATCTCCTTTGTTTTAAAACAAAAAATCCTTCGTCCCGTAAATATCGGTATCGAAGGATTTTCTAAAATCATTTTTGCATCAAACAAATTGTTATAACCTTTAGTGATATTTTTTCTTCCAATATTGGCGTTCGGCTTGTTTCTCAGCATCTGTTAAATCGCCCGAAGAAGGAATTTTCAGTTTTTGACCTTTGTAAATAATGTCCGGATCTTTAATCTGTTCGCGATTACCTTGCCAAATTTTTGTCCACATAAATGGATTGGCATAAATATCTTTCTTTTTAGAAATATTCCAGAGACAGTCGCGGTCTTTTGCCCATGTTCCGACGGTGTATGTTTTCTCTGCCATTAATGCCGTCTTTGCCAGCGTAGTTTTCAAACCGTCAATTTTAGATTGCGCTGCTTGCAGCCGATCGTGAAATTTCTGCATGGCTGCAATTTTTTTACTCGCCAAATTATTTTTTTGCGCTTGCACGCTGTCCACTTCATTTTTGCGCGCATATAAATCCTGATTGGAAAGCCGCGCAAGTTCATCAACAAG
>CAYHZL010000040.1:0-16835 GCA_964361075.1 uncultured Chitinophagaceae bacterium
AGGTGATACAATTTACTTATTCCAATATAGGTTTGCAAGAGAAACCGATTAGTATTTCAATCACCTACAAAAACAAAAAGAACAACCGCACAACCCAACACCTACGCTTCGCTAGGAGTACGGGTTGCGGTACAGAAAAGTTAGCCGTGCCATTTAAATGACTGTAGTGACTATCCACGCAAAAAGAACAGTCACTGAAAACCGTACGATTTAAAGGGCTTTTCGATCAAATGACTGTAATGACTATGATGACTATACTTTTTTTATTTTATTATAGATTTTATATACAACAGTAGTATATATATGTATAGATAGATTTCGAAAACACACAGCCATTACAGTCATCGTAGTCATTCGTGCAGATTTAAAGGCAAATCCGCATTTTCCAGTGACTATGTTGAACAGTCATTTCAGAATCACCGCACAGTCACTCTCCAGCCACTCAATATCCTTTTAAATTTGCGTTACAATCGATTCACTATTCCATCGACTCAATCGTACATCTCGCATTCTAGCATGCTTTAAAACTCAAATTTAAAAGACTGTAGGCATTGTAGAAGGGTATGTGGATCCGCGGCAGTAGTAGGAAAGTGTGCTGAATTTAAAAAACATACACTAATAGCCATTAGTTGCTCTTTTCAAATTAATCTATCCATGGTGAGTTCGCACACCTTACCTTAATATAAAAGCCGGTGGGTTGCACCGGCTCTATAAATTATTCTGGTCAAGCGTTCTTCGCTCTTTGAATGAATAGTGTCGTTGCCAACTTCTGAAGCTCATCATTCGAGAACTGAATACCGGCAGACTTCACAACCTCAGCAGCATCTTTCAAACACTGCAATAAGATTTCTTTCAAGTTGTCCGATCCCGGTACAGGTGGAACAACTGCCTGTGGTTCTGCTTCACCTATGATCGAGAACTCAATCTTTGGCACCATCTTCTTTCCATTCATCGAAGCAATCTTTTTCAAGATGAAAGAACTGCCTGATTTCAGTTTGTGCTCTTGGATAAGAGTATGAACTTCCACCGGTGCAAAGTATGAAAATTCAATTCCTGTTTCGTCCTTCACATTATATAAATAGAACTCGCCAACAGAATTACTATTTATATACGGTTTATCTCTAAGCAGCGTGAGCTGTATCGGCTTGTCGAGCAGCAGTTCCAACTTCGGTTTGTTCGCCGTTCCGTTCGTTGCGCTCATTTGTAACTCCTTTCGTAATTGTTTTGTATGAAAACTTTGGTTGAGCCGGTGTAAGCATTACACCTGCCGGTGGTTTGTTGTTGTGAAGTTTTGTGTAGGCAGCGATTGCTGTGAGATCAGGTTCGAACTTCTCGGCAACATGCCGCAGTAATCCAAGACGCTGACCTGTCGGAAGAAATTTCTGCAAATCGATAACTTCTACTTTATCTCTGCCCATACGAATCTTCAACTGTCCGTGGGGAAGTGATACAGTTTTCTCTCCGAGTGCTGTCATGTATTTATCCAGATTCCACACGAGCCAGTCGATCTTCTTCTGCAGTTTAGAGACTTCAGAGAGATTCCACTGTTGTATGAGTGTCACTTCTTTATCGGCAATCTCATTGACCTCATCGATCTTTGATTCAAGAACTCCGATAGCAGCAAGGACACGATCAGCAAGAATTTTATTCATCTCTAGTTTCTTTTTCTCTTCGAGAGCTTCTTCTGCATCCAAGAGCTCAGCGAGCCAGTCGGGTGTTTTTCCAAGTTCCATAGTTTGCTCCTATCGTAAATGACGTAGAATGGTCTTACCAATTTCAATTATAATCTGTATTACACTTTTCAATTTTGACATACCGTGATTCCTTTCATTTAATGGGTTGATGTTCGTTGTCATACACTTCTTCGATCTCGACGGCATTGCTGATGAACGCTTTGCCGTGAAATGAATTTTTGTATTCTTCGATTGTGTATGTGGAGAGCGATGAATCAACATAACTGAAGTCTTCTATTTTGCCGTCAACTAACGAGAGCTCATGACGGGAAAATACTCCCATCGTGAGATAGAATTTCAGTTCAACTGATTTACCGCTGTGAAGCAATTGTAAGATATCGTTGATCGTTGGCATAATCCTCCTTTGATAAAATATGAAGCCGCTTCAAGTCAGTGACTCAGCATTAGTAATGTTGATCCAAGTGTGACGTATCAGCGGCTATGGTTATTGTTCTGTGTAAGTTGTTACTGATTCGATCTGTTGAAGTTCTCGTTCAGACTCAACCGAAGTTGAGCGTTCTTCAACATCACCATCCAGCATTTTTTGTTCTGCGTCATCTTGTGTATCAGCTTCGATGATATAGGTATTAGTGGCAATGAAACGTTCTTTTGCTATGACCTGCCATTTCATTGTTCGCCTCTATAATAGATGCAATCTTTCGGCTGTTTATCTTTTCGCAAACCGACAAACTGTGGATGACGAATTGCTCCAGATTTCAAGCGCTCCATACCTTTGATTGTTACAACCTTCCCGATATACTGATCTTGAAATCTCGACATCAGCAAACGTTCTTCGTCATTCATACCGGATGCTTGTCCTAGCTCAATCAGTTTGCCATTGACATATTGCCCGAATTTAACTGCACCGATTTGAGTATTGTATTTGCCTTTACCTGTGCTGAATCCCATGACAACACAATCATAACTGGCAGACTTCTTTGCCTTATACCAATTATTGGCAGGTCTTGCACCTTCGAGGTATGTTGCATTCATGTTCTTGAGCATGATACCTTCACCGCCGCTTGCTATCACCTTTGCATAGAGTTTTTGTTTCTGTGCAGTAGTATTGGCAAATGACAGGATCGAAATGAATTCCGATTGCAGTGTGTGTGAGAATAACAGGAGTTCACTTATCCGGTGACGAAGTGATTTATCTCGCAGTGATATCCCATTGTGCTGAAGACAATCAAACACGAAGAGCTTTACTTTCGTATTGTCTTGATTCAGTTCTTTCCGGTGAACAGTTCCTGCTAGTTCAGCAGAATCTTTTCCAGGAATGAGGATCTCACAGTCCAGAACAGTTCCTACGAGTTCAGGGAATTTAAGTGCGGCAAGATGGGGGAGCGATGATGTTTTCTCTAAAGGACAGGTTGGATCAGCAACACCGGCAGAGCGAGAGTATATGCGAAGACCTGTTTCAGTAACGTGAACAATAGCGCGCATTCCATCCAGTTTGATTTGTGCAATGTAATTGCTGTCTTGGAGTAATTGATTAAGATGTTTTTCATCTTTCACTCCTTGCGCGTTCATCGCCCAGATTACTGGAACAGTCTCAGAAGAGTTTTTTTTTCTTCACTCGCCTGAGTTGAAAGCTTACCGTCTTTCGATACAACCTTGTAACCTTTCTTTTCTTTTTCAGCCATCTTTTTATGGAACTCTTTGTTGGCTTCATTGACATCTTCGCCGTCGTAGATAATACTTTCGCTCGGTGCTTGACCGATGCGTCCATATAAACCTTTGACAGTGAAACGGTTTTTGGATTTAATTCCGACGAATTCATAAAACTTATTATGTCCGCCTGTGACACATTCTAAACGTATTGCATTCATAGCGATCCTTTCTTTTTAATTGTTGTGGAATTACCTGTAACAGAATTTTCAATGGAACCATTGAGTTGCATTCGTGCAAGTGCGTCAGCAATCTCATCCTCGATCTTTTCCCAGAGCTCAGGTGAATACTCTTGATCAAGAGTGATAGACAAAGACCCGAAAGAGTAATTCGGGTCAATGTCATTGTCATCAAGATCGATCATAACATGCTCTCGGCAAGTTGGTAAGCACGACGTTTAAGAGCTTCACCAGCTCCGTTGAACCAGATACTTTTCAGTTGTTTGTTCGGATCTTTTTGATTGGAATAGTGCTCAACTGATTCAGTCACAGCGTTGAACGCACCAAATAAATTGCCTCTGTGCATCGCTGCATCTTGCACAGAGTCGTGCAAATACAGAATATGATTCCGCATGTTTTCAGTCCGAGTTTTGTTCTCAGCTTCAGGATTATCCGGCACAAGAGTTTTTACGTATTCAATTAATTGCTGAGATGTAACTTTTCGTAACGCCATCCGATTAAAAATGTAATCGAGTTCTTTGTAAAGCTGATTGGTCAGTTCCAATACCTTGTGTGCTTCTTGAAGTTTATCACCTGCAGATGCGGTGTGTTTGATACGGACTTCTGATTCAGTTCCAGAAAGTGCAGCGGTAAGTGTGTTGTTACAAACTACTCTGACAGGAGTGATTTTTACACGGATATGTGAACTACCGTCATGTGAGTTATATAATAGAACGAACTTCTCAATTGGATCTTTTGACTTGCCGACTTTGATGTAATCAGGAAGCTTTGCGAGAAGCCATATTTTCTCTCCACGACCGAGGACACCGGCTGTATGATAGATCGCTTCGTCTCGGTCCACAAGTGGATCGAAGAAATTAAACGCATCTTTATTCTGGACCGGTTCGTATCTCGCGCCGACAACTCCCAAAACAACATTTGTGTCTTGGCGAACTGTTGCGAACGCATTCGGAACATCGGCGTAATGTCGTCCGTGAATTATTGCTTTCAGTGGACGCTTCACGACGTTGTAATCCAATCGTGCTGCTTCCATCGCTTCTGCTGCTGTTGCTGGTTTGTTGAGATGTCGTCCTAACTGATGCCAGGGGACTTCTCCTGTGTAGAACATCGAGGTTTGTCCATCTCGCTGTTCAAGGTTGTGTGCCATTTGTTTCCTCCATATGGTTTGTGAATAGTGATGTAACGGGCTACCTATTCTTATACCATAAAAACAAGTCGTTTATTCGGGCATAAGATTGGATGAACAACCTTTATTCATTCAATCACAAGGAGGCACTATGTCAGAACAAGAATACCAAACGTTGTGGAATTATTCAGAACAGTTTACCAGAGACAAACTTCAGAGATCAGAACTAATCACGATGGCGTGGAAAGAAGGAGTGAGACTTGGAGATCGTTGCTCTCCAGGATTGATGAAGTCGCATATGCACTTTCGTTCCAAGGAATTAAATATTAGATCAGCGTTCCCTGCAAAAGAAGTTGGCAAGAGAACCATCGACGCATACAATCGACCCGGCAGACAATATCTTGATCAGCCGAAATCGAAAGAAAATAATCAGACCATTGGTGATGTTGTTCTGAATACGAAGACTACGCCGCTCGATTATGCGATCACGAATGACTTCTTGAACTCGCTCTCCGATCAGGAGAAGACAATACTCGAAGATCTCTCAGCCGGTTACACGGCAAAAGAAATTACAGAACGAAATCACCTAAACAATTCCCGCCTTAAATCCATCCGACACGACCTCGAAGCAAAAGCAGTTGCCTATCTGATGTAGGTAGGAAGAGAAGGGCGTGAGCCTTTCTTTTTTTAGTAGAAGAAGGGTAAATTATAATATTCATTCAGCGAATATACTATCCTTGATATACATTGAAGCCTCATATATTTTTACCTACATTATTTGTGTAGAGATCTTAATTATTTAATCATTTCATATGTAGCAATATTTATATCTACAAGGAAACAATATAAAAATAAATACAACTCTTTCAATTGCATTAATTTTATGTCTTAAACATATCTGATATTTGAATATTAATTCTGTATTTTGTACTTTTAAGCCAATGACCGCCGTTCTCCGAATAACATTCGCATTCATTCTCCTCTCATTTTTCGAACCTATTGTTCATCAATGTGCTGCTCAAACTGTTCCGCCGGAACGATTCACTATCTCCCATTGGACCATGGATGATGGACTTCCGCAGAGTTCAGCGAACGATATTCTTCAAACGAAGGATGGGTATTTGTGGCTGGCAACATTCGGCGGACTTGTCCGGTACAACGGCGAGTCATTTACCGTGTTCGACCGTTCCAATTCGAACGGCATGCGTTCGGACAGGATCTTGTCCCTCTTTGAAGACCGGAGCGGAGCATTGTGGTGCAGCACGGAAGACGGCTTTCTGCGATTTCAGCACGGCAAATTTACAACGTTCATGATCAGTGACGGCAAAGTTGCATACTCTCCGCTGATGGTCGAGCAGGATGCGCGCGGTATACTATGGGTGAGTGCTCACGGCAAACCGTACCGCTTCAACGGAGAGTCTTTCGAGCAGGTTTCCGTTTTGACCGATTCAACAACAGTCTTCAAAGCAGTTGCGGAAAAAAACGGTGCCTGGATTGCGCATGGAAGAGAATTATTAAAGACCCTCGGTGATACGATCGTTTTGATCAAAGATTTTTCAAAAACGTTAAAAAATAACATTCAAGGTGTGAAAGAATATCCGGCAGGATCCGGAAATATTTGGATTGTCACCAGCGGCGACGGACTCATTCGATACTCGAACGGAACGATCCGTACATATAGAGAATCCGACGGACTTCCTTCCAGGTTTTTAAGAAGACTATTCGTGGACCGAATGAATACGTTATGGGTATGCGGATTCAACGGCATCAGCCGATGGACCGGTGAACGTTTCGTTCCGCTCCGAACGGTCAACGGCGGATCGGACAAGGAATTCAATGTGATCACCCAGGATGTGGAGGGAAATTACTGGACTGGCACACCCGCGAACGGATTGTTTCGTCTTCGTCCGTCGGTGATCCGGACGATCGGTCCGGATGATGGATTGATGGAAGGAAAAATGCTCTCCCTTGCTCGACGGAAGGACGGCTCACTGCTGTTCGGAACGAACTGCGGCGGAGTGTACGAGTGGAGGAACGGCAGAGCAACGTATTCTAAGTTGAACAAACATCTCGTCAATCTGTGTGTCTGGTCGATTCTTGAAGATTCCAAAGGGAGGGTGTGGACGGGGTCGCAGCAGTTATCACGATTTGATGACATTTCAAAAAAAGGGATCGTCTATGATTCTGTAAGTGGATTCACCGGACTGAATATTTTTGCATTGATGGAAGAGCGCAACGGAAAACTGTGGATCGGTTGTTCGAACGGATTATATAGCTACGATAGAGGCGAATTTATACGATACACCGATTCGAACGGTCTTCCGGAGATTGAAGTCCGCACGATCGTACAGGACCTATCGGGAACGATATGGGTCGGAACGTTAAACGGTGTTTTTCGATTGTCCGAAGGGAAATTCCGATCGGTTGATCTCACCCCTACCGATAGTGAAGCAGCACCGCTCAGGAGCAAATATATTCGGGCGATATATCGGGATTCCGAAAGGACGATGTGGTTCGGCACGTATGGCGGAGGGATCGTCCGTTTGAAAGGGGGAAAGTGCTCTATAATAACAACCAACGAAGGATTGTTTGACAATATTGTATCCCACATAATAGAGGATGAACGGGGTTATTTCTGGATGGGAAGCAACCGCGGATTGTTCCGCGTGAGTAAAGAAGATCTGAATAAGGTTGCGGACAATATGCTCGATGCAGTGCAATCATCGGTCTATGGCACGTCAGACGGAATGCGGTCGGCGGAAACAAACGGCGGTTTCCAACCTTCCATCGTGAAAGATACAGCCGGTGATCTGTATGTGCCGACAGTCAATGGGGTAGTTGTGGTATCGACCCGGAAGGTGGAAAAGAATGAAATTCCCCCGCCGGTTGTTATTGAACGGATCGTGTCGGAAGGTAAACGAATTCTATTGACTTCTGCCTTCACTATCTCTTCTGACAGTGCCACTATACAGTTTGATTATGTAGCGCTCAGTTTCGCCGATCCGAAAAAGATCCGGTTCAAATATCGTTTGATCGGATTTGATGAGGATTGGATCGATGCAGGTCTTCGCCGGTCGGCATATTACACGAAGATCCCTCCCGGAACGCATTCATTCCAGGTGATCGCAGCGAACAACGACGGTGTCTGGAATATGAGCGGCGCTTCGATACAATTGACGGTGCTGCCGCCGTTCTGGATGACGTGGTGGTTTCGGCTGTTAGTTGTAATCTTCTTCCTGTCCTCCGGTCCGTCGATCTATTATTTACGCGTAACACAACTAAAAAAAGATAAGCGTGTTCAGCAGCAATTTGCCGAGCAATTGATCCATTCGCAGGAGCAGGAGCGCCGCCGGATCGCGATGGACCTGCACGACGGATTGGGGCAGCAAATTTTGATCATTAAGAACCGAGTTGATATCGCGTTGAAAACCGTATCCGATCCTGAAAAGACCGCAGACCAGCTGCGGGAAATCGCCATCAGTGCTGCAAGCTCGCTGAATGACGTACGTTCTATATCGTACGGTCTGAGGCCGATCAATCTGGAAAAGTTCGGATTGAAGGAAACACTTATGAACCTCTGCGAACAGATCCAGGAGACGACAGCAATTGAATGGGCGTGGCATATTGACGATATTGACGGAATCATCCCCAGGGAGAAGGAAATCAATTTCTACCGGATGATGCAGGAAGGGATCAAAAATATCATGCAACATTCGTCTGCGACTCAAGCGTCTATGATGATCCGCCGGTCGGACGATCAGTTGACAGCGTTTCTGTGGGACAATGGAAAAGGATTCGATACAGGGCTGAGCAGCATGAAGGAAGGTTTGGGATTAGTAGGAATTAGGGAACGAGCAAAAATTCTCGGTGGCTCGTGCACTATAAAATCGCAGTCAGGCGAAGGGACCACGTTAATGATTATACTGCAGATACATAACAATGGATAAACAGCGTACGATATTGATCGCCGACGACCATCCGCTTCTGCGGAAAGGATTGCGTCAGGTGCTGGAAAGCGAACCAGGCATCGAGATTCTGGAAGCAGACAATGGGGAAGAGGCGCTCCGGATCATCCGTAAGCGAAAACCTGACGTTGTCCTGCTGGATATTGAAATGCCGAAGGTGAACGGATTTGATGTTGCCAGACGGGTGAACGAAGAGAAGATTCCCGTTCCGTTGATCTTTTTGACGATGCACAGTGAGGAGCAGGTGTTCAACATAGCGATGGATATTGGTGTGAAAGGATATGTGCTGAAAGAAAATGCCATCTCCGAAATCCAGCAATGCATTCGCTCTGTGATCGAAGGAAAATATTTTCTCAGCCCGTCGATTTCTGATTTTTTGATCCGGCGTATTTCCAAACTTGCAGCGCCGGCTACCGATTCCAAAGGGATCAATTTGCTTACACCGATGGAGCACAATATCATCAAGCTGGTCGCTGCTCTGAAATCAAACCAGGAAATCGCAAAAACATTAGGCATCAGCATTAAAACCGTGAAGAACCATCGCAACAATATTTGCAATAAATTGGGTCTCAATGGCTCACTCGCCCTCCTGAAATTTGCGACCGAGAACGCTTCTCTTTTATAAACGCCAGATCATCTCTATAGTCCCCCCATTAAACGCTCGAGATATCGCTCTGGCGCCCAAGAAAAACTATTCCGTGCAGCAAAATAGTATTTGACGTCTGGGTACTAGTACTTAGACGATTGAGTACCATTGCCTATTGTTAGACGATAGCTGAATTGCTATCATGGAATGGAAGACAGAATCTAATCAGTCATTTTATTCACAAATAATATTGGGACATCATGAAAAAAAGACTACTTGTTATTTTGCTGATCGCCGTGGGGATAATGATCTCGGTACCATTGACCGCAGAGGCGCAAGTGCCCACGTTCAACACCGTCATCGCAACTCCGACAGGAAGCCAACCTTGGCAACCACCTAGACCAGCCGCGGTCGGCGACTTTAACGGCGACGGAAAAATGGACGCCCTCATCGTCGACGGCACCGCCAGTGCCAGATTCATGTATGGCAATGGCAACGGCACATTCACCAAATTCGATATCAATGCAGAGACCATGACGACGGGCAACATGGTCAACTTGCCCGCTAGTCTCGCCCCCTACATGCCCAAGGCAGTTGACGGTTACGTATTGATTAAGGCCGCCGACGTGAATGGGGACGGCAAACTCGATGCCGTCTGCGTAACGACCGTGCATATCAATTGGGGCCCCTACAGTCTTGTAACCGTGCTGATCAACACAGGCAACGATGTAAACGGCGTACCCCAGTTTTTCACCACGAACTATTTTCTCGGTTTTTATGATGTTCGCTCCCTGACGACAGGCGACCTGTATGGTGATGGTAAGCCGGAGTTCGTTGTCGGCAGCGCCTACGCCGGTGTGTATATTTACAAAAATAACGGTGATGGCACGTTTACTCCCGGACAGGTGACCAGCATCATGCCGAATGCGGGCGGTCCTGCTGTTGGAGCCGGTGTTATTACGGACGTGAACGGCGACGGCAAAGCTGATTTCGTTGTGACTAGCGGTCAGGCCAATGCGACCGATGTCTTCCTTGGCAATGGCGACGGCACGCTGCAGGCGCCCAGTATTGTCAGCCCGGCCGCGTCCTGCATTGCAGTCGCGGATCTAAACAAAGACGGCAAGCCGGATCTCATCGAGGGCTTGGCCGACGGATCCGTGTCCGTCTATCTTGGCAATGGCAACGGAACTTTCGGGAGTCCCGCGAACTTTGCCTCTGGGGCTACCAGTTGGCCGAGCGGGTTTTTCATATCCGATGTCAACGGTGACGGCAACTTGGATGTGGCCGCGAGTCTCTACAATGCCGGTAAGGTCGCGATCCTGACCGGAAACGGGCAAGGGACACTGAGTTCGCCCTCTCTCTTTGGCTCTATTCCCAATGCCGTCGATGTGACCTTGGCCGATTTCACTGGAGACGGTAAACCCGACATCGCCTCAGTCAGCGCCGCCGGCTACGGCGGCCAGAACTTCGATGTGCTGACGAACACCATAGTCACGGTGCCTACCAACCGTCCGCCCGTCGCTGTGGCCGGCTCTGACCAATCATTTACATGTGTGGTTGGATCAGCCAGCGTAACGCTTGATGGACGAGGCTCAACAGATGCTGATAACGACCCGTTAACATATAGTTGGTCATTAGGCGGGAATGTTGTTTCAACAAATGCAACATTCACAACTTCGCTTGGAGGTGGAACACATACATTTACACTTACTGTTTCTGACGGAAAAGCATCTTCAACTGATGATGTTGTAATATCAGTTCAACTCGATGTAACACCACCGACTCTGACAGTGCCTGCTGACACAGTTGTTACTGCAAATACAGCAGGCGGATATAGTGGTTCAATTGGAACTGCAACCGCACAGGATGGATGCAGCGGGGTGGTTCAATTAACCTCTGATGCACCGACAAAATTTCCATTAGGTGAAACAGTTGTTCATTATACAGCAACGGATTTGGCTGGCAATACATCAACTGGAACTCAAAAAGTTACAGTAAAGCGTTTACATATTGTTATTGATATTAAACCAGAAAGCGATAAAAACCCGATTAACCTAAAAGAAGGTGAAGGTGTTATTCCAGTTGCAGTATTAAGTACGCCAACATTTGATGCAACAAAATTAAATATTGCTTCACTTGCGTTTGGTCCTGCCGGTGCACACGAAACACACTTAAAGAAAAAAGAACGTGAAGCAAATGATGATGATGATGGCGAATATGCGCGAGAGTTTCTAAAAGAACATACGACAGATGTAAACAAAGATAAATTAAAAGATCTTATCCTGCATTTTAGAACTAATGAAACCGGCATTACAAAAGACGATGTAAAAGTATTCTTATTCGGATTAACATTAAGTGGGATTCCGGTAGAAGGTTCGGATAAGATTTCTATTGTTGGCAAGTTGAAAAAAGAAGGGCTTGAAACTCAAGAAATTCAGGCCCCAGCAGAATTTAAGTTATCGCAAAACTTCCCCAATCCATTTAATCCGGCAACAATAATAAGATTTTCACTAGAAAAATCCGGATTGACAATACTGAAAGTTTATGATGCGTTAGGAAGAGAAGTTGCAACACTTGTAAATGAAGAACTTGAATCTGGAAAGTATTACGAAGCAACATTTGATGCATCATCATTAACATCGGGGATGTATTTCGTGCGAATACAAAGCGGTCATCAAACAACAATGATGAAAATGGTTCTCATGAAATAATTATCTTTTGCAATACAGAAAAATAGATGCGAAAAACCCAGATTCTATCTGGGTTTTTTATTTTAATGTACATTGTTCATATTCTTACATCAGACTCCGCCAGAGCTGACTATAGCAGCTGATATTACAGTCAGATGCAGTTATCATCAACGCAGAGACAAGAACAACAGATCAGTCAAGAGCAGCAACAACTGACCACGCGGATTACAGCACTGGCTTTGGAATATGGACGATATGGCTACAGGCGAATAACAGCGTTGCTGCGTTACGAAGGCTGGCATGTGAATCATAAACGAGTAGAACGGATCTGGCGACAAGAAGGCTTAACAGTGCCGAAAAAGCAACCGAAACGACGACGGTTATGGTTGAATGATGGATCTTGTATTCGTCTTCGACCAACGCATAAGAATCATGTGTGGAGTTATGATTTTGTTGCAGACAGAACCAGTAATGGAAAAGCGTTACGAATGTTAAACATCATCGATGAATACACCAGAGAATGTTTGAGCATCTACATTGGCAGAAATTTCACTGCCAATGATGTTGTGGAATCGCTAGCAAAACTTTTTGTTGTTCGAGGTACTCCGCAATATATCAGGTCAGACAATGGATCGGAATTTGTTGCAGAACTTGTAAGAACGTGGTTGTATAATGTTGGAGTTGATACATTATTTATTGAACCAGGAAGTCCATGGGAGAATGGTTACATTGAATCGTTTAATGGAAAGCTCAGAGATGAACTATTGAACGGAGAAATCTTTGATACTATTTATGAAGCAGAGGTCATTACAGAGAGATGGAGAAAACATTACAACACAATTAGGCCACACAGCAGTTTGAAGTATCGTCCACCAGCACCAGAAACTTTTTATCCTCTTCAGCTTGCTAATGCCTGAAGAAATTTACTAACTTAGCATTGGCACATAAACTGGGGGCAGGTCACATTCATTGAACAAGCTCCGATAGGCATTGCGCTTTCTCGAGATGGGGTAACGATGGACGCAAATCCTTCATATTTAAAAATGTTTGGCTATGAAGATGTTAGCGAATTACATGGAACATCGTTGCTGAATCAGATTGCTCCTCAATGTCGCGATGAAGTACTTGAACGTGTGAAACAGCGGGCAGCAGGACTGAATGCTGCGAGCATGTATGAAACCATTGGGCTTCGCAAGGATGGTTCTCAATTTCCATTTCTTGTTTCGGTCAATCGCATTCTGCTCTCCGACGGTCCGCTAACAATTAGTTTCTTTACTGACATTACGGAACGCAAACAGTCGGAAGAATTGTTAAAGGCAAGTAACGAGTTGCTCTCGTTGTTTATCTTTCATTCACCAATTTATGCATACATCAAAGAAGTTACTCCACACAGCAGTATCGTTTTGGAGTGTAGTGACAATTTTGTGGAGATGATTGGTATTCCGAGAAGTGAAATGATCGGCAAACCCATGTCGGAATTGTTTTCGCCCGAGTTTGCTGCAAAAATAACAGCAGACGACTGGGCTGTCATTTCCAAAGGTGATGTGCTGAAAGTCGACGAGGAATTAAACGGCAAGAACTATACCACCATAAAGTTTCCTATCCATCAGGGAAATAAAACTTTATTGGCCGGATACACCATCGATATTACTGCGCGCAAACAAGCAGAAGAATCGTTGCGAAAAAGTGAGGAGCGATTATGTCTTTCTTTGGAAGCTGGAAAGCAGGGGATGTACGACTTTAATCTTCAAACGGGTGCGGTTGTTGTTAATGATCAATATGCATTAATGCTTGGCTACGATCCAAAAACATTTGTGGAGACACAAGCCTCTTGGTTAGAACGACTTCACCCTGATGATAAAGATACAATTACAAAAGCATTGTCGGAGTATATAGAGGAAAAAATTCCAGAATACAAAGTTGAATTCAGACTACAAACAAAAGACAATAATTGGAAATGGGTTCTCTCATTTGGAAAAATAGTTGAGTATGATTCCAACGGAAAGCCGCTGCGTATGCTCGGCACACATACTGATATCACGGAGCGAAAACAAACTGAAGAAATAATATTCAACAGGCAAAAGATGGAAAGCATTGGTGTGCTTGCCAGCGGCATCGCACACGATTTTAATAATCTGCTTGGAGCAATGATGGGAAATATTTCGCTGGCACAAGCACTCTTGCCAGCCGATCATCCGGTCGCAAAAAATATTGAGCGAGCGTTAGTGGCGATGGAACGCGCCGCAACACTGACGAAACAAATGCTTGCCTATTCCGGCAAAGGAATATTTCAGATACTCACAATTGATATGGTTGCGATGGTGAAAGAACGTGTTGGTCTGTTTGAAGCCTCATTGCCAAAGAATGTAAAATTGAGAGCAAACTTTTCTCCCACTCCGGTGTATGTGAAAGGAGATCCGGGACAGATCGAACAGATTGTCATCAATCTCATTATCAACGGTGGCGATGCGATAGGAGAAAAACAAGGAGTTGTTTCTATCGAAGTATCGTCAGCAACAATGTCACGAGAAGAACTTACGGCGTATGGTACGCTGACGAACACGACGTTGAAAGAAGGCTTCTACGCATTGCTGCAAGTAACAGACAACGGTAGCGGCATGAGCAAAGAGACGCAGAAAAAAATCTTCGATCCGTTTTTCACAACAAAATTTATTGGACGCGGTCTCGGACTTTCTGCAGTGTTGGGAATTATTCGCGGACATGAAGGCGGCATTGCGTTTGAAAGTACGGAAGGAGTGGGAACAACATTCCGCGTACTATTGCCGTTGGCGAGTGTACCTGTTCCCATCGAAGCAACAGCGCACAGTGAAAAATTTTCTCAGACGCCCGAACAAGCAACAGTTCTTGTTATTGATGACGAACAATATGTTATTGATATGGCGAGCGATATTTTAGAAACGGGAAATTACAAGGCGATAACACAAATACATCCTGTTGAAGCTGTGAAGATCTATGAGCAGCAATGGAAAACAATTGCGTTGGTTATTCTCGATCTCTCAATGCCGGATATGAGCGGCAAAGAAGTGCTGATGCAGATGCGAAAAATAAATCCGAAGGTAAAAGTAATTCTTTCCTCCGGCTATTCTGAAGAAGAGGCAAATCGACAGATAGGTAATGTAAAAGCAACAGCTTTTATACAAAAACCATACAGAGTGAATACATTGTTGTCGTTAGTACGCAAAGTGCTGGAAATGAAATAAATAATATTTCACAAAAAATATTTTTACAACCATGGCAAAACAAAAAGAAGAAAAACCATTTCTTATTAAATGTCCGAACTGCAAACAAATGCGTGAACCGGACTTCAACGATACAACGCGCCGTTATGTGTGCACCCTGTGTGCATCGCCGGTTGATGTGCAGGTGATCATCGAGAAGAAGAAACGTGGAATAAAATAATCTAAATGAAGGAGAAATCGATATGGGCGATTTTATCAATTTGGTTGTATCCAACACATCGTACACACTTATCGTGGCATGTGTCTGTATTGCGATCATCTTTTTTGTAATAAAAAAAATGATCAAGCTCATCATGTATGCCTTTGTTCTCCTGATCGCATTTCTGGCGTATCTCTATTACACAGGTGAAACTGTTGCCACCACTGTTGAGACAACCCAAAAGGCAATAGAAAAAGGGGAACAGGTTGTGAAAGAAAACAAAGATGGTCAGGAAATAAAAAAGAAGATCGAAAAAGAAATAAAAAAATAGCGAATCAATGTTCCGAAATTGGTTTGCCGTTTTCAAATGCTATTGTTGCAATAGTGTGCAAATCATCGTCATAAAAAAATGCTTACGAAACTTTCTTGTTGCAAATAAAAAACTTTGTATATTTGTGCAGCGTGTAGAAAGTGAGCGAAGCCATCACTTCGTGAAAAGTATGGACAATACATCGAAAAAGAAAATAATTCTTGTCGGCGACCGCGTTCTCATTCATCCGGATAAAGAACAGGAAAAATCGCGGCACGGTTTGTATCTCCCGCCCGGCGTGAAAGAAAAAGACAGAGTGCAGAGCGGATATATCAGCAAAACCGGTCCCGGCTATCCTGTCATCAATCCGAATTTTGTCGATCAAGAATCGTGGTCAACAACGCCGAGAGATCCGGTGAAATATATTCCGTTGCAAGCAGAGGAAGGAGACTATGCATTGTTCCTTCGCGATGCTGCCATCGAAATTGAATATGAAGGCGAGCAATATCTTATCGTGCAGCAATCGCAATTGCTGATGCTTATTCGCCGCGATACACTTGCCGAACTTGGTTTATGAACAACAACGTACATATTTTTAGCGAAGCCCATCTGCACAAACAATTAGAATCGTCGCCATTCACGCAAGGATTTTACACCGTGCATTTTTTTACGCGCAACGGAGAGTTTGCCAAAGAACCGACTGAAACACTTTCCGAATATTATTTGTATCCGTCCGGCGGCACACTGCGCGACAGTACTTTCAATTTAGTCTTTTATGATTCACAGTTTGATACGTATCGCGGATTTCAACCGCCGCATTTGAAAAAAGGGTCAGCCAGTGGCTGATGCGCCTCTGGCGCAAAAGTAACTTCACCATAAAGGAACACACTCTTGCACATCGAACACATTCTTGAAAGTATTTCCGGCGGATTTTTTGCTCTCGATAAAGATCTTCACTTTACATATTGGAATAAAGCGGCGGAAGAAGGAGCCGGCTATACACGCGAAGAAGTACTTGGAAAGCATGTGTTCGAAATTTTCCCCAACGCCGAACATGACGAGCTTGGTGAAAAATATCGTCGCGCGCTTGAAACGAAAACTTTTCAATCGCACAGCAGAGGATATCTCGACAGCAGCGATGAGAAGTGGTTCGATATCCGCATGTATCCGAATGAAAAC
>CAYHZL010000040.1:16845-20199 GCA_964361075.1 uncultured Chitinophagaceae bacterium
AAAACGGTTTGTCTGTATTTTTTCAGGATATTACCGAACAAAAACAGCAAGAGCGGCAGCGCGAAACGCTTCTTGAAATTTCTCAAATCATCAACACCAGTAAACAACTGGACGAGTTGTGTTTAAAAGTTACGCACGCGCTGATGACGCGGTACGAACTTCCGTTGCATGGCGTGTTGTTGTATCTGTATCGCGCAAGTGAAAATAAATTGCTGTTGGTGGCGCCGGAATTTGAAAATGCCGAGTTACACAAATCGCTCGCGTTAGTTGATCTTGTGCAAGAGTCGCCGCTTACGGTGGTTGATGCGTTGCTGACGAAATCGCGATTGTTGACCGGTGATATTACGCGAAGTATTGTGTACGGTGTTGCGCCGCAGCTTGTGTTGACATCGTCGCTTTCAACATTAGCAACACTGCCGTTGAAAGTGGAAAGCGAAGTTGTCGGTGTGTTGGAAATTCTGTTGCATTTGAATAAAGATTCTGCCGAACGCGAGCTTTCATTTCTTTCGGTGATCGCGAATGAAATTGCAATTGGTATCAGCCGCCGCGGATTAATTGACGAGTTGCGCGTAAAAAATATTGATTTGGAAATTCAACGCGCACAAACGCAAGATGCGATTGACACTTTAAAACGTTTTCTCGCGTACTTCAGCCACGAACTTCGTTCGCCGCTCAATTCCATTATCGGATTTTCTGATCTCATCGCACATGAGTTTGCATCGCTTAACGAAGCAACTATTCGTGAATATAATTCTGCCATTCATACCAGCGGCGAGCATTTGCTTCATCTTATCAACGACATTCTTGATCTTTCGAAAATTGAATCGGGCAAAATGGAATTACTGTTTTCGAACATTCCCATCCGCAATTTTTTACAAGACGTGCAGCAAGCAATGTTCGCGCAAGCCGGCGCAAAAAAAATTATGCTGGATTTAAATGTTGCCGAAGAATTAGACGATATGATAGCGGACAAAGTTCGGCTGAAACAAATTGTATTGAATCTTGTTTCGAACGCAGTGAAGTTCAGCCGCAGCGAAAGCAAAATAATAATTTCTGCGAAGCGCGTGCAGAACGATATTGAATTCAGTGTGCAGGATTTTGGTCTTGGTATTCGCTCTGAAGAAATAAATAAATTATTCCAGCCGTTTCAGCAAATGGAAGCCGGGACAAAAAAACATGAAGGAACCGGACTCGGTCTTGCCATCACCAAAAAACTTGTGGAACTGCACGGCGGTTCAATTTTTGTAGTGAGCGAATGGCAAGAAGGAAGTACATTCATCGTGCGTGTGCCGATGATGGTGCATGCAGAAGGCGAGACCGAAAATGTTTTGCAAAAACTTTCCGAACTGCGCGGACATGACGCTTCGCCGCGCCGCGTGTTGATTGTAGAAGATAAGCCGCACGCGCGGACATTGCTTCGCACCTATTTAAATGATGCCGGCTATATCACCGAAATTGCAACCAACGGTGTGGAAGCATTGGAGAAAGCAAAAATTTGGAAACCCGATGCGATTACGCTTGATATTTTATTGCCGGTGAAAGATGGCTGGCAAGTGATGCGCGAATTGAAAGAGCATCCGCTCTGCAAAAATATTCCGGTCATTATTATTTCGATGGTGGATGAACGAAACATCGGCTACGGTCTTGGCGCGGTTGATTATTTTGTGAAGCCGGTGCAGAAAGAACAATTGCTTGGTGCGCTGAAAAAAATTACTGCAGAACGTGCGCCAAATAAAACTTCTGCAAAAATTTTGGTGATTGATGATGACAAATCCGTTACCGATTTAGTGCAGGTCATTCTGGAATCGGAAGGATGCGTGGTGGTGAAAGCGCACAGCGGCAAAGAAGGACTTGCGCTTGCAGAATCCGAAAAGCCCGACCTCATCATTCTTGATTTAGTTATGCCCGACATCTCAGGATTTAATGTTGCGTACCAGTTGAAACACAATAGTGCGACGTTCACTATTCCCGTTATGATTATGACGTCAATGGAAATTGACGACGAAACACGAGAGCAGTTGGAAGGGTTTGTTGTGAGCTTGATGAAAAAATCCGGTTTCACCAAGCGTGATTTGTTGAACGAGATAGCTTCAATCGAAGGAAAGAAATAGCTACTCGGCACATACTGGTTTGTTAATAGAACACGGATAATACAGATGAAACGGATTTACACGGATTCGATTTTTTTGATATTAGTAAAAGTTCCATTTTTAATCAGTCCGAATCCGTTTTTCTCTGTGTCATCAGTGTCCTATTTTTGAAAACTACTGAGTAGTTACTGAAAAGAAATAAAATCCACCACTCAAACAAAAGGAGGTACAGATGGAAAATCAGGTATCAGTTGAAACAGCGGCAATGTCGCTGAGCGATAAAGTGATGAACGTCTTCGCGTCGCCATCGGAGTTATTTGACTCTGTAGCAAAATCCGAGAAGCAAGCATCGAATTATGTTATCCCGCTTCTACTTTCGATTATTGTCGGCGTTGTGTTTACCTTTGTTGTTTTTTCTCAGCCTGCAATTCAAAACCAAATGCAAGAACAACAAATGAAAGGATTTAAAAAACAAATCACTGAAAGAAAGATAACGCAGGAACAAATGGAAAAAGCAATGGAGTATTCTAAACCCGGTTCGCCTATTTTTTTAATTTTTGGCGCCGGTGGTGTGATTGTTGTAAATATTTTAATGCTGTATCTCTTCGCATTGGGATTTTTGTTGATTGGGAAATTCGGTTTTAAATCCACAGCATCGTACGGCAAGCATGTTGAAGTTGTCGGATTAGGAATGTATGTGATGGTGGTGAGTTCGTTGATTACAATGGCAATGGTTGTTGCAATGGGTTCACTGCATGCTTCACCAAGTCTTGCGTTGTTTGTTTCAAACTTTGACCCGATGAATACGATGCATAAAGTATTAGGCGCAGTAAATATTTTAACATTTTGGTACCTGGCGGTTGTTGCAATCGGCATGTCAAAGTTGTGGAATGTTTCGACGGCAAAAGCAATTGCCGGTGTCGGCGGTGCATGGGTTGTGTGGACAGCGATTACAACGCAGCTTAGCTTTGGGATGTAAAAAATTTAGTAGAAGCCTTCTCAAAAACACTTTAGTACCGTCATCGCGAGGAGCGAAGCGACGTGGCGATCTTGTTCTTCATATTTAAAGTTAAGATTGCTTCGACAAAAAACGTCTCGCAATGACTATGTATCATTTTTGAAATGGCTTTTAATAAAGAATACATTGATGTTAGCATCAGTATAGGGCGGTTCTATAAATTGAAAAAAAAATTTCTCGCAAAGACGCGGAGTCGCAAAGTATTGATTTTATTATGCTTTAATAGTTGTTTTCTTTGCGCCTTGG
>CAYHZL010000041.1:0-16982 GCA_964361075.1 uncultured Chitinophagaceae bacterium
AGGGATGGCTTCGCCACCATTCGCCGTGGCGAACCTTCGGGACAAAAAACACGCTCATAGTTTCTGAGTAGTTACCTTTTTTGTTTTATTCTGTGCGATCAGTTTCGGTTCTATTTCCGGCAGTTCTGAAAATACTGTTTCGAAATTTTTGAATGACACGTTCAACAATTTCATTTGAATAATACGGAACATACCCGTACCGAATCGATGAAAAGAAATGATACCGGCGGTGGGCACCATTCAACGAATGAACGCTTTCTAAAATTTGTTTTGCACGACAATTGGAAAGATGATGATCATGAAGCGACTGACGCCCTCGTTCAATTAACATCTCCGGATTTTTGCACGAATCAATTTTATTTTTCAATTCTTTGATGGAGTTGAACGTCAAGCAATTGATGCCGTCAACAAACTGCTCACGAAGAATTCGAGGCGCACGAGAATTCAGGTAGATGCACAACACCGCATTGCCGAGAATTTCATAATGGCGTTGACAATCGTACCCCGCACCTTTCGGCGAGATGGCGAACCATGACTGCTTGATATCCAGAATATATTCGCGCCAATTGTTAATCAATCGACTGTCGTAGAGATCGGATATTTCCTGTCGAAGGCCGGGTGAGAGCGAAAAGCTGGCGTGTGTTAATTTTATTTTTGGAACCACACTATCATTCACAAGATGATCCGGAAGTGCAAACTGAATCGGTTGAACATCTTTCACCTCCCACATCAATTCGCGTTTAAAATATGCAATCACTTTGCCGAGATACGTCGGATTCAAAAAATGATGATCCTGTCCATCCAGCACGACGAGATTTTTGTACACAGGAGAATGAATGCGCCAGCAATTTGAATTGATGATGAGGTCAAAATATCCGGTGTTTATTTTTTTTTCGATATCATTGCGATCAACTGGAATATCCGGTAAACCAAAAGCCGTCGCTCCATTGCCCCACACCATTGATGAAGGAATTTTGTTTCTCGAATTTTGATAGAGAATTTCTTTTTTCGGAAAATCGACAACATTTTCTCCTAGCAGAATGCGAAGCCCATACAGCACTTCATCACTAAGATAATCGAGATATTGATCGGTGAGATATAATATTCGCATAGTCTAAAAATCTGTCCTGTTTTCCGCATTGGGACACCCTCCCAAAGGGATGTGCCAAAGGCATAGCTTTGCCACCTTTGGCATAAGAAACAAACGAATTGGATCGTGTATAATTTATTTTTTGACAATTCGCCGCGGCGAATCAATCAAAAAAAACAATTGATCCCCTACGAGGATCTGTTTTTCAGAGATATATTTAACTACAATAAGTAGACATCTACGATGTCTGCTTAGATAAAAACCTCGTAGAGGTCACATTGTTGTAGAGAAAAAAAATCAGTCTAATAATTCCAAATCCTCGTAGAGGATCTATAATATTTCTTTACTCACAAACTTCAATAAAAAAAATCAAATAAATATTTTTCATCATATTCTATCTCAAATTTTTTAAGTAATTCTGTATACTCCTGCCGGAACGTTCTTCTATTATGATAAATTTCCTGATTAGCTATATAATTATAAATAGTATCTAATTGAGATCTGCCGTAGGAGAAGGCTCCATATCCATCTTGCCAATGAAATTTTCCCCTATGCCAATTCTTCTGATTGATAAAAGCAGATGAATCCCTTTTTATACATCCGACAAGATCTGATATTTTATCATTGGGATTTAAACCTATCAGTAGATGTATATGATCCGGCATTCCATTTATTATTATGGATTTATGTTTTCTATTTGTAATTATTCCGCTAATATAGCTAAAGACTTCTGCTCTGATCTCCTTAATTAATAATCGTTCCCTATATTTTACTGCAAATACTAAATGAGTATATAGTTGTGTAAATACACCTGGTTTCATATTAAGCTCCTTTTATTGATCCTCTACGAGGATCTGTTTTCCAGAGATATATTTAATTACAATAATTAAACATCTACGATGTTTGCTTAGATAGTCGTCCCTTAAAAAGTCTAACATCAGTGTCATTCCGAGGAGCGACGAGGAATCTCGTTTTTAACCTTATAATAAAAAAACGAGATTCCTCTCCGCGGCGGATCGGAATGACAATTTACAATCACTTTTTAAGGGACGACTAGATAAAGACCTCGTAGAGGTTATATTGTTGTAGATAAATATTCAACCCACATATTTCAATCCTCGTAGAGGATTTATAATATTTCTTTGTTGATTCGCCACGGCGAATCAATCAAAAAAAATTGATCCTCTACGAGGATCTGTTTTCCAGAGATATATTTAATTACAATGATGTTTTACACTAATAAAAATATTTAATTTAAACTTAATTGAAAACAAATTCGCCACGGCGAACTCTACCGTTCTATTCTTGTCCCGAAGGGATGCATTCGCACAAGAAAATGACAAAGGTATCACGAACCATTTTTTGGGAACACCAGAGCTAATCAAAAATTCTTTGACTCTGAACCATTTTCTCAACTTTTTGACCTTTTATTAAAACTGCTGAAAACAGGACGAAGCCCATACAGCACTTCATCACTAAGATAATCGAGATATTGATCGGTGAGATATAATATTCGCATAGTCTAAAAATCTGTTAGAGAGGATTCACAAAAAATGATCGCAGATATTTCAACCATGTTACGATGGAGAACGGATTGATCGTCAGTGCTTGTCGGAACATTGATCGAGCCTCGTTCACTGCTCCACGATCCCAGAGAATTCGTGCATAGTGATTAATGTCTGATGCAAACCTCTTTCGGAATTGCGCAATATATTGTCCGTTCGGTTTCACTTTAAAATGCCAGAGCTGCATCGCCATCAACGCTCCGCATTCAGAGAGAAAAAATGTATTGTTAACACTTTCTTGCTCTTGATGCGTACGCAAGTGCATATCGCTTTGTGAGAGAAAAAATATTTTTGCATCGGGCATGAGAGACAAATGGATGTGCATAGTCAAATCCACAGCCGTTCCAGCAAAGATGATTTTGTTCCACAATGGTTGAATCATTGATGCTTTATAAAGTGTCGCCCCATTGTACCATTCTCCAGTAAAACCAAGCGTGAGATCGATGAGGTCTTTGTCGGAAAAAATTGAATCCGTTTCTCGTGGGCGACGAGAATGACGCGTGATCTTCCCGTCAATATCGCAACAATCAAACGGACCTGTTACAGCAAGAACGTCCGGATGTTTTTCAAATTCCTTTACTCTGTTGCTGATAAAATCCGGCAGATAAAGATCATCATCTCCAAGAATCGACAGATACTTGCCTCTTGCCGATTTGACACCGTACGTCCAGTTTGCCGTGAATCCGATATTTGTTTCGTGCTTTATATAACGAATCCGTGAATCATCAAACCGCCGTACAATCTCTTCCGTTTTGTCTCGGCTTCCGTCGTCGAGTATCAGTAGTTCAAAATCATGATACGTTTGGGAGAGAACGCTGTTGATTGTTTTCTCAAGCAATCCTGCTCTATTATATGTTGGAATGATGACGCTGACGTTTGGCATTGTGTTAGACAAAATTTATCGTATGAAGCAGAACTTTGTTTTGTGCGTAGTCTGTTAAGAACTGTGTCGCATCTTCTTGTAATGTTTTTAATTCATGCAAACCTTTCTTGGCGTAAAAACCCATACTCACGTACCAACCTTCTTCTCCGATACAACAGTACACGAAAATCGTGTGCGATGTCAGACCGGACTCGCACAATAATTGTGAGAGTTCTTCTTCATCAAACAAACTTTTGTGAAGCTGCGCCAGCCACCATGTTGGGGCGTGTTCCGGATCGCCGTGCGTGTACCGGTACACGTTAAACAGGTCAAACCGTTCACCAACGATTCCCGGTTTACGTTTTTCTAAATAGTGTCGTGCAATGTTAGGAAAATACGGCAAACCGATATAGCAGCAAAACCCATCATCCATAAGTGAACGATGGACATTTTTCATGTGAATAATTCTTTCCGTTCGGTACAGATGTTCAAAAAATGCGTGACTATAAAAACACCGAACACTTCCGGCAGCGAACCATCGCAACCGATTGAGATCGATCGTGTAGTCCGTTGCGACGGTGGTACGAATATCGATATTGATGAACCCATTTTTTTTCTCGTCACCACAACCAAGATGCACACTTACACCACGTTTGTATTTTAAAAACTGGAGGGTAACAATATTCCTGCACCATTTAATTAAAAGATACATTTTTTTGGAAGCAGGCTTAATTGCTTCAGGCAATTGTTGATACATGTTCAGCAATGTCATAGTGTTAACCTTTTAGTGGCAGTCGCGAGAAAGCAATAACTCCTACGCCATTCCACCACATAGCGTGATCACCATTATGACGCGCAGAAAGTTCATACAACAATTCATACGACTGCTTTGATTCTTCGATTGCTTTCAATGTTCCCGCCTTGGCGTACGAATGCGAATCATCGGCGAATCTCCAATCATCAACAATCACCAGCGCATTATCTGATAATAAATGTTCCGCAAGTTTGATCGCTTGATATTGACTGTCGAAATCATGACCACCGTCGTATAGATATAAACCAATCGGGTGTTTGATAAAACGGTCGTTCAGGATTTTTCGGAAATCACTATTAAAAAAATTGACATCGTTTTTGACTCCGTATTTTTCCAAATTTGCGAGAAGGATATTTTCCGATGACGTGTCGTTAAATTGTGAAAAATTATCGCAGGCGTATGTTGTCCGTCGTGCATTATGCGCAACAGCGGAGATCAAACTCTTTCCCGTATATGTGCCGATCTCCAAGTAACTCTCATTCGGCTCAAGAAACGAATAGGCAAGATGCAGAAGCCGCAATTTTTTTAACGACGACATTCCAATAATGGATGGAGACGGATCGAGCATCTTCCTGATAAAAGTATATTCATACGCCGACGTTACCTTTCCAATTTTATTACTTGGATAGAGTTTGTCAAACTGTTGCTGAAATGCTTTGATGTTCATGAAATCTCCGCAGCTATGTATTTGAGGAAAAACTTTAGTGAACGTAGAATTTCTTCGAAATAATTTTTTGGTTTTGTAAAAATATTTTCTACGTATTGCAAACGGTTCAACGAGTACATCATTTCCGATCGTGTGATAATGACACGGCGTTCTTTCAATGAATACATCTTCGTGGAGTGCAATTTCTGTAATCGTTCCACTTCAGGAAAACCGTGCGTATGCCAAATAGTATTGGATTTCGTTAATACATGCCCGCGTAGAGCAGCAAGATAGTGTTTGCATTGCACTGCCTTTTTTCGTTTTGTCAGTTTCAGCATAAGATCGTAATCGAATGCAAAGTGCAGGTTTTGATCGAATCCTCCCACATCAAAAAAAGTTTTGCGGAGCCAGAACGAACTCATTTGCGGTATATGTTGTCCCCACACAAGCAGCGATTCGAAGTCCTGGCTGAAACTCGGAGATTTTTCAATCATCTTTCCATCTTCATCCACAGTATAAAGCCCGCCAGTGATAAATTCCGTATCGGTGTCGCGGCAAAACATCGTCGCAACAGAGTGAAAAGCATTCATCAAGTAATAATCATCCGAATTAATCCACGCAATAATTTCTCCGGTTGCCATTTCAAATCCGCGAAAAATCGCGTCTGCTTGTCCATTGTCTTTCTCACTCTTCCAATACGTCAGATGCTTTTCGTATTTTTTAATAATATCAATACTGTCATCGGTACTTCCTCCATCCATAATAATATATTCAAGATTCGGATAGTGCTGATCGATTACCGAACGAATCGTCTGTTCCAGGAACCGGGCTTGATTGAATGATGGAGTAACAATAGATATTTTCGGAGGATACTTCATGCTATTTTCTGTATCCAAAAACTACCGGGGACAACGATGTCCGGTTGAAATGAGGGAAACGATTGTATCAGCAGATCGGGATGATGCACTCGCATATAATTTCCACCCCACAATACTTTAAAAGCGTTGTTGTATTGAAGGAAGGCGTACAGCATATACTGCTCGTTCCAGAATTCGTAACTTTCCACAAACCATCGCCGCAGGTATTCTTCGGGGAAAAAAATATCGTGGAAGTGAACAATAACACCTTTGCGCAAATGAGGCAGAACTTCCATAAAGAGATATTGCATGTCGCTGCCGATCTTTACGATATGGCTCGAATCGATAAAGAGAATATCGTTCTTTTGAAGCGCTTCGAATTTCGACCGTTCAACATCCTGAATACGTACCGGCTGGAGAGAGGCGAATTCGGAAAAACCATTCCGCACGTTCGCATTGGGATACGGATCGTAGCTTGTGAGTGAACAATGATGACCTTTCTCTTTCTGCAATTCGGAGAGCGCCTGTGCCATCAAATACGTCGTGTTACCAGATCCGACTTCGATAATTGTTTTGGGAAGAAAATGTTTGACCATACAGTACAGTATCTCACCATCCACACTATTAAACGCGCCGTTCGTCAAAAAATATTGATGAGGAACGCCGGTTGATTTCATCGGCAATGTATTGTACGTATTAAAAAATTTTCGACGGAATAATTTCACTAAAGCAATTTGTCCTCGTTCATTGATATTGATCGCTTTCAAATCAAATTTCTTCTGGTAATTTTCTTCTGTCAATTCCCGGGTATCCGGCAACGGCGAATGAAAAAACACCGGTGAAATATGATAGCCATGCTGTTCCCAAAAAAGAAAGTGACGTTTGTCGAGTAAAAATGAAATGGGATATAAAATTGTAAACAGTCTCAGCAAGAGAACTCGAACAATCTGTCTAATATTTTTTATTATAGTCACTGTTGTTTGTCCGAATGAGAAAAAATTAATAATCTTTCTTACTTTATTGCCTCTATATTGAGACTGACAAAATACTCTTTACTATTGATAGTGATTTTGCGTCCAGACCAGTCATCAAATGACGTAAGGTCAGTCAGTCCATGTTTCCACTCACAAACATCTCTGAAGCCCGCATTTTTTAAAAGGGTTGTTAAACTTGATTTCGTAAAGATTGTTTTATGAAAATTAAATTTGTAGTCTTGTCCACCAAATAATGGAAGGATGATCGTATCAAGATTGTTGTGATTTTCCTTGTATATATAGAGAAGCAAATCAAAATCAGGGACAGAAAGTCGTAAGATTCCATTTTTTTTCAACTTGATATACCATTCTTCCAACATCTTTTGTATAACTGCATGAGGAAAATGTTCGAGACAATGAGACGCATAAATTAAATCAACACTCTCATCTTTGAAAGGAGATAAATCATTAATATTTCTAACATAATGGATATGCGGTGCAGGTATACCATCCACATTAATAAACTTTGGATGATTTATTGATCCACAACCCAAATGCAAATTAACACCGACGTCTTCTACCTTCGGTAATGGTGGTCTTACGAATAATCTTGTAAATTTACCCCAACTAATATCACTTTGAAATTTTATTTCATTCCACTTCTGACGACATCGACTACGGAATGATTGAGGAAGTATTTTTCTCAATAGAGTAATCATTGTATTAGATAGCATCCATTTTTCTATTTATGCAATAAAAAATTACCTTATTCTTGTCTTTAGTCAACGATATTCCAGTTATAATCAGTTACAGCGGCAGAATGTTGAACCAGAGGTGGAAAGCCGCTACCATGAATATCTTTATCACCTATCTCGAAATGACAAAGTTCATTTTCCAAACACAGCCACTCTCGCATGGGAATGGCAAGACCAACTCCCAAGATATAATTACCAGCAGGTAGCGGAATATTGAAAATATTACATATCACTTCATTCATTCCTTCTTTAAAGTCCATATCTAAACAAGAGTCAGGTCTTGTGGCAAATCTTAAAATTGTTGTGCCGTATAAATTTTTAATAAAAATAGCGACTGAACCATTTTTCTGAATCTTAGGTGAATAGAATTTAATTTTAAAAGTAAAACTATCAAGCGTCCTGATCTTCTGAATAAATTGACCGTCCTTATCTGTCATTGATACTTCACAAATATCAAATGCTGTTGATTCGGCTTGTTTAGAAAAAAGCACCCCTTTCGGTAAATTGTCTTTCGTTGATAAATAAAAACTCATCTGTTCATAGTCCTCGACTATTTTTGACACATCACCAGAGCTGCTTATTTTACCTTTCTCTAATAATATCGCTCTTTTACAAAGGTTCTTTATCACTCCCATATTATGGCTGACAAATAAAACTGTTCTTCCTTCTTTCCGGCTCACATCTTCCATCTTGCCAATACATTTTTTTTGAAACTGCGCATCACCCACTGCAAGCACTTCATCAATGATTAATATTTCCGGTTTAAGATGTGCTGCTACGGCAAAGGCAAGCCGCATATACATTCCGGAAGAATATCGTTTCACTGGTGTATCAATAAATTTTTCTATTTCGGCGAAGGCAACAATTTCATCGAATTTCTTTATGATCTCTGCCTTCTTCATTCCGAGGATGGCACCGTTAAGAAAAATGTTTTCTCTGCCGGTCAACTCGCCGCTGAATCCCGTTCCCACTTCCAACAATGATGCGACACGTCCTTTAATGCGGGCAATTCCTTTGGTCGGTTCTGTAATGCGGGAAAGAATTTTTAGAAGTGTACTTTTCCCTGCACCATTGCGACCGATGATACCGAGAACTTCTCCTTCATTCACTTCAAACGAAATATCATCCAGCGCCCAAAAAGAATTCGATTGACTTTTATTCCCGGAAAACAAAAAAGAAAATCGCTCTGTCAATGCATCGCGAAGCGAATTGTGATGACGATGTTCGCCGATTACATATTGCTTGCTGAGATGTTCAACGGAGACGATAGTTGCCATATTATATCACATCAGCAAATTTTTGCTGCGTTCGTAAAAATTGCATAACACCTGTAATAAAAATAATGATACACGACACCAGCGAAACCGCAGCAAGAGAAATCGGTAATGTTCCGGTATGTAATAACGACCACCGATATCCTTCGATGACACAAGTCATTGGATTGATCCAATACACTATCTGCCACATTTCAGGAACGCGCGTGCTGGAATATCCAACCGGTGAAATCCAAAACAATAATTGAATGAAGAACGGCAGTGCGTGGGCAACATCACGATACTGTACGGAAAGCGACGAAAACCATAATCCCAATCCTAATGATGTTACCACGCCAATCCCGAAAAACAATGGAAAGAAAAGTATCTGTGCAGATGGAGAACAATGAAACCACATCATCATGAGCATCAGCATTATTAGAGCAATAAGAAAATCGAGAACGCCGGAAAGAATTGCAGCAAATGGAATGATGATGCGGGGAAAATATACTTTCGTGATGAGATTCGCATTGATCAACAAACTCTGACTTGCGCCGCCGACACCTTCCGCAAAAAAATTCCAGGCAACAATACCGCACATCGTGAACACCACGTACGGCACTCCTTCACTTGTAAAGCCGGCGAGTTTGTTGAAAACAAATGTGAATATCACCATCGCCATCAACGGACGGAATATCGCCCAGGCGGCACCAAAAAATGTTTGTTTGTATTTAACCTTGATATCTCGCCAGACAAGAAAATAAATGAGCTCACGGTATTCCCACAATTCGTGTAGATGAAGCGTTGAAAACCCGCTTGTTGGTCTGATAACAATTTCTGTATTTACATTTTCCATTATTGTGTTGTACAAATTCTTAGTACCGTTTCTAAAAAATAATCTTGTATTATTGCGACCCCCTCTCAATCTCCCCCTTACAGGGGGAGAAGATAATTTCCCTCCCCTGCAAGGGGAGGGTTAGGGTCAGTAGTTTAGCTGAAAAAATATTTTCAAAAACACAACCTTATTTAATTGAAACGGCACTAGTGTTTAACGCCTTCAACAAAAATTGAATCCGCTCTATAATCTAACATGTGCACATCGGGACACCGTCCTTTGCCTAGTGAATACTCTTGTGTTTCTTTAAACCCGGCATCTTCTAAAATATTTTTTAGTGAGAAACCATTATACATCCAATGGATGCGATTCTTAGTACCTTCCACTGCAGGCTGATAAAAATGTTCAAGAGTCTTATCGGGATTCTCAGGATTATAATGATTCATCCAATCATCCAAATCTTGTGTTGTGATACGAATACTTGATCCCGGTTTTAACACACGATAACATTCTTTGAGACAAAACAATGTTTGCGAGCGAGAAAAATTCGCAATCATTTGCGATGAATAAATAGCATCAACGCTGTTGTCATCAAACGGAAATTTCTTTGTCGCATTCAAATAATGTATTTTTTTGAAAATACCTTCGCGATGTTGACGGTATCGTTGTTCATCAATGATTCCCAGAAAGAATAATACATGCCTCAACAATGGAATGCGGGCAATAATAAGATGCGGTGTTACATCGGTATTATACCATCCTTCTATTGGCTTATCAAAACATCCAAGTTGTAATTTCATATCTGAGTTCAACACTTATATTCCATTGCCAGAATAATGTAAGTTTTTTACCGGAACATAAAAAGGACATCGCCGGCATAACGATGGAAGTGTACCGTTAGTAAAATTATTTTTTATGGTTTCAATTTTCGTTTGATTCTTTTCAAACAGTTCTTCCAACGAAGAGTATTGTTTATAATTTGCAATATACAAACTATCATTCTCTGTCTCTACACTGGAATCGTACCGACAGTTGCACATTCGCACATCACCATTTGCTTGCACGCCAAAAATATTTAAGCGCGCACACTGATACGTTTTTTTCAAAGGTGATATGGACTTTATCGGATTAACATCCAGACGCATATCCTTGATGAGATCTTTTTTTGTAATCTCACCCCCCCACGTATCGAAAACACGTAAAGGCTCCGTCATTTTAACACGTCTGTCATCAAAATAGCGGGCAATGCTATTCTTAAAAAAATCGGAATTTTTAATTTCGTTGAGACTTAAATATGTTCTCGGTTCAAAAAAAATTTCGACCGGAGAGTGAATACGATGATGCGTTTCTAATAGTAGCAATATAGAATGTATAAACTCATCGTACTTGTCTACACCAAACACCTGCTCATACACATTTTTATCAAAACCCGGAAAAGAAATAAGCAGTGTATCAATTCCTGATTGTAGAAAATCCTGGATATTGAATCGATGAAGAAGAATGCCGTTCGTATAACTTCCTACTGATTTAAATCCGACAGTTTTTGCTATCGTTATTATTTCTATGATGTCTTTATGCACAAGGATTTCACCGCCCAACGAGGTGAGATCGAGATGCTCATAGCCCATTGCTGCGCATGAGTGTGCAATGGTTCGAAATTCATCAACCGAAAGTAAATTTTTTTTTCGTACACCAAACTTATAATTACAAAAAATACATTTCGCATCACAAATGCTGGAAACCTCAATACCAATTGTTTTTTGTACGTCGATGTGTATTGTAACAGGGAAAAAGAGATTGCGAACAGATTTTAAAATGAACCGGTAGGGTTGATTCCGAAATAAATATTCTTTGGTAGTTTCAAGAATATGCAATTTCATATTCTCACCAAATTTTCCACGGCGCTTTGCCGCTGCTCCACATTTCATTTAAAACAACGTATTCATGAATAGTATCCATACCCATCCAGAATCCTTCATGATGGTACACGCCAAGCTGCCGCTCTTTCACCATCGTAGAAAGCACATCTCTTTCCAACACAATATTGGCGTGAGCATCAAAATATTTCCAACACAGTGGAGCGCTGAAAATAAAAAAACCACCATTGACCCAACTGCTGGCATGCATCGGTTTTTCATTGAAGATTACGACATGAATTCCTTTCGACGAAATTTCACCGAAACGACTCAACGGGCGAACGGCTGAAATTGTTCCGGCAAGTTTATTTTTTTTATGAAATGCTAATTCCTCTTTGATGTCAATATTCGCAACACCATCGCCGTACGTAACACAGAATGTTTCCTCATCATCGAGATATTTTTTTACTTCACGAAGACGAGCTCCGGTCATTGCTTCCAGTCCTGTTTCAGCAAATGTAATTGTCCAGTTTTCATTACAACTATTTGCATGAAATTGAATCGGTTCTTTACCGGAAATATCAAAAGTAAAATCTTGGTGATATAAATGATAATTGAAAAAATATTCTTTGATTTTCCAACCTTTGTACCCAAGACACAAAATAAATTCATTAATTCCGTGCTGAGAGTACATTTTCATTATATGCCAAAGAATTGGTTTACCACCAATAGGAAGGAGAGGCTTCGGTAATGTTTCGTCAACATCACGAATGCGCATCCCTTGTCCACCGCAAAGAATTACTGCTTTCATTGAACACCTTTAGTAAAGTTTACAATACATGTAAAACCCAAGTGTGTAACATTTCTTTGTTTTGTTTTATTCTTCAGACGTAACTATTCAGCGTTATTGTTGATTCAAAAAATCCCTCCGCCAAAAAGCCGGCGGACTTATCCGCCTTCGGCGGATTTCCCCCTTTTCAAGGGGGATTACCACGCTCTTATTCCCCCTTGAAAAGGGGGCGAGGGGGATTTCTTTATTTTTTTGTTGTTGTTGCTGTATAAATCGTTACTCCTAACACGAACAGCGTACCAAAAGTATTTACTGTGGTAAGTATTTCTGTCCAACTTAAAGACGATGGTATTTTTTTTACAACAATCATATCACCAGGCGCTAAGGCAACGGTTTCATATTTTCCTTCAAGGATGTTATGAATATTTATTTTCCGCAGCACTTTTCCTTTTCCTGATTGAAGTGTACGATAGAGCAGTATTTCATCCAGGTCTGCATTTTCTTTTGGACCACCGGCATACGAGAGTAGCTGAATAATATCTGTCGTGGTGCTGACGACATAAACACCTTGCGCCGGAATTTCACCCCATAAATTTATTGTCATCGTTACTTCAAAAGGTTTAGCGATATAATAGTAGCCTTTGTGAAGATCGCCGCCCGTTTGGCTGGTGGTTTTTAATTCTGTTTGAGTAGAAATTTGGGCACATAATATTTCTACCGATGTTGAAATAATTAATACGAGTGCTAGTATTTTTTTTAGCATAGTTAATTATGATTTTTCGTGAGGAACATATCGTTGTGTATAATAGTAATCACCTTGCAGATGGTAGTACCCACGATGCAAGCGATTAAGAACGTAATTATTCACAACAACACCGGTTAAATTCATTTTGATACCTTCGATAAGATCGACAGCGTGTTCCAAATTGTCAAGTTTTGTTGATTCAGATTTTACAACAAACACGACTGCGTCAACCATCGACACAAGAAGTTCGGCATCGGTGAACAAGAGAATTGGCGGCGAATCGTAAATAACAATATCATAAATCTTTCCCAATTCTTGCTTCAATATCTTCATTGCAGGCGAATTAATTAACTCAGCGGGATTCAATGGAATAGAACCGCATGTAAGGATATCGAGATTTTCAACAAAGGTCGGACGAATAACCGAAGCCAAATCAGCTTCGCCAAATAACACTTCCGTTAAACCGGGCTCAAGTTCCAGATTAAACAATCCTTGAATTGATGGACGACGCAAATCTACATCAACTAATAATACTTTCTTTTTCGTTTGTGCAAACACAACAGCAAGATTGGAACTTGTAAGCGATTTTCCTTCTTGTGGCGCTCCACTTGTTACCAGTACGCTTGTTAACGGTGTATCTTGTTTCCAATATTGAATACTTGTTCGCAGTCTTCGATAAGAATCCGCGATACGCGAATACGGATTTATGGCAGTAATTAATGTCGGATTAATTGTGTCTTCCACCAATGTTTCATCTTCTAACACTTCGCGGCGCACGGTACCTCGTTCTCCGTTAATGCTTGCCGCGCTATACATTGTACCTTTGATATTATGAATCTGATCATCCATTGCGGGAACGACAGTCAACACAGTTAAACCGAGTTTCTTCACATCTTCCGGTTTATGTATACGATCATCAAAATTATTGATGAGGAATGCAATACTGATACCAAGCACCAAGCCCACTATGAAACCGAAACTTAAATTTTTTGAAATATTGGGCGAAATAAATGTGGTCGGCGGTACAGCAAACTGCAAAATTTCAACGTAGCCAAATTGCGATTGTTCGGCAACCAATGCCCCTTGATATCTTTCTTCAATAACAATGTACACTTTTTCAAGCGACATTTTCGTGCGCTGCAGCCGTGCATATTCAATATTAATGCGCGGTACTGTCTTCAGCTTCTCTTCGTTTTGCAAGATAGATGCTTCTAACGCTTTTCTTTTCACTTCAAATGATGAAAGACGAATCTGCGCTTCCAAAATTTTGGAAGTTAAATCTTTTACGTCATCAAGTTTTTCAATAGTTTTTTTCTGTGTAGTACTTGATGCGCCAATTTTCTGGTTCATCTTTTTGCGCAATTCGGTAATCTGTTTGTCGAGTTCGTTTATTTTTTGCGCTACTAAATTTTGATCACGCTCATTCGTGTTTTGTTCTTTAATAATATCCCGCTGCGCTTCCAGCGAAGCGATTTGTTCGTACAACTTCTGCACTTCAATATTCGTAATCAAATCAAGCATGCGGCGGCTGTCGCTGTCAACTGATTCTTCGGCATTCTTCGGCAAGCTTGCTTTAATTTCAGTAACGCGCTTTTGGTATGTGGCAATAAGACTTTGTGTTGTCTGAATGTCGATGTCCACTTCATCTCTGCGTGCATCGAGGCTGGAAATTGAACTGAGTATTGATTGGCTCTGTACATCAATTGCACCATACTCTTCCATGTGCTGACGAAGCGAATCTTCGACAACATCTAATAAATTTTTCTTATTCTCCAATGTTGTTTCTAAAAACTCACGCGCCGTACGCAATTGCTTTCTGCTTGCATTCAAATTGTTTTCGTAATATGCATGAGCATACAAGTTTGCTATCACCGCTGATTCTTTCGGATCGGTGCTCTGTGAGTAAATATAAATAACATCGGAGGCATTATTCGGTTCGAATGTTACAGATCCTTCAAGTCTTGCCAAAATCTCTTCATCGTGAGCAAACCTCGAAATCTCAGGTTCATTTCCAGTGCGGCGTAAAAATTCCAGCGTATCTGTACCGCCAAGCGTTGCAACAGGTTTTTCTTTCAACTTTACAACTACTTCTTCGGCAATAGTTCTGGATTTTAAAATTCCAATTTCCTTCATCAGGTTTCTGTTTGATGAAAGCGCAGAGATATCAAACGATGGAAACGCCATACCGGAATTCGGTTTGCTGCCAACCTGTACAATTGTTGTTGCTTCGTAAATAAATTTACCAAGAAATGTGTACAACGTAACGCCAATAAAAGTAGCAATAGTAACGCCAATAATAACGTACTTCCAACGATACAAAATTTCTACATAGTCGCGGAGACTTGGTTCGAGATTTTGCTGATGTTTGTGCTTGCCTACATGTTTTCTTGATGAAGACGAAGATTTATGTTCCGTGCCGTTCGCCATACTCGGTATTGTAACCTATCATTGTGTATAAATCTATTATAAGGTAATTATTTATCTTCCTTTTCCCAAGACTATTACGTATAAAGTTTTTAAAAAAATATCAAAGTCCAATAAGAATGAATAATGAGAAATATAGAACAAATCATATTGCAGCTTTTCGATAGTATCGTTAATATTTTCGCCATACTTATAATTTACCTGTGCCCATCCGGTAATTCCCGGTTTTACAATGTGGCGATAATTGTAATACTGTATTTTTTTCTCATATTCGCGTGTTACATCAATCCATTCGGCGCGGGGACCAATCATACTCATTTCGCCAATAATAACATTGATAAGCTGCGGCAATTCATCAACACGTAGTAAGCGAAGAAATTTTCCGATTTTTGTAATTCTGCTGTCATGCGCATGCGTATATTTTTCACTGAGATCTGCATGCTCATACATCGTTCGAAATTTAAACATCGTGAAGGGGACTTCGTTTTTTCCTAATCGTATTTGTTTAAATATTGCCGGACCTTTACTTTCCAAACGAATTGCACTTGCGATAATAATTAACAACGGAGATGTAATCACCGAAAGCACTACTGCAGCTGCCAAGTCGATGCCGCGTTTCAGATTATGAAAAAACGGTTCGTGTGCCAGCAATAAATCATCTTCGATTAACCACCATTTGTTCAATATAAAGAGAGGAATCTTTTTGAAGTTTTGTTCGAAGAAAAGACGAATGGGAATCATCGGAATGTTTTGAAAGTGTAATTTTACCAGCAAAGAATAAATTTCATTTCCGAGTGTTTCTTTCGTTTCCGTTGCAACAATTCCTGCACAATTTCTTTTTACATTCCGAAGCAGATGCAATAAATTACCTTCAATAATCGGTGAACCATCTCCGTCAATTGGTGTTCCGGCACGCTCTTCATTGATATCAAAAAAACGAAGCGATTGTTCTATGGATGATTCCATGTACGCACGGTATAATTCCTGCGCTGTTTCTCCGGTGCCGATGACAATATAAAATTGTCTCCTCCGTACGCGTGCAAATCGTGAATGAATAATGCGGCGATATGCCAGAGAAATAAAAAAAAATGTGATGAAGCTTGACGGCAATACACTACGGCTAAATTGAAGCGACGGTTTATAACTGAAAAAATAAATCATTAACACTGTCATAACAAAAATAACACCAACTGCCAAAATATGTTTGCTGGTGTACGATAAACTCTGCATATCAGTATTGCGGTTGTATCCGCCGACCGAATCAATAACTACCCACGTAATAACTAACGGAAGTACTGCTCTGTACCAGTATTCGGAAACAAATTCAACATCCGTTCGCAGTGCGCTATACACCAGAAAAATAGTATAGAGCACTATTCCATCAAGCAGCATTAACGAATATTTAAATACGATGCGAGATTTCATTTCAGTAATTATTTTTTTGCGTAACTCAAAGTAGATGTTTAATTCAGCAAATCCCCCTTGTCTCGCAAAAAAACGCGAGCCTTTCCCCCTT
>CAYHZL010000041.1:17082-20162 GCA_964361075.1 uncultured Chitinophagaceae bacterium
TTCCCCCTTGAAAAGGGGGTGTCCCGATTCGTTTTTTAATCGGGACGGGGGATTCGTTATATTTTCAAAAAAATTGTAACTCCTTCAAGGTTTACTCACGCTGAGTAATTATTTTTTTGCTGTGCAGCGAATTTTTATGATGTTATATAAAAATATCGGTGTCGAAATAATATTTCTTTGCCACAACCGTTTCGGTTCACGCACAAGGCGCGGCAGCCACTCTAAACCAAACCGCTGCATCGTTGGCGACGAGCGTTTTTTAATTCCTGCAAAAAAATCAAATGCCGCGCCCACTGCTAAAATAATTGGCACATTGAGACGGTGCTTATGTTCGGCAATCCATTTTTCTTGTTTCGGTGCAGTCATACCAACCATCAATGCTGTGGGTGAAACTGCATTCACCGAATCAATCATTGCGTTGCTTTGTTCTTTTGTAAACAGATCGGCGAACGGCGGCGCGTAGACACCGGCATTACGAATATTTGGAAATTCAGCTTGAAGCCTGTGCTGAATTTTTTGCAGCACATCGTGCGTTGAACCCAAAAAAAATACCGAGCGATCGTTTCTCAAATTCCATTTCGTTAACAAGCCTGTTACAATATCCGGTCCGCTGACGCGCACAGAAATATTTCCGCCATTTATTTTAGAAGCAAGCACAATTCCAAATCCATCCGGCAGCAGTAATTCTGCCTGTTGTAACGCGTGTAAAAACTCTGCATCCCTTTGCGCTTGAACAAGTGAATGCGGATTTGCACAACACAATACTCTTCCAATGTGTCCAGTATTCACACCATTATCAATATCCTGAACAAACTCATCGAGCGTGGCATACTGCACATGCACATTCCAAATATGTTCGCGTGCAATGCTCATTGCATTTTTTGACGATGGTGAATTGCTTCTTTATAGATAAACATTAACAGTGAATAATTTCGTTCAGACGTAAAAAGTGTTTCAAATTCAGCACGGGCGTTTGCACTCATTTGTTGTAGTAATGGTTGATTGTACCACATTGATTTCATTTTCTTTACGATGTCGGCGCTGCTTCCCGGTAGTAACAAACTTCCCGTCTTTCCATCGTGAACCAAAAATGGAAGCGAGCCGCTCTCTGAAGCCAAAATTCCGACGCCATACGAATATGCTTCCTGCACCACCATCGGAAAACCTTCCAAACAAATTGATGGAAGAATAAGCAGCTTGGCTGAAGAAAGTTTTTGCATTGTTTCTTTGTGCGAAAGCTGACCAACGAAGCGAATACTATTTTCGGCACTTGTTCCGCGAATTGATACTTCCAATTCTTCTTTCATTGGTCCATCGCCAATAATTTCAAGAAGCGGCGCATCACTTCCCCATTCTTTCCATGCTTGAACCAAAATGTGAATCCCTTTTGCACTATATACACGACCGATGAAAACAACTTTGTCTTCGCGCTGTTCAAAAGGCACAGGATGTGTATCCGAAAAACTAAAATTTGGTTTTGTGTGCACGCGATTTTCCGGCAAACCATATTCAACAAGAGTGCGTTTTTGAAACTCAGAAAGCGTAATAAAAGCATCAACATTTTTTCGCCATGTATCAATACATGTATGAAACGCAATCATTGCTGCAATGGGCGCAGTTGCTATTTTGCTATGGCGATAACATCCGTAACGAAGCGCCGGCAACACACTTTTTTTTTCGATGCATTCCATACACGAAGCCTCGCCACGCATCGCTGTCGCGGCTGAACATGCAATTCTATAGTTGTGCAGTGTCATCACGGTTGGAATGTTGAATTCTTTTATTGCGTAAAAAATTGAAGGTGAGTGCAGTGGAAATGTGTTGTGTACATGTACCAAATCAGGACGAAATGAATGTAAAACTTTTTTGAGCGACGAATAGCTGAACGGATTCCATACAGTGCTGATCACGCCTTGCAGTGTACCAAACAATCCTTTCGTCCTTATCTCGTCGCTGTTCCGTGTGAATTCAATAACCTCTTCATTGTACCTTCGCAATAATTCTGCTTCGGCACGATACGCCATATTCTCTCCGCTCGGCGCTGTTGAACCATAAAAATTATGAATAAGCAGAATTTTCAAGAGTAGAATATTTGGCTGTTGTTATGATTGAAAGATAAATCGCTGACGATCCTTCAACCATTTTTTTAATTTTAATTTAGGAAACAGAAGTTTGTACTTCAATATGTGGCTATCATTTAATAATGCTGTAGCGTCTCGCATATCATCACCATACAAACGGAAGAGCACACCATCTATTCCCGCCCACGATGTATTGTCTCCGCCGCCGGCAGAAAATAAATATGTATAAAATTTATTTGCCGTTGTAACAACAGCGTTATTAAAATCACCATAAGGAAAAACGAAGCTGTTGACAGAAATTTCTAATTTATTTTCCAACACAACTTTTGAATGTTCTGCTTCATACTCAAAATCTTTTGTGTAAATAAGATTTGAATGACTGTGGGAATGGGATGCAATATGAACAAGACCGCTTTGTACTAGTATCCGCAATTCCTCCCATGTACAAAAAGGAACTTCAGAAGAATAGATGTGGTCGTGCATGTGCTGCAACACGGGAACATGCAATCGTCTATCATCCGGAATGTGAGATGCCGATTCAACGATATATTTTGTCGGCACAGCGAGAAGTACTTTAAGAGTAAGTTGTTTCAGCAGCGGAAAAACATAAAAGAAAAAATCAAAACCTGCATCGTCAAACACAAGACATACATTGATTTGCGTTGCACTCAATGGGTCGCCCGGCAAAACAACATTGCAATTGCTGTGTATGAATTGTAAATGCTCTGCTATCATTTCCTTTGTGTTGGAAAATTTATCTGCATTAACATGATGATACATTATTGGCAGAAGCATTATGTAGAGTCCTACTCAGCGAATTGTATCGCAAAGATACCGTTGGTATAGAAAATTGAAACTAATTTCTCTATTTGCAAATTCTTTCTCATTAGAAATATCTAAAGGGCATCTCTAAAAACCTTCAAGGTTTAACTTGATCAAATTTTGTGATGTTAAAATTTTATAGTACATCGCAAAAACAAAAAACCTTGAAGGTTTCGT
>CAYHZL010000042.1:0-12513 GCA_964361075.1 uncultured Chitinophagaceae bacterium
ATGCCGAAGGAGTCATTCGGACCTTCGGGAAAAAAAACACACTGTGTAGTTACGAATTTTTTCTGAATAATTGTATTTCGTTTGTTACACCACATAGGCACATATCCCAAGGGGATACCTTCGGCAGAACACATTCGCCGCGGCGAATGTGACCTTATGCACCTAAGTGGTGTAATCGTCCATGAGAAAATCTATAAATGAGTAGTTAGTCGAGTCTTAAAAAATGCGAGTGATGCCATGAGTGTAATAAAATGATTCAGAAATAATTCAAATTTTCACGTTCTTGATAAACAAACTCATGGCATCACTTTGTAAATAAGACTTTTTAAGGGACGAGTAGTTACGTTATTTCAATAATGTAGCGGCATCTTTTGCAAAATAAGTAAGAATCATATCCGCGCCTGCCCGTTTCATGCTGACTAACGTTTCCATCATCACACGCGGTTCATCAATCCAGCCGTTACGTCCGGCAGCTTTAATCATGGCGTATTCACCGCTCACATTGTACGCTGCGGTCGGCATATTGAAACGTTCCTTCACTCGGTAAATAACATCCAAGTACGCGAGCGCCGGCTTCACCATCACAATATCCGCACCTTCTTTAATATCTTCTTCAACTTCGCGCATTGCCTCATCGGTGTTTGATGGATCCATTTGATGTGAACGACGATCACCGAACTTTGGTGTACTTTCAGCAGCGTCGCGGAATGGTCCGTAAAATCCGGAAGCATATTTTACTGCATACGCCATGATGGGAATGTTCTGAAATTTATTTTCATCTAATATATTTCGAATGGCGCCGATGCGTCCGTCAAACATATCCGACGGCGCAATAATATCCGCGCCGGCTCGTGCGTGCGACAATGCTTCTTTCATCAGCAACTCAACCGATGCATCGTTGAGAATTTCATTTCCCTGAACAATACCGCAATGACCGTGCGACGTGTATTCGCACAGGCAGACGTCGGTAATAACCACAAGTTCGGGCACTTCTTTTTTTATTGCGCGCACAGCTTGTTGTATAATTCCATTGTCGCTGTATGCTTCACTGCCAACTTCATCTTTGTGTTCAGGAATACCAAACAAGATCACGGCAGGAATACCAAGCGCGTGCACTTCAACACATTCCTTCACAAGTTCATCAATAGAAAGTTGAAACACACCCGGCATCGAACGAATTTCATTTCGCACTTTCGTTCCGTGAACAACAAAGAGCGGATAAATAAAATCGTTGCGTGAAAGTTCTGTTTCTCTCACCATGCTGCGCAGCGATTCTGTCATACGCAAGCGGCGAAGACGTTTGAAATTTGTATTCATCATTGTTGTTCTCCTTGTACTGTTGTGTGTAAAATATTTCGAGATAACACTCTCTCTGCTATTTTTTCGGAATGTATTACACAATCACCGACTGCAATACCACCGCGGAAATTTCCTGTAAAAAATATTCCCGGATATGTATCTTCAAATTTTTGAACGTGATCTATAATCTGCAAATGACCAAGACGATATTGCGGAATTGCTTTCGCCCATCGCGTAACACGCGAATAAATTGGTTCGCCATCAATGTTCATCAGTTGTCGCACTTCATCAACAGTCAATTGGCGAAGTTCTTTTTCATCGCGCTGAACAAGTTCCGGCTGACGTGAGCCTCCGACAAATGTTGTGAACGCAACACATCCTTCCGGCGCTCGTTCAGGGAAAAGTACCGACGACCAAATTGTTCCCAGTATATTTCTTTTTTCTTTTGCAGGAATTAAATAACCAAATCCATCCAGCGGACGTTTTATTTGCGAAGAGTGATATCCCAAAACAATTTCTGCAATAGGCGGATAATAGATTGAGTTCAATTTTTCAGAAAGTGCCGAGTCGTATTGCTGAATATACTGCGCCGCCGCATACGATGGAATCGCAAAAATTACATTGCGTGCGCGATATGTCGTTTCACCTTCATCACTCGTTACTGTAATTTCATGCATCGGTTGTTCTGCATTCTGCTGAACACGAACCGATTGAATTACAGCATTGGTAATAATTTTTTTTCCAAGCGCTTGTGCAAGAGCATCGGGAAGAGTTTGCAAACCTTTTCGGAATGAAAATAATTGCGCGCGGTCTTTCGATTGTTCGGCGCGTTTCTTTCGTTCCTTCGCTCCGGCAATTTGTCCTTTTATCAGCCCGCCATATTTTTCTTCCAGCGCATACAATTTCGGAAATGCCGCCCGCACACTCAACTCTTCCGGATTGCCCGCATACACTCCGGCAACAAACGGATTGATTGCATAATCAAGAAACTCTTTTCCCAATCGCCGCTCGACAAATTCAGCAATGCTTTCATCTTTCGTTGCACGTCCTACGAATGGTTCTTTCAACAAACGAAGTTTGCCGGCAAGCGTCCACAATTTCGATTTCAAAAATAATGTGGGAGACATCGGCAGTGGATGCAACACGCCATCTCGCACGATGTAACGATTCGTCGCAGCATCTGCCGCATACATCAGCTCGTCTAAAATTCCAAGATCAGCAAAGAGCGTTTTAAATAACGGTGTCGTTTCCAATGCGCTGTTCGGACCGCATTCAACAAGCCAGCCGTTATCGTGAATTGTTTTTATCGTGCCGCCGACTGTCGTTTCTTTTTCCAATACAACAACGTCATGACCTTTTTTGTGAAGCCACCACGCCGTTGCAAGTCCGGAAATTCCTGCGCCAATAATTACAGTAGAATGTTCAGAGAAAGAGGGCATTATTTTTCAAGCGACGATAGTGTGAGATCTTTCAGACATGCAATAAACGAAGGATGTGTCAGCAGCGCAGGCATCATATCGAAATATTTGATACCAAGTTTTTTCGCTTCATCTTTTGCTTCCATGTTAATTTCAGATAATGTTTCGATATGATCAGAAACAAATGCAATGGGAATAACGACGACATGCGAAACTTTTTCGTGGGCAAGTCTTTCAATTGTTCCCGTCAATGACGGTTCGAGCCATTTTTGCGGACCAACTTTGCTTTGAAAACAGAGCAGGTGCGGTAAATTAAAATTTCCTTTTTCAACAACACGCTCGTACGTTTTTCGAATATGATGCGAATACGGATCACCGTCGCACACCAATTTCATCGGCGTACCGTGCGCGCTGAATACAAGCTGTACTTTTGAACGATCCGCTGCCGGTACTCGCGCAAGCGCCCGATTGATATTCGAAACCAGCGCATTAATATAGAGCGGATGGTCGAAATATTCTTTTACAACTTTTGTGCGAATCGAATGTGCATGAAGCGCGCGCGTAACTCGATTCCATTCATTCACGCTTGAACCGGTCGTCGCTTTGGAAAAATGCGGATAGAGCGGCAGCAGAATTACTTCTTCAATATTTTTTTCAACAAGCGTACGCACAATTTCTTCCGTCATCGGATGCCAGTATCGCATCGCAATCAACACTTCCATCGGATTGCCGCTTGCTTGCAACGCTTCACTCAATCTTCGCGCTTGAAGCTGCGTCTGTTTCAAAATCGGAGAACGTCTGCCGATGCGTTTGTATAACTCCTGCACTTTCGGTGCGCGCCGCGAAGAAATTAATCGCGCCAATGCTTTGCGAAATAAAAATGCTCCGGGAATATCAATAATATCCGGATCGCAGAAAAGATTATACAAAAATGGTTCAACAGCATTCAGCGAATCCGGTCCGCCAAGTTGAAGAAGAACAACCGCTCTTTTTGTTTGTGTCATCATCAAAAATTTATACTGTCCGTGAAAAAATTGGTTTTTCTTTTATCATCGAATCCAAGTACGCATCAAAACACATTGCAATATTTCGAATAATAAGCCGGCCTAATCCGTTGATAACAATTTTTTCTTTTGTCAACGTAACAAGTCCATCTGCTGTAAACTGTTCCAATTTTTTCAGCGCCTCGGCAAAGTATTCATCGAACACAATTGAAAATTGTTTTTCGATTGTCTGTTTTGTCAATTCCATATCGCACATAATGCGGATAATAACTTCTTTGCGAATATGATCATCAGGTATCATTCGATAGCCAACATGCGTCGGCAGAGCTTCCCTCTGAAGCGCGGCATAATATTCCGGAAGAGTTTTTTTATTCTGTTGATACGATTCTTTGAAATGTCCGATTGCCGACATACCGAACCCGTACAAATCACTTCCTGCTTTCGTGGAATATCCTTGAAAATTTCTGTACATCGTTTTGTTCAATTGTGCTGTCGCCATCTCATCGGTCTTCTTTGCAAAATGATCCATGCCGATGTTCCAATAACCGGCATCCAACAATTTTTCAATCGTCATTTTGAAGATCAGCAATTTCTCTTCCGGCGTCGGCAATTCTTCTTGATGAATGAGCGACTGATGTGGTTTCAACCACGGCACATGCGCGTAATTGAACACAGCCAAACGATCCGGCGAAATATCAATAATGCTGTCAACAGTGTTGGCAAACGATTCAACTGATTGATGAGGCAAACCATAAATTAAATCTATATTGATGCTTTGGAAACCAAGTTCTCTGCTCCAATTCACTGCATCACGTGTAATTGATTCCGGCTGAATTCGATTCACCGCTGTTTGCACTCGCTCATCAAAATCCTGCACGCCCATGCTCAATCTATTGAAACCCACTTCACGAAATGCCGCCATGTGTTCGCGTGTTAAACCGCGCGGATCAATTTCAACTCCTGCTTCAATATCATCCGCATAGTTAAAACGATTGCGAATATACATTCCGATATCAACAATTTCATCCGGATCAAGATACGACGGCGTACCACCACCCCAATGCAATTGAACAACTTTGCGTTGTGATGAAACTATCGGCGCGATCATATCAATTTCTTTTTTTAGATATGAATTATATTCTCGAATTTTTTCTCTGTTGCGCGTAACTAGCATCGTACATCCGCAAAAATAACAGAGCGTATCGCAAAAAGGAAAGTGAAAATACAACGAGAGGTCTGCTTTCTGTTCGGCAGAATTTGTCCGAAGAATTTCTCCGCGATATTCAGCAGAACCAAACGCCGGAGAGAATAATGGCGCGGTTGGATAACTTGTATATCGTGGTCCTGGATGATCGTACTTTTGTAATAATTCTATATCAATTTTTTCAAATTGTTTCATAAAAAATTCTTTCTTCGTAACTACTCAGAAACTATGAGCGTGGAAAATTATAAATTCGTTCGCCGCGGCGAATCACTCACTCTCTGCTTTTCCACTTTTGTAAACACGACCCCCTCTCTTTCTCTCCCCCTGTGCCGAAGGCATCCCTTCGGGATTAGGGGGAGAGGACATTTTCCCTCCCCTAAAATGGGAGGGAAAAAGGGTGGGGTTATTTTCGCTGTGTAGTTACAAATTCTTTCTTCAATGGTATTGCACACTTAATTTCTTCACAGCATTCACAACAGCTTTCGCATGTTCAACAGGAATATCAGGCAAAATTCCGTGTCCTAAATTAAAAACGTGCCCGCTTCCTTTTCCAAATTTTGCTAATACTTTCTTTACACCTTCTTCAATTCGTTCCGGAGAAGTGTACAGCATCATCGGATCCAAATTTCCTTGCAATGCAACTTTATCTCCAACTAAAGCGCGCGTCTTTCCAATATCAGAAGTCCAATCAAGTCCGACAACATCTGCACCGGTATTTGCAATTCGATCAATGGAATGACCGCAGTCTTTGCAGAAAACAATAATCGGCGCACCTTTTGGTTTTACTTGTTCAACAATCTGGCGAATGTAACGAAGAGAAAATTCTTCAAACTCATCGTAAGGAAGAATACCGCCCCACGTATCAAAAATTTGGACGGCTTGTGCACCTGCATCGATCTGCGCAGAAAGATACGCGGCAACAGACGACGCTAATTTCTCAAGCAGTGTGTGCGCTTCATGCGGATGTGCATATATTAATTCTTTGATGTATCGAAAATTTCTCGAGCCATGTCCTTCCACTATGTAGGTTGCAAGTGTCCACGGCGCACCGGCAAACCCGATGAGCGGAACTCTATTGCGAAGATTTTTTCGTGTAAGCCGCAGCGCATCCATGACATATTTCAATTCCTGATTTGGATCAGGGATGTGAAGTTTTTGAATATCATCCATCGTGCGAATTGGAGAAGGAAATCTCGGACCGCCCTTTCCTTCTTCAACAATCAATTGCATTCCCATTGCTTCAGGAATAACAAGGATGTCGGAAAAAATAATTGCCGCATCAACACCGATTATATCGACGGGTTGAATGGTAACTTCGGCGGCAAGCTCCGGAGTTTTACAGAGCGTGAGAAAATCAACTTTGGAACGAACGGCACGATATTCAGGCAAATATCTTCCCGCCTGACGCATAATCCAAATCGGGGTTCGTTCAACCGGTTCGCGTTTACAAGCACGGAGGAATAAATCATTTTCAAGTTTTTCAGATAGAGTAGTCAAAGAAAATAAAATTAAGTTTTCGAAATTATTTAGTTAGAATAAATTATCTCCGCAGCAAGCTGCGGAGTATTTGTCATGCCAGTCACGCTTTAGCGTGACTGGCATCCATTTTGTGGATTCCGGCTTTCGCCGGAATGACGACGCAAGTCCCGAAGGGATCACTTTGTGACGTCGGGGTATTCAACCCAAGAGAGAATAAAATTTCACAATTGCTTTTGTCAGAGCATCGGATGTTGGTTGCGGTGCAATGATATCTACCGATACATGTATTTCGCCTAATGCCTGCACCGTCGTTTCACCGATAACAGCAAACACAAGTGATGAAGTTCTTGCAGATGAAACAAGTAAGAAAAAGTTTTGCACGCTGGATGGACTGAAAAAAGTAACGACATCAATCTTTTGTTGCTTCAACAAATTTTCTATCAATTGAATATCACTATCATTCGGTTTCGTTGTTTCGTACACCACTACATCATCAACAGTCGCTCCGTTGTAACGAAGCATATCAGGAAGTACATTGTTAGCAAGATTTCCTTTTGGAAAAAGAAATTTCTTTCCATTCACAGATTCTTTTATAATTTCTCGTCCAAGCGATTCACCATCCACTCTCATAGAGCTTTCTTTTATTGTGAGACGAGAATTTTCCGCTTCTTGCCGAGTTCTTTCTCCAACCACATAGCAAACTTTTTGCTGAAGAATATTTATTTTCTCACTTGCAGTTTCTTCCATTCGCCGCACAAAATTTTCGACAGCATTAACGCTCGTAAATAGTACTCCATCATATTCCTGAATTTTTTTTATGACTCGATCACATTCAACCCACGAAGATACCGGTTGAATTTTGATAACAGGAAATATAATAACATGTGCACCGAACTTTTCGAGAAGCGCTTTAAATTCTTCGGATTGTTTTTGCGCGCGTGTAACCAGAATCGTTTTTCCACTCAGCACAGAATTTTCCGCAGATGCACTCACGACGGTTTGATCTCTTTCAAAATAGCATCCGCACCTCTCTGTAACATATCTCTCGCAAGTTCTATTCCAAGATCGCCTGACGATGCCGGGTTGCCTTTTATCGAACCGCGCACGATACGTTTGCCATCAAGACTTCCAACAATTGCATCAAGCACAAACAAATTATTTTCAATTCGTCCGAATGTGCCAATCGGAATTTGACAGCCCCCTTCTAAAAATCGAAGAAGCGCACGTTCGCCTGTTGTTGCTTGCTGCGTGTGCAGATGATTTAACGGTGCAATCAACGATGCAAGAAATTCATCATCCTCACGAATTTCAATTCCAAGCGCACCTTGCCCAACGGCAGGAAGAATAAATACCGGAGAGAACGTGTCGCAAATAATCGAATCCCATCCAAGCCGCGTAACGCCGGCTTTCGCCAACAGCATTCCATCCCAATCCGATGCATCAAGTTTTTCTTTGCGAGTACGAAGGTTGCCGCGAATGTCAACAATATGTAAATCGGGATGATGGCTGAGCAACTGACATTTTCTGCGCAAGCTTCCCGTTGCAATTGTTCCATTCTTCGGCACATCGGCAAACGAAGAATATTTTTTTTTCGGATGCGCTACAAATACATCGCGCACATCTTCTCTTTCTGAAATTGCACCAATCACTAAACCGGCAGCAACATTTGTCGGAACATCTTTCAAACTGTGAACGGCAAGATCAATTGTTCGGTCAATCAATGCTTTTTCAATTTCTTTTGTAAACAATCCTTTGTCACCGATTTTCGAAAGCGGCGCATCAAGAATTTTGTCTCCGGTTGTTTTGATAATTGTTGTTTCGATAGTAAGTGCAGGATTGCGTAGCTGAAGTTCTTTCCTCACCCACTCCGCTTGCCAGAGCGCAAGTTCACTGCCCCGCGTTCCAACAGTAATTGTTGTTCGTGATGTCATTCGTTTTCTTTTGTATCGTTTGGTGATCGTGATTGATGTAAACCAAAAAGTTCACGGATAAATTGTAATTTGACTGTTTTCAATTCAGCAGTATCATCATGTCCGTTCCGCAATTGTGTTGTCGGGGTATGAAGAAGTTTATTGACTATTCGCTTCGTTACTAATTCCACCAGTCCGCGATTTTCCGGCGAGAAGCGATTGATATTTTTCAACACTTCTTCATTTCGAACAGATTCAAAATATTGCCGCAAATCTTGAATGGTCGGATTTACTTGCAGCGATGTTCGCCATCCATGAAATTCTTTTAACTCATCAAGAATAATCGAATTTACTTTTGGCAGTTCATTTTTTCTTTTTTGAAGATTCTGGTCGACGATTTTTGCAATCGAATCAAGATCGTGAACAAACACGCTGTCAATTTCATTTGCGTGCGGATCAATATTGCGCGGAACACCAATATCAAAAATAAAGAGCGGACGATACGAACGCTCTTTCATCACTTTGCGAATATGATCTTTCGTGATAATATAATTCGGTGTATTGATTGATGAGACTACAATATCAACATGTGAAAGTGTCGGAAGAAATGATTCAAAATCTACAACAGTGCCGCCAAGTGTTGCAGCAAGTTCATCCGCTTTTGAACGGGTTCGGTTAGTAATAGAGAGCGTCCCAATTCCTTTTCCGATTAAATGCTTTGCCGTCAACTCGCCTGTTTCACCAGCGCCGATGAGCAGCGCAGATTTCGACGAGAGATCCGAAAATATTTTACTTGCCAATTCAATGGCGGCATAACTGACAGAAACAGCACCTTCAGTAATTGTTGTTTCGCTTCGCACACGTTTAGCAACATGCAATGTTGCTTGCAGCAAACGATTCAACAACATCCCTGTCGTTTTTAATTCCGTTGAAATTGCAAACGCATCTTTCACCTGACTCAAAATTTGAATATCGCCGACCACCATTGAATCAACACCGGACGCGACTTTGAAAAGATGATGGATGGCGTGATACTCTTGCAATAAATAAATATTCTCTTCACGAACAACTGAAACTGCCTTCATTGTCAGAAAACGTTTTTGCAGTTCAGCAAGAACATGCGCAGGTGATGGCGTAACTTTCTCGTCAATCACGCCATACAATTCAGTACGATTGCATGTTGAGACAAGAAAACATTCTGAAAAATAATGCGCTTTGAAATCGGTGATGACGGATCGGACTTCGTCGCTGGAGAGCCAGAGCGTTTCACGAATTTCGAGAGGTGCTGTTCTATGATTTATACCAAATACTACGACACTCATATTGTTTCAACACTTCAATAAAATTTGTGAAATCCGCTGAAGTAAATATTGATAATTGTCAGCGAGAAAAATGAAACGGCAAAACCAATAATAGAAAGTATCATTATTTTTTTACCGTGCCATCCTACAATTTTTTTTGCAGTAAAACCAAGAGCATACATTCCCCAGATACAGAGTGTGCCTATCAACTTTGGGTCGCTGTAAAAAATTGAACCAAATGCTTTCGGCAGCCATACAACACCAACGATGATTGCCACTGTCAGTAAAATAAATCCTACAATGTTGGCGATGCTTGTCATTCGTTCCAACTGTTCAAGATCCGGAAGTTTGTTATAAATGACGCCGAAATGCTTTGACTTAATATCGTGGTAGAGCATCAGATACAAAAATCCATAGACCGCCGCAATTGCAAAAGCAGAATATCCGATTAAAGCGCTGGAGACATGCAGACCAAGAAGGTTGTTGCGAAGAATCGGTTTCACTTCATTTAAATTTTCAATAAACAACGTAGAGAATAATTGAAAAAAGAATGAGAGAGTAAGAATAAAGTATCCGGTATCTTTAACTTTTGTGTTGTACTCGATCACTGCATACGCCAGTGTAATTGAAAATGCAATAATCGACATAATCTCAAACACAGTAGTAATCGGAGGGTGATCGAATAAGAGAGTGCGATACATTAAATAAAATCCGTGAAGCCCTAACGTAGTATAAAGAAAAGGCGATTTTATTTTTTTTGCTAACTGATTGCTTTTGAAAAAAGCCTTTGCATATACCCACACGGTAACGAAATAAAAAACTGTGAGGATGTAAGTAAGAATATTATTGAATGCTATCATGTGTCCCTATTATGCTGCTGTGTGTAATATAATTTACTGAAAATTACATGTATCTGCAATGCACATGGATGTTGAGTATAAAAAGAAAGCCACGCTATACAGCGTGGCTTTCTTTTTTATTTAATTTTCTAATGAATTATTTATAGCGCGTACCGATCTTTTTCAATCAGCGCATCGGCAACGGCGCGTTTTGTTACCACAGTATTGAGCGGTTCATACTTCATCAACCGTTTCAGCACGGTCAGATATGTGCGCAGCATGTCTCCTTCAGCAATCGCCGAAAGAATTTCACGCGCAAAAATTTCCACACGTGCCATCGCGTCGTGTACAAATGTCTGCACAATATTTACATACAGCTCATTCGCTTTGTTGTCACTTGCATAATGTTTTTTCACACGTAACAAGACCGATTCCATCGCATACACTTCCATCACAATATCGCTGATGTGCGCGAGCACTTCTTGTTCATCATTTAGTTTGTCCATATATTTTTGCGCAGCAGCGCCGCTGGTCATCACCGCAATTTTTTTTGCATTGGCAATCATTTTTCGTTCCGATGCAAAAACACCTTCGTGCTCTCCATCGCCCGATGACGGCATACTCAACAAATCATTCGCCAATTGCTGCGCCGCTGAAAGCAGTCCGAGTTCTCCTTTCATCGAACGTTTCAGCAACATGCCGGAAATTAAGAGACGATTGATCTCGTTGGTTCCTTCAAATATTCTGTTGATGCGCGAATCGCGATACGCACGCGCCACCGGATATTCTTCGCTGTATCCATAGCCGCCGTAAATCTGCACCGCTTCGTCAACAACAAAATCAAGTGTCTCACTGCACATCACTTTAATGATGGAACACTCGACAGCGTACTCTTCAATTCCTTTTAAAGTTTTTTTCGATGCATCCGGACTTTTTTTATCAACGCTTTCAAGAATATGATCAATCAATCCTGCAGTACGATACACCATGCTTTCTCCGACGTACGTAAGAATCGCCATATCTGCAAGTTTCTGTTTGATCAAACCGAAATTTGCAATCGGTTGATTAAATTGTTTGCGCGTTTTCGCATACACCACTGCTTCGGTAATTGTTTTTTTCGCCGCGCCGATCACCGACGCGCCCAATTTAAAACGACCGACATTCAAAATATTAAATGCGATAATATGCCCGCGACCGATTTCTCCCAACAAATTTTCAACCGGAACTTTTGCATTATCCAAAAGCAATTGGCGCGTGGAAGAACCTTTAATGCCCAATTTATTTTCTTCCGGTGCTGTAGAAACTCCCGGAAAACCTTTTTCAACAATGAAGGCAGAAAATTTTTCACCATCAATTTTTGCAAACGTAATATAGACATCGGCAAATCCGGCATTCGTCAACCACATCTTCGTTCCATTGAGAAGATAATATTTTCCATCCGCACTGAGTGTTGCAGTAGTGCGTGCCGCAAGTGCATCCGAACCGGAGCCTGCTTCCGAAAGCGAGTACGACGAAATCCATTCGCCGCTTCCGAGCTTCGGAAGATATTTCTTTTTCTGTTCTTCCGTTCCGAAATAGACAATCGGCAGTGTTCCAATTCCTGTGTGTGCGCTAAATGTTACAGCCCACGATCCGGATTTTCCGACATGTTCCGCAACAAGCATGGACGAAGTTTTATCTAAACCCATGCCGCCGTATTCTTCGGGAACATCAATCGAAAGAAGCCCGAGCTCGCCAACTTTTTTCATCAATGAGACAGAGAGCCCTTCTTCCTGTTCATCAATTTCATGAATATGCGGCAAAACTTCCTTCTCGATAAAATCATCAGTCGTCTGTGCGATCATGCGATGCTGTTCGTTAAAATCTTCCGGTGTAAAAATTTCCGTTGCTTCTGTTTCTTGCAGAAGAAAACTTCCACCTTTTACATAGTTGGTATTTGTTGTTTCCATAATAAGCCTCAATAATTATTCTAAAAAAATTAGCCACGGATTGCACAGAAAAAGCGCAGATTCACACAGAGAACGTATTGAATGTAATCAGTGAACATCGGTGCTATTTC
>CAYHZL010000042.1:12613-19881 GCA_964361075.1 uncultured Chitinophagaceae bacterium
TACGAAAAAAATTCAAACACACCTGCCGCACCCATGCCGCCGCCGATACACATGGACACCATTCCGTACTTTGCATTGCGGCGTTTCGCTTCGTTGATAATGCTGACAGTTAATTTTGCGCCCGTGCAGCCAAGCGGATGGCCAAGTGCAATCGCGCCGCCGTTCACATTCACTTTCTTTTCATCCATTCCCAAATTTTGCATTACATAGTACGCCTGCGAAGCAAATGCTTCGTTCAGTTCGATAAGCTGAATATCATTGAGCGACATGTTTGCTTGCTTCAGTGCTTTGGGAACTGCGACAATAGGTCCAATGCCCATCACTTCCGGTGGCACACCACCGACAGCGTAACTCACCAAACGCGCCAGCGGTTTTAATCCAAGCTCTTTCATTTTCTGTTCTGACATCACCATGACAACTGCGGCTCCATCACTGGTTTGTGATGAACTTCCTGCCGTTACCGATCCACCGGATGCAAAGACCGGTTTAAGTGCTGCTAATTTTTCTATCGTTGTTTCTTTGCGCGGACCTTCATCAGTATCAAAAATAAATTCCTTCGTTACTTTTTTCCCTTTGCCGTCAAGCAATTTTGTTACGACGTTGATCGGAATAATTTCATCTTTGAATTTTCCTGCTTCGATTGCTGCAACAGCTTTCATGTGACTTTGATAGGAAAATGCATCCTGCATTTCGCGCGTGATGTTATATTTTTTTGCAACATTTTCTGCCGTCAATCCCATGGAGATGTAAGCATCAGGAGAAGTGTTTGCGAGAATTGGATTCGCCATAAACTTCACACCACCCATTGGAACCATGCTCATTGATTCTGCACCGCCTGCAATGATTACATCAGCATGTCCCGCCATGATGCGCTCAGTTGCAAATGCAATTGATTGAAGTCCCGATGAACAAAACCGATTGATTGTCATCGCAGGTACCGAGTATGGAAGTCCGGCGCGCAACGCAGAGAGCCGCGCAAAATTTAAACCTTGCTCGCCTTCCGGCATGGCACAGCCGAGAATTACATCATCAATTTCTTCTGGTTTCAATCCTGCAGTTCGCCGCAATACTTCAGCAATTACTGTTGCCGCCATTTCATCGGGACGAATATTGCGAAGCGATCCTTTGAATGCTTTTCCCACTGCGGTACGAACCGCGCTGACGATATATGCATCTTTCATTTTCGTATTCCTTCATTATAAAGTTTGTAAATATTCAGCGTAGCATAATAAAATAAAAAAACCTTGAAGGTTTTTACAAATTGATCATTCGATACTGCAAGATGTCGTGATTTTTTTAACAAAAGACCTTCAAGGTTTAACACACTGCGCAGTTACTAAAGTTTTCTTTTTCAATGAAGCGTTCACTATTGTTTCGTTCAGCAACGCCATCCTGCATTAGCCCGTCATTTAATCATCGTCATCATACTAATCACAAGAATCATAGTTCAGGCAATTATTTTTTTAACTGCACTACCGATTTTGCATTTAATGCTGTAACAACTTTTTTACCTGTTCTTGTTTCCAATTCTTTCCTTGCAACTTTGGCTACATTGCCACCTTGTTTCGCCACTTTTTTACTGGCTTCAAAATCTTTAGGGTTTACGGCTGCCGAAATATCTTTAGTAGATGCTTCTGCAAGCATGTTTAAAATCAGTTCGGTGTTGGTCATGTTATCCCGAAGGTTTTCCTTTTTCAAACCTTTCAGAACTTTATATTCTTTGGTGGATTTATCAGCCCACGCTTTGGTAATAATATCGGTTAGCGTTGCAAACTGAACGCCTTCTTTTAATCCTCTCTTTTTCCATTCGTCGGTAAGTGCTTTTCGTATCTCAATACTTTTCAGGCGTTGGTTAATCCAGTTTTCAGAGTAGCCCAATTGCAAGTATTGTTCTAAAGCCCTGTCGATAGTCAATTCAGGGTCTTGCATTTCGTCTAACCGTTCGGCAGCTATTTGTGCCAGCCAAAGTTTAAACGGTTCTGCTTTTGGTGATGGAATGGATTGTATGAGCCGAAATAGCTGCTCGGTATCGGCAACATCGGTTAAGTAAAATTTGCCATCAGCCGATTGCATTTTCAGTTGTCCCAATTTTTGGGACAACTCACTTCCCTCAGCTTTCAGTTTTGTTTTGAGAGCGTTCCAGTATTTTCTGGGTCTTGGGCTGCCGGTTAAAATTTCAATTACATCAATAATTGATAAATACCATTTCTCTTGCTCGGCATCCCAAAGAGTTCTTACTTTTTTGTCTTCAAATATTTTTATTTCGTTTTTCTTTTCCATTAAACATTGTATTGATTGATTGAAATATTTTCTTTTATGTATTGTGGAATGAGGTTACGCAATTCGGGTGTGAGATTGCGAAACACATCTCCGTTTGAATTGGCGTTGTAAAAATTTTCGAGTTTATCAAAAATGATTTACAGAAAATTTTATTACTGTTGTAGCCATGTCATCCGTTCGAACAGTACGAACCGCGCTGACGATATATGCATCTTTCATATTCGTATTCCTTTTTTATAAAGTTTTCTTTTTCAATAACGTTCACCAAAAGCACGTAGCACAATCTGTCGCTATCAAATGATCGATTATTTGCGGCAAACTGTGCTGAGCAAAATCTATAAGAATTTTTCAAATGAGTAAGCGACGTGCTTTTGGTTATTATGCAAAAAGCGCACGCAATGATTATGATGCTTGATTGATACGATTACCCGATAAAGAATTGGCTTGTTCCCACCATTCTCGGAAATAACTTTTTCGTACTGCATTGCGAAAATATTCAATCTGTTGTTGAGGTGTCATATCCTTGGTCTCCTCATAGATTCTATTCTGCGATTCTCGCTTTATAGCAATGCAATCAAACTCCTTTTTATTCAGTTGGTTCATCGTAGTTTACCTCTTTTGGTGAAATAATTGTTAGTATACCATAACCATTTGCAAGGTTAATTTGGTTGTAAGCACGCATTTTGTCAAGACGTACAATATGACGAAAATTCCACGACACAATTGCATCGGCACGAGCAACAGTAGCCGCAGCAACGTGTGTTGCATCGTCACTCCAGCGAGGAGAAACAATATCAGCAGAAAGATAAGCATCACGCAAGGAAAGTATTTCTGTCGTCAGTTCAATTCTTTCGAGGGTATCGCTTGGAATAGAAAACAATACATCTTGCACATGTGTAGGGGCGTTAAGAATTTCTTGTACAACAACTTCGCTTATCAAAACAGTTATCCGTTTGTTGCGAGCATATTCAATAACACGCCTCGAATCATCTGCAAATTCTGGATCATAGTATCCTCCAATCACAGAGGAATCAAAGTATATCCGCTCTTTTCTTAAAATTGCCATTGAAAACCTTTTGCAAGTAAATTTACTCTACTAATATACCAATTTGCATGCGCGTGTGCATAATTCTTTGCGTTCTTTGCGACTTAGCGAGAGATTTGAAGATTGTGCCGAAGGCATTCCGTTGGAACTTCGGCAAAAAAACCTGCCCGCCGCAGGCACGGAGTGCTATGGCGCAATGCAATGACATTGATTTGATGCGAAGCATGTGCATTGTATGAGCCGAAATAGCTGCTCGGTATCGGCAACATCGGTCATTCGCATTTTGCCATCTTCGGCTGCCATTTTCAACTGTCCCAAATTATGGGACAGTTCACTTCCCTCGGCTTTCAGCTTTGTTTTTAAAGCGTTCCAGTATTTTCTGGGTCTTGGGCTGACAGTTAAAATTACAATCACATCAATAATTGATAAATACCATTTCTCTTGCTCGGCATCCCAAAGAGTTCTTACTTTTTTGTCTTCAAATATTTTTATTTCGTTTTTCTTTTCCATTATGCATTGTATTGATTGATTGAAATATTTTCTTTTACGTATTGCGGAATGAAGTTACGCAATTCGTGTGTGAACTTGCAAAACTCATCTCCGTTTGGATTGGTGTTGTAAAAATCTTCGGGCTTCTCAAAAATGTTTTTGCAGAAAATTTTATTACTGTTGCCGCCATTTCATCGGGACGAGTATTGCGAAGCGAACCTTTGAATGCTTTTCCCACAGCAGTGCGAACCGCGATGACGATATATGCATCTTTCATATTCATATTCCTTACTGATCCTAAGGATGCTTCGCATGTTACGCAAAAGCATTGGAAAAAAACATCCACCGCAGATTACACGGTAAAAACGCGGATTTTCACGGATTTAAATTTGTGTAAATCAATTTTTTTCGTGTCATCCGTGGTCTATTTTTTATTTTCATTCCACATTTATCACTACTTTTCCCTGTGCGTGTCCTTCGCCTAAATAGCGCATGGCATCGGCGGTCTTATCAAGCGAATAACGTCTGTCAATAACCGGCTTGATCTTGCCATCCGCTACGAGCTTTACGATAAACTCCAAATCTTTCCGGTTTGACTTCGCTGCAAGAGAACGCATTTTCTTCGAACCAAACGACATCAGCCAACCGAATAAAATGGAATTAAAAATCTGCAACAACGCACCGCCGACCATAACATATATGCCGTTCGGATTTAAGATTCGCTTGTAGGCAGAAAGTGGACGATTCCCGTTGACAGCTAAAATGAGGTCGTAATATCTGTTGCCTTTTATGAAATCCTCTTTTGTGTAATCAATTACATAATCCGCGCCGAGAGAATACGTTTGCTCAACATTTTTCGTACTACATACTGCAGTTACTACCGCACCAAAATATTTGGCAAGCTGGACGGCAAAGGTTCCCACGCCGCCGCCGCTGCCGACAATTAAAACATTTTGCCCTTTTTGAATGTTGCCTTTGTCGCGCAATGCCTGTAAAGCTGTTACTGCTGCCATAGGTAAAGCAACTGCATCTTCAAAAAATATTTTTGCGGGTTTTAGTATCAATATTTTTTCTGGAGCTACAGCGTATTCGGCGAAACCGCCAAATCCACAATCAGAAAGGTCTCCGATTACTTCATCGCCCGGCTTAAACTGTCGGATATTTTTGCCAACTGATTCCACTCTTCCTGCTATATCGGCTCCAAAAATTCTTCTCTTTGGTATGATTCCCATTCTCATCGAACGGTAATCGGCTGCATTTACTGATACCGCAACTGTTTTTATCAATACTTCGTTGTCGTTTGGTTTCGGTTTTTCAACATCACAATACATTAACTTATCGGGTAAACCTTTTTTGTTATATACTACTGCTTTCATTTTTTCCATATCATCTCAAATTGAAGTTTCTGTCGGAGAGTTAAATTCTCCGACAACTACAGAATGATTTTTAGAGATCCCCGTTAGTAATTCAGCATAATGGCTCCAACTCAATTTTCCAGACACTGTCTGGAATTTTTGATATTTAATAAAAAACTGTCTGCATAAATAGATATTACTTTTACTGAACCCTTTTCCATACTTTATTTTCAAGTCTTTGGCAAGGCTTGTCAATAATGCACTTCCGTATTCTGCCTTTTCTTTTCCTTCTTGTTCAAATTCCACAATGTGTCTACCGATTTCCCAATTTGCTGTAACCAGTTCAGCATTTATTGCTTTGATAGCATTTTCTCTTGCTCTCTGCAAAGTCGAGCCAATGCTGTCAATAAGTTCGGTATATTTCTGTTTTGATAATTTCATTTAATAGTCATTCGTAATAGTCCGCTAAGTTAAAAATAAAGTCTTTGTCAACCAATATTTTGTTATGATGCTGTGTCTTTTTAGGGTTTCCGCTAACGTCCCGGCATATACGATGTTGCGATAGCAATATGGGCGAAGCGTAGCGTAGCCGTATATGCCGTGTTATATGATGTACATTTTTTCCTTATTATTATTTTTCACTCTACTTTTTTTAAATTTATTTTCTCGCAAGTTCAATTGTCACTCCCTGATCTAAGGTTAATATTTGTTGTAACTCTGAAATTTCATTGGATTCGCCCCTTGAATCAACGGCAAAAAATTTGATTAATAAATATCCATCATGGCAGTCGGGGCAAAACAATACTTCTATTTGGCCATATTTGTTAGCCTTGATATCTCGATCCTCGATTTCTACAATATTCTTTTTTAAAGAAAGTCCGTTTTTGATATTTTTATTAATATTTTCAACGTATGCATCAAATTTTTCAATATTAAAACTTTTAAGGATTTTGTTTTTATAGTATTTCTTACATCTATCACAATATTTAGAACCCGCCAAAAATAGCGCCATTGCCAATGAACCTAATAGCACACCTAATATTTGAACATAAAACAAAATAGTGGTAGGTGTTTTTCCGACTTCAAATTCATCACCAATTTTCACAGCGCCTTTATATCTAAATTGATGTGTTGACGCAGAATTTATCATATTCAGAAATTCCCCAAAGTTAATAAGTTGACTAATAGAAACATAATCCTCAGGTTGTGAAAATTGATATAAAATTTTAACTTCATCATTTGAATCGATAGAAATATATGTATTTACGTAAGAAATATAATTAACACTGAAAAAAGTTAGCAATCCAAGTGCGATTGCGATTGCATAGTCAATCTTTGACATTTTGGTGTTAGTCAACTTTCTTCCTAAAAAGAAACCGCCAGCACCCCCCATGCCCAATAAAATTCCACCAATGGGAATAATAAACAAAATACTTAGTGAGTGGATTTCCCATCCAGTCCATTGATTCAAAAAAACAATGATAATTGCCGTGACAATTGATCCGATTAAACCGAAGATGTAGGGTATTAATTTCATAGGTTTTTATTAAAGAATAAATTTTAAAAAGTAGAGTGAAAAAATATCAAATTGTAAAAATGTATTTCATATAACGTGTGCACAAACCACGCCGTGCCGTTGCGAGCTATTAAATAAGTGAAGCAACCAAACAAGCGAGCAACGGCATGGAGCGAGCACTTTACGTCTAGCTAAACATCGTTTCAACTTCGCCTATCCAGTGTGCGAGCGCCGTTTTGCCGTTTGTTAGGCGAAGATGGGCAACGAGAAAACCGTCACCTCCAAGAGAGAATAATCATTAATGGCACAATGTTAATACCAAGGTTGATAACGACACCTGCGATTGCGAATTTCTTATTAACACCCTTTTGTAAAAGGCCGACGATTCCAAGAACAAAACCGATTATCGAGAGAATAAATGGAGCCATTTCCAAGCCGAGGACATGCCTTGCGGAGTAGTTGTAAACAAGATAAACGAGTAAACCGATTCCTATCAAAAGAGATGCATTGCCGGGAATTGATTGCTTTGCCGTCGAACTTGATTGGTTTAGATTTTGGTCAGGTGCCATGATGACCTCCAAAG
>CAYHZL010000043.1:0-19346 GCA_964361075.1 uncultured Chitinophagaceae bacterium
TTAGGGGAGGGAATTTTCTCCCCCTGAAAGGGGGAGAATCAAAGAGGGGGTGATTTGAAATAAAAACGAATTTATAATTTGACACGCTGAGTAGTTACAAAATTTTTTTTTAATGAACATATATTTATTCATCAACAAAAGGAAGCACTGATGGCAAAAATTATCTTAACGATGCAGTACGAAGTGTTAGAAGAAAAACGCAGCGAATATTTCAGCGTAATTCAAGAATTAAAAACTCATCATTCTACAAATCATTTTGTAGAGTATTCTGTCTATGAAATAAAAGGAAAGCGTAATAATTTTACAGAAATGTTTCTTGCTCATTCAGAAGAGTCGTATAAAAAATTTGAAGAAAGCGAAGACGAAGCTGCTGATACATTAGCAGAAAAGTTAACGTCGTGTATCAACGGTAAAATTAAATATGCAACTTATACCGAAACTGTCTAAAAAATTTTAAACGCTATGCTTGCACGAGATCCGATAGCAATGTTTATGAAAGAGCACGAGCTTGCGCTTGAGCAATTACATATCCTAAAAAAAGTATCGCAAGAAATTAAAAAGAAAGGGTTTTCCGATAAATCCATTCAGCAACTTGTAAAAGCTGCTGAGTACATTAATGAGGAAGTAACCGAGCATAATGCAAAGGAAGAAAAAATTCTTCTTCCTATTATTGACCAACATTATGACGGTCCGTCTGCAAATATTCGCGATGATCATCGCAAGATGGCAAAGCTCAATAAAAAACTTCGCATCAGCTTGAATTCGTTTCTTGAAAACAATAACGACAAAGTTGCAAAATCGGAATTATGCGAAGCGGCAGAAGAGATTGTTCAATTGATGGTGAATCATATCCACAAGGAAAATCAAATTATTTTTCCGATGATTAAAAAAATCCTTCCCAAAGATCAGCTTCGAGAACTTGTAAAAAAAATGATCTAACAAAAAAAGCCTGACAGAATAAATGATCTGTCAGGCTTTTTAGTTACAGATTCCAACAATAATTAATTTCTTTTTTCTAAAGTTACTTTCACCGTAATTTTTTCTTTTCCTCGCACAACAATCACTTCAACAACATCGCCCGGTTTGTAATCTTGAATTGCATACGTGTAGTCATACACATTTTTGATTTCAAACTTTCCAAATTTAATCAGCACATCGTCCGCTTGTAAACCTGCTTTCGATGCCGGACTGTTTTCCCGCACGCCGGAAAGTTTCATTCCCTCAGTCTGTTCCGAATAATCCGGAATAGTACCAACATAGACTCTATATCCGCGGCTATCACCCGAAGATTGCGACGGTGATTGTGTTTTAATAAAATCAGGACGAACGGTAGTTGTATCAATTTCAACTGCAAGCTGTGCAATGTAGCGAACTAATGATGCTTCACCTGCGATATTAATTTTTTCAAAATCATCAGATGGCTTATGGTAATCTTCGTGAAGACCTGTGAAGAAAAAGAGAACAGGAATGTTTTTTCCGAAAAATGCTGCGTGGTCACTTGGTCCGAATCCATCTTTTATAAATTTTAATACGAAAGAAGAATCATTGTTGTACTTGCTCAGTAAATTATTCCAATTCGAAGAAGTGCCGGTTCCCTGAATGGTGAGAGTTTTTTCTTTCAAACGTCCAACCATATCTAAATTAATCATTGTCGCAGACCGTTCGAGAGAAAGAATGGGATGCTTCGTATAATACAGAGAACCGAGTGTCCCCATTTCTTCACCGGAAAAACCGATGAACACGATATTTCGTTTTAATAATTTTTGTTGTGTGGAAAGAGATCGCGCTAATTCAATCATTCCGGAAGTTCCCGAAGCATTGTCATCTGCGCCATTGTGAATTTCATTTTTATCCGGTGCAAGAGAACCGGAACCTTCGCCGCCATAGCCGAGATGATCGTAATGTGCACCGATAACAAGATGCTCTGTGTTTGTCGTATCGGTTACTTGCAGTAAGCCAACAACGTTTGAAGTAGGTTTTCTGATTTCATGAAGCGATGTTACTAAAGAAATACGAACAGAATTGAGTTCAAGAGAAAATGGTTTTTTGTTTCTAACAATTTTTTGTTGAAGCGAATCAACTGTAAGTTTATTTCCTTTCAGCCATTCATTGACAATTGCACGGTTTACAGTTAACACAGGAATGCCGCTGTTGCTGAAAGAGTTATCGTATTTCAATTTAATAAGTCTGTCGGTGGAATCATCGGCAGTGGCAGTAACTATCAACAGAGCTTTTGCGCCACGCTCACGCGCCTGCAATGTTTTATTTCTCAGCGCTGAATATTTTGCAAAACTCGAATGTGGATTATCGCCATCGGGAGAAAAACGAAGCACGAGAACAATTTTATCTTTCACATCACAATTTGCGTAATCATTATAGACTGAATCCGATGCATTGATTCCGTACCCTGCAAAAATTAGCGTGCCGCTCACACTGCTGTTTGATGAAAAGGAAAGCGGTTGGAAATCAGTTTTCACCGCATAGTTCTTTTCTTTTTTTGAAATCAGTGCTGTCAAAGAATTATTTCCGTCGAGTTGTATCTCTTTCACAACTTCAAAATTTTGGAAGTACGTTCCATTGTCTCCGATCGGTTTCAATCCGATATTTTTAAATTGCGTTGCAATATATTCTGCGGCAAGGCGATTACCTGCTTCACCTGTTTCTCTGCCTTGTAACGCATCGGAAGCAAGATAGTGAAAATGAGATCGCAGATGTAACTGGAGTGAATCTTCCGCTGCATGAAGAACGGAACACGAGAGTGCATACATAAAAAATGTTCGTAGAGTTTTCATTTACAATGTTCCTTTAAATTGTTGAGCGTCTATTGATTTTCCTGTTACATGTTTTGAAAAGTCGGAAGAGAGATATACAAACACATCAAGAACATCCGCCGGATTTTTTGCTATCACTTTATCACCATGCATATATGCTTTCTGCCGCATTTCAGTTTTCATTGGTCCCGGATTAACCGCATTCACTCGTATGTGTTTACTTTTTAGTTCTTCAGCAAGCCCTTGCGTTAGACCTTCAACAGCAAACTTGGAGACACCGTATGCGCCCCAATTTTCTTTATTTATTTTTCCAACCGAAGAGCTGACATTAATAATTGAACCGCCGCTCGAATCGAAAAGAGGAATAGCGTGTTTCGTTAAATAGAAAACACCATTCAGATTTACAGAAAGCGTTTTGTGCCATTCCATAGAAGGATAATCAGCAATGGGAACGCGCGCACCTAACACGCTTGCGTTATTAACAAGAATGTGGATGTTGCCGTACGTGTTGTAACAGTTATGAATAAATTCGCGCGATTGGTTTTCATCGGAAACATCTGCTTGCTCGCAATGAAATTTTCCGCCTGAAGAAAGAATTTCTAATTGAAGAGAGCGAAGCAAATCCGTATTGCGTGCACAGACACAGACGAATGCACCTTCTTTGATAAAACGAATTGCCAGCGCTCTGCCTAATCCTTTTGATGCACCGCTGATGACCGCAATTTTATTTTGCAGTTTCACAAATTATTTCCAATCGGCAATAAACATATTTATTTCGTGACGTGATGTCGCATTACGGCTTGATGAGAAAACGAATTTTTTACCATCCGAGCTGAACATCGGAAAACCATCAAAGCCGGGGGAGAAGGTAACTTGTTCAAGATTTTTTCCGTCTGTATCAATTAAAAACAGATCGAAATTCCAACCTTTAATATCATGCACATTTGAAGAAAAAATAATTTTCTTTCCATCAGGAGTAAAGAATGGTCCAAAATTCGCCGCACCATTGTTCGTAATTTGCCGTTTGTTTGTTCCATCGGCATTGATGATGAATAAATCCATTTGCGTAGGCTTCACTAATTCCTGCGCCAATAAATCCTCACCAAGTTTTTGATCAACAGAATCTTTTGGATGATGTGCACGATACACAATTTGTTTTCCATCAGGAGAAAAGAAAGCGCCGCCGTCGTATCCTTTATCGAATGTCAGTCGTTGTTGATTCGAACCATCAGCATTCATCAGATATAATTCCAAATCGCCATCACGCGCGGATGTAAAGACAATCTGTTTTCCGTCCTGAGAAATTGTTGCCTCAGCATCGTAACCATCTGCAATGGTGATTTGTTTTAAATTGGAACCATCCGGATTTGCAGTAAAAATATCGAACGATTTATACACTCCCCAGACATATCCTTTCGAACGATCGGCTTCCGGCGGACAATTTTTTCCGCCAAGATGAGTGGATGCGTAAAGAATTTTTTTTCCGTCAGGATAAAAATAGGCGCAGGTTGTTCTTCCGGTTCCACTGCTTACTAAATGATTATTAGTTCCGTCCACATTCATAATAAATATTTGATCGCACTTAAAACTATCACGTGTGGTCTGATAGATGAGTTGCTTTTCATCAGCAGAAAAATATGCTTCGGCATTTGTACCGCCAAAGGTAAGTTGTTTAATATTGGCAAGATGTTTTTCGTCTGGTGTATTTTGAGTTTGCCCGTAAAGAAATGAAGCGGAGAGAAGGGTGAGAAGTAGAATATTCTTCATTAAAATTTCCTTTTTGAGTTTGTCGTTAGTTGCTGATGTTACGCAAAACAAAATTTTTTTTTTAATGATGCCATGACTTTTGCGAATTGATATTAAGTCATGGCATCATTCGCGGCAAAAACACGTTCCGCGTAACTTCAGTTCGTTGTTCAAAATTATGGATAAGCAAGTGCAGAAGCAAGGTTTTCGATGAATATGAAATGAAAAATTTGTATCTTTTTGTACAGTAACAAGTTTCAAAACAAAAATTTTATTATCATGTACAACAAATCATTACACTACTTTGCAATATTTGTGGCTGCGTGCACATTTCTTCTTATTTTTGCAGGCGGTTTGGTAACAAGCACCGGCTCCGGATTGTCCGTTCCTGATTGGCCCACAACGTACGGTGAAAACATGTTCACATTTCCGCTGCATAAATGGACGGGCGGAATTCAATTTGAACACGGTCATCGTCTCATTGCATCGGCTGTAGGTTTTCTAACGCTGATTCTTTCTTTTTGGTTATGGAAAAAAGACGAACGCAAAATGATGCGCGTATTTGGTTTTTATACACTCGGCGCAGTACTATTACAAGGGCTGTTAGGCGGCTTGACTGTTTTATATTTACTGCCGGCACCTATTTCTGTCGGTCATGCAATGTTAGCACAAACATTTTTTTGCTTCACAGCGTCAATAGCGCTTTTTACATCGCAATGGTGGAAAGAAGAATTAACACTGATACTTCCCACAAAAGGATTTACAATTCTTTGGTTGATGATTGGCGTAACAGTGGTGGTATTTATTCAACTCATGTTCGGTTCGTTGATGCGTCATACATATTCAGGATTAGTTGTGCCCGATTTTCCATTAGCTTTCGGACAAATTTTTCCTTCACTTAGCTCTGATGCTGTTGCACGATATAATGCTACACTGATAGAACAAGGAGTTCGTCATACAGCCGATACGCCAATTGCGACATATCAAATTCTTGTTCACTTGTTACACAGAAGTTGGGCTTACGTTGTTACAGCTCTTGTAATTGTATCTTCGATTAAAATCATTCGAGCAAAATTTCTCCCCGAACGCATTCGAGATTTAGGATATAAATTATTAGAATTAGTATTGTTACAATTTGCACTTGGTGCATTTACGGTACTCACGCATAAATCTGTCATCATCACAACGCTTCATGTGGCAATCGGCTCGCTCGTTTTGGTTGTTTCAGTTCTTATCACTCTGCATTTGCTCAAGATTTTCGGATTTAAATTTGAGAAGAAAGATTTTGTTGGATAAAATTAAAATGGAATCTGAAGTACATTGTAACTACTCACCGTGCCTTTAAAGTCATGCCATGAGTTACTTTTTGATTCGCCGCGGCGAATAAAACTTGTCCCGAAGGGATGGATTCCCACAACATTCACCAAAACATTAGACAAATCCCGAAGGGATGGCTTAGCCACTCATGGCATGACTGAGTAGATACAGTAAATTTATTGAATACAATTTCTGTGAAGCAACGCTCTGCAATTAAAATAGTTCATGATTTATGGCTGCTCATGAAACCGGAATTGACACTTCTTTCGGTGTTCACTTCTGTATGCAGTGCGTATCTTGCCGTAAAAGAAAATTATTATTTTGATGTTGCACAGTATGTCTCTCTTGCTATCGGCACGTTGCTTGTCGGCGGTGGAGCCGGTGCATTGAATCAATATGCCGAGCGCGAGTACGATGCGTTGATGAAACGGACTGAAAAACGTCCCGTGCCCGAAGGTAGAATTTTGCCAAATGAAGCATTATTGTGGGGGATTATAATTTCGATTGCTGGTATTGCTGTTCTCACTCTTGCTTTAAATATTTTAAGTGGATTGCTTGCTGCGTTAACTCTTACAACATATCTTTTTTTTTACACTCCGCTGAAAAGGATTACAAGCGTTGCGACAATTATTGGCGCCGTGCCGGGTGCACTTCCAATATTAATCGGTTGGGCAGCGGTGCGCAATGAAATTACCATTGAAGCAGTTAGTCTGTTCGCCATTCTTTTTTATTGGCAGATGCCACATTTTTATTCCATCGCATGGCTCTATCGCAACGATTATGCGCGGGCGAAATTTCAACTGCTTTCTGTCATTGACGCAACAGGAAAGATGCTGGCTTCCCGAGTGAATCTGAATTTATTTCTTCTTTTTCTTGTCAGCACAACGCCGGCATTACTCGGATTTGTTTCAATGCAATATTTATTTGGCGCAATTATTACAAGCGGATTATTTTTATTGTATGGAATGAAATTTTCCAGAAAAGTTTCACTGCAAGATTCTTCACAAGTCTATGCCAGCAAACTCTTTTTTGCATCAATAGCGTACCTGCCGATTATTTTCACACTCATGATCATTTATAAAAAATAACTACAATGGATTATTCACTATTGCCGACAATCAATGCATTCTTTAATCTCACCAGTTTTACATTGTTAATTCTGGGGTATCGTTACATCAAAAATGGGGAGAGGGAAAAACACAGGAAGGCGATGCTTTCTGCAGTTGCAAGTTCAATACTCTTCCTTTCATTTTATTTACTCTACCATGCAAAAGTTGGTTCAGTGCATTTTCAGGGAACAGGAACTGCACGAACATTCTATTTAGCAATTCTCATTTCACATTCAATACTTGCTGTAACAATTGTACCGATGATTGTTCTGACGTTGAAGAGGTGTGTGCAAGGGAACTACAACCTTCATAAAAAGATTGCAAAAAAAACATTGCCATTGTGGTTGTATGTTTCTGTTACCGGCGTGGTTGTATATGTAATGCTCTACCATATTTATTAATGTAGAGAGAACAAATAATGCCCTAACATTAAAATACAATTGTGATGCCTTTATGAAAAAAAATTATAAAATACTTCAAATTGCAAGTATCGTTATTATCACGATTCTTTTTTTGAGTTACAGCTTGTACACTCTTTCAATTATAAAAAAGCAATCTGAGCTTGTGAATGGAATATATTCTGATGAAAAGGTTTTATCGATATTTCAGGATGTTCTTGTATCCTTAAAAAATGCAGAGTCTGCGAGACGGGGATATATTATTACTCATGAAAAGGAATATGTTACTTCATACTATTCCTATGTTGACAATGTTGAGGATGCAATTATAAATTTTAGAACACTTAACTTCAGCGGCGAATATAACAAGCAATTTATTGATTCACTGACAGAAATTATATCAAAAAAACTACAATCAATTAAATCTTCAATAGATATTGAATTGAATAATCCATCTAATGATTCGGTGCAAGTTGCTCTCACCAACGAAGGGAGACAATCAATGATTGTTATCCGGGATATTATTCAACAAATGTCTATTGAAAAACAACAGTCAATCTATGTTAAATACTTGACCGGGGAAAAATTAACAGCAATAGCAACCACAACGACATATTATTTCTTGGCAATCTTTCTTGTAATAGCAGCTTCAATAACAACTATTATTGTTTATTATTCAAAATTAATATATCGGTATGATGAAAAATTATCTCATGATTTGAATGAGATACGGCTTAACGCAATGAAAACTATTTCAAAATTAGAAAAAACTAATGAACAATTACGTAGAGAAGTTGATGCGAAAGCAGAGCGAAAAAAATAGATCTAAAAAATATTGTCTTAGTGAGTAAAGAAATAGCTTGTTTAGCCTACAGTTAAAGATTAGTAGAGGAAACACGATACCGACAGACTGGCAAAATGAAATCAACAAAACTATTTAACGAATTTTTTAACAGCGAGAAAGCTGGGGGACTAATTTTAGTTTTTGTGACACTTCTTTCACTTGCACTTGCAAACTCACCTTGGCAGACCAACTATATCAACTTTTGGCATTTTGAGTTTGGTGGCGATAGTATTGTTCATTGGATTAATGACGGATTTATGACCATTTTTTTTCTTTTAATAGGTATAGAGTTAGAGCGGGAAATTTATCAGGGAGAACTTTCAAATATTAAAAATGCTTCGTTGCCACTCTTTGGAGCATTAGGTGGCATGCTTGTTCCTGCAGGATTATTTTTATTGCTCAACTTTGGGACAGACACTCAAGCAGGCGCAGGTATTCCAATGGCAACTGACATAGCTTTTGCTATTGGTATTTTATCTCTGTTAGGCAATCGTGTTTCGGTATCACTTAAAATATTTTTAACTGCATTAGCTGTAATTGACGACTTGGGCGCAATCATTGTAATTGCAATTTTTTACACAACATCATTAGCGTTTACAAATATATTTATTGCTTTGGGCATCCTTGGTTTTTTATTCATTCTAAACCGATTGAAAGTTCACAAATTAATTCCGTATTTAATTGGTGGTGTAGCAATGTGGTATTTTATGTTGCATTCAGGTGTTCATGCTACAATAACTGGCGTGTTGTTAGCGTTCGTCATTCCATTTGGTGATGGTGGAAAAAAAACACTTTCATTTATTCTTCAACACTTCTTACACAAACCCGTTGCTTTTCTTGTTCTGCCATTGTTTGCGGCTGCCAACACTTGTATTGCGGTAGGGGACAGTTGGCAAAACGGTTTGGGACAAACTAACAGTTTAGGAATTATCGCAGGACTTGTAATTGGAAAACCTTTCGGCATTTGGCTCTTTTCATTTATTGGTGTTGGTTTAGGACTTTGTGTATTGCCGACAGACTTGAAATGGAAAAATATAATCGGCGCAGGTTTTTTAGGCGGTATAGGTTTTACAATGTCTATTTTTATTACGCTTCTTGCATTTGAAAGTACAGTTACAATAAACAATTCGAAAATTGCGATTCTTATTGCATCACTCATCGCAGGAACAATCGGTTTTATCTTCCTCAAACTAACACTAAAAATACCAATTGAAAATGATGAAAATTGTTAGCTTGCAAGTGTAGCTGAATTGGCTTAGTTTAATACTATGAAAATGAAGGTAAAACAATTAGTAATTTTTTTTATTATTACATGCTATGGATGTATTGCATCAGCGGGTCATCTTGTTGTTTTAAAAGAGTTATTAAATTCTGGCAACCATAATCATCAATTAACTTCAGAAAAAAAATCCCATCCTATTAGTGCTACACCTGTTTGGACTGTAAAAAAACATTTTCCACCTGCATCCAACACAGACACATTCGTTTATTCAACTTCTACAAATGTAATAATCACATACAAAGATGCTATTGCTTTATTTTTGCCTTGCGATAGCGACGTTGTTCTTTCCTCTCTCGATTCCTCTCCTTCAAAACCAAGAGACCCTCCAGTCATATAGTTTTTCCTACTGTAATTAATTAATGCACTAATATTCCATTGGAGTATTGTGTTATTTATTTATTCTGTTTGTATGGAGAACTATCATGAAAAAAGAAACTACACAACAAAACGACCAAAATAATGGCAACAATGATTTCCCGGTTCAAGCAACACTATTGTTGGTTGTACTTGCTTTATCTATTGTCGCTCTTGCATTAAGAGCTTTTGGAATTTTATAAATATATTTTTCAAAGAAATACAAGAATAATTTTCTGTATTGTATAATAAAGACCTTGTTGTATTCAACAATGGAGGATGAACTATGGAACAAATTGATCTTAAACTATTTGAAAAAAATATCGAAGTTACACTTTTGCAGCTTTCAGATTACGATAAAGTGGTTGAACTCCAACTCAAATGTTTCTCTGGAATGAAGCCATGGTCAATAGAACAATTTACAAGTCAACTAACATTGTTTTCTGAAGGACAAGTGTGCGTAAAGTACCAAGGCACTATTGTTGCTTCTTCAAGCAGTTTAATTTTGGATTTTAGCTTATATTCTAACTGGCACAGTTGGCAAGAAATTGCTGATAAAGGATTTATTCGAAATCATGATTCTAAAGGCAACACTTTATACGGCATCGAGATTATGGTTGATCCTGAATTTCGAGGATTAAAGTTAGCTCGGAGGTTATATGATTACAGAAAACAACTTGCCAAGAAATATAATTTAATGAGAATTATTCTCGGCGGAAGAATTCCGGGGTACGGTAAATATTGCGATAAAATGTCTGCACGAGAATATGTTGATAAAGTAGTCAACAAAATTCTTGTCGATCCGGTGTTGACATCACAATTATCAAACGGTTTTGTGTTGAAGCGTCTTATTCCAAATTATTTAACATCAGATGTTGAATCCAAAGGCTACGCAACATTTTTAGAATGGGCTAATTTGGATTATGTTCCTGAACCACATCGAACGTATGTTCCTACAATTCCGGTACGGATATGTGCCGTCCAATATCAAATGAGAATGATTAAAGATTTTGATGAGTTTGCAAAACAGTGCGAATATTTTGTTGATGTGGCTTCAGATTACCATAGTGATTTTGTTATCTTCCCAGAAATTTTTACTACTCAATTATTATCATTTCTTCCACCGGAACGTCCTGCATTAGCAATACGTAAGCTTTCGGAATTTACACCTCAGTATCTAGACTTATTTACCAAACTGGCAATTAAATACAACATCAACATTATTGGCGGATCTCATTTTACTATTGAAGAAGAAAATCTTTATAATATTTCATATTTATTTCGACGAAATGGTACACATGGAAAACAGTACAAGTTACATATCACACCAAATGAACGCCGATGGTGGGGAGTAAAACCTGGAAACTCAGTTGAAGTGTTTGATACTGATAAAGGCAAAATATCTATTCAAATTTGTTATGATGTTGAATTTCCGGAAGTGAGTAGAATTGCGGTAGAAAAAGGTGCTCAAATTGTTTTTGTGCCATTCTGTACTGATGAACGATATGCGTATCTTCGCGTTCGCTATTGTGCACAAGCGAGATGTGTAGAGAATCATGTTTTTGTTGTAATGGCTGGTAGTGTTGGCAATTTACCTTCGGTGGAAAATTTAGATATTCATTATGCTCAATCAGCAATATTTACACCGTCGGATATTCCATTTACTCGAGATGCAATTCAATCTGAAGCTACTCCCAATATCGAAACAGTGATTGTTGATGATATTGATTTAGAGCTGCTTAAAAAACATCGGCAAACAGGAAGTGTTTTAAACTGGCAAGACAGAAGAAAAGATTTATATCAAATACAATATAAAAGGGAGCATGTTTTGTAATGCTTAAGTTGGAATCTGACTTTTGCTAATGATATTATAGTGGAACCCATTATCAGGAGCTAGAGATGGAAGCCAAGAAAAAACGTTACAGCCCGGAACAGAAGATGTCGATCCTTCGGGAGTATTTAGAGAACGACGTACCGATCGGTACGTTGAGCGAAAAATATGGTGTGAATCCAAATTTAATTTATACATGGAAAAAGGAACTCTTTGAACAAGGTGTCTCGATATTTGCTGGTCACAAAGGCAAACACGAAGGACAAGAGAAAGAAAAAATACTTCGTCTTGAAACCAAGCTCAGAGATAAAGATGCTCTCATCAGCGAGAGGAGAGAAATAGTTTAAAGTGTGTCCGACGTTTGGTTGGTGCAACAAAAACATTGTAGACGCCGATGCCCATCGGTGCAAATTACTCTGGGAAGTCAGGAAAATTATGTTTGAAGTATGCCAAATGAACTGCTGAGTTGTGAAATTTGGTAGTGAAAAAAAATCTGTGTATTATATTTTGATTGTGCCGCGCGAGGATTAAACATTTGTTATGGTGTTATTATACAAGTTAAGTGCAACTCCTTTGGTAGTCAGTGCGAACTCTGAACTGACTACCATAACACGAACTTCTGTGAATAATTCTGGGCAACTTCCCAACTTACAAGAACGATTAAAAACTATTTTTAAAACAAAAAAACAGACCGTAACGTGAGACAAAAAACCATTGACCTGATTTTCAAAATTGCAAAAGAGAAAGATGCTTTTGACAAGATAGAGAAGCACCTTTCCAAAACAACGAGAAAGCAGCTTTCAGAAAATATTATTGAGTGTGGTATCCTACCCGAAATGTTTGGACACGATAGTTCAGAAGAAAAACTTTGGGCAAAGCTCTCTGACATAATTCTTGCACAATCTCTGAATCACTTAGGAATTAAAGCAGAGGTTCTTGGAGCAAGAGGAAATTCAGCAGATGTTTACGGCAAGACAAACAAATATTCAATCGTTGGTGATGCAAAAACTTTTCGCTTAAGCAGAACAGCAAAAAATCAAAAAGATTTTAAAGTTAGCGCGTTGGATAGTTGGCGACAAGGCAACAACTACGCTATGCTTGTTGCTCCTCTTTCACAATATCCAAATCGTGCAAGTCAAATTTACAGTCAGGCGATTGATAAAAATGTAACATTGCTTTCATACACACACTTGCTTTTTCTTCTTGATTTTCATAAAGCACATGACTTGCAACCAATCTGGGAAACTGGAAATGCTTTAAAGGAAATCACGAAAACAAATATACTTTCAAGTTCGTTAAATTATTGGGATGCCATTAACAAAACTGTTTGCAATGCGGTTGGAAAAAGCATTGATGATTTGAAAAAATACAAACAGCTTGAAATTGCGAAGACAAAAGAAATCGGAAAAGAAGGAATTACTTATTGGAAAAATAAAATCAAAGAGTTTTCAAAACTTTCAAAAGAAGAAGCAATAAAAATGCTGATTAAGTCAGAGAAAATTGAAGCAAAAATTAAAACGATTGAGAAAGCAATCAACATAATAATTCCTTTATGAACAGCAAGTATTTGAACACAATAACAAATGCCGACTGCTTAGAACACTTGGCGCACTTAAAGAAAGAAACGATTGATTTATTTCTTTCGGATATTCCTTATGGAATAAATTTAGATGAGTGGGATGTGTTGCATAACAACACGAACTCTGCTCTACTCGGTCAATCACCGGCACAATACGGCAAAACAGGTTTTAAGCGCAGAGGCAAACCCATCAATGGGTGGAGTTCGGCAGACAGAAACAGCGGCAAAGAATATCAGGAATGGTGCGAGAGTTGGACAAAGCTTACTTTCCCGATTATGAAAGAAGGTGCATCATTATTTATTTTTGGTGCAAGGCGGACACTTCACAGAGCTATCAATGCATTGGAGGATAGCGGATTTTTGCTGAAAGATGTTTTGGCTTGGAAAAAACCTTCTGCACATCACAGGGCACAACGCTTTAATAATGTTTTAGAAAAACGAGGACTTGAAACTGAAATGTTGGAATGGGAAGGTTGGCGACTTGGAAATCTTGCGCCTATTTACGAACCGATTGCCTGGTTTTTCAAACCATATAAAATTACAATCACCGACAATATTTTAAAAAACGGTGTTGGTGCAATCAATGTTGAAGAATGTAAAATCAACGGATCAAGCCCGACAAATTTGTTAGAGTTCGCCTTTGAAAAAGATGAAGTGAGAATACACGAAGCACAAAAACCAATTGCATTGTTTGAGTTCTTAATCAAACTCACGACAAAAGAAAATCAAATTGTGCTTGACCCTTTTATGGGAAGTGGAACAACAGCAGTTGCAGCAAAAAAACTTCAACGACAATTTATCGGTTTTGAAATCAATGAAGATTACTACATCAAATCACTTGAACGACTTGATGAAACTTTACCTGCTACTTACAGAAAAAAACAAAATGAGAAGCAGATGAATATACTTTTCGAAACAAAAGTGAAGTATGCTAAATTGAAACATTAGTTTATCCCATCTCAAAAATAATTTCGCTTATCAATTTCGTAAAATCATTCTTTACTCTGTTGGCGGTTTCAGTAACTTCTTCGTGGGAAAGTTTTGTAGCGGAAATTCCGGTTGCCATATTTGTAATGCAAGAAATACCCAACACTTTTACGCCATTATTTATTGCAACAATCACTTCAGGAACAGTGGACATACCCACAGCATCTGCTCCCATTGTTGTCATCATTCTAATTTCTGCGGCAGACTCGTATGTTGGTCCTTTCGTCCAGCAATACACACCTTCTTTAGTTGAGATATTATTTTTAAGCGCAACAGATTTTGCATTCTCTAAAAGTTGTTCATCGAAATATGAGCCACCCCTCCCTAATCCTCCCCTTAAAGGGGAGGGAATAAGGGTGGGGTCAGAGTTTCCAATAAGCGGATTCTCACCAGTTAGATTTATATAATCTCGGATAAACATTAATACACCGGAAGAAAAATTTCGATTGATCCCGCCGGCAGCGTTTGTTACGATGAGTGTCTTAACCCCGAGCGCAATGGCAACGTTAATTGGATAAACAACATGATGGATATTATTGCATTCATAAAAATGCACACGTCCTTGAAAGCAAAGGAGTTCTGTTGATTGCCTTTTATTTTTTTCTAACAGACCAAAGTGAAGTTTGCCTGCGTGTCCGCTTACAGTTGAAATAGGGTAATAGGGAATTTCTTTTGCATCAATTGTGGTTTTGTTGACCAATTGATTTCCAAAATCGCCGAGTCCCGATCCTAATATGAGAGCAATTTTTGGCGTGTTGGTAATTTTGGATTTTATAAATGAAACTGATTCAAGTAGTTGTGAGTTCATATTAGTGTCGCCACAGATTCACAGATTAAGTTTAAAAAAAAACCAAAGAGAATCTGTGTTATCTGTGGCATTAAAAAATCTTCGCTGATTAGTTCTCGCTGAAAAAGTCATTGTCCCAAAGGGATCCCTTCGGGACGAGCGAGTGTTTTTTATGAGCGAAGTTCCAAAGGAATGCCTTCGGCACAATCTTTTCTTCAAATTTTTAAGATTGCTTCGGCAAAAAACGCCTCGCAATGACGCGCAAAGAATATTTCAGTGAGAACTGATTAGTTAAAAAAAAATTATACCAATGCTCCGGCAATTGTTGCTGTCATCCATGTTGCAATTGTACCGCCAAGAACAGCTTTCAATCCGAGTTTTGCAATATCACCGCGACGATTTTCCGCAAGGGGACTAATACCACCTATTTGAATTGCGATCGAAGAGAAGTTTGCAAATCCGCATAAAGCGTACGTTGCAATAGTAATTGCTTTGTCGGAAAGTTGGTGCAGTGCAATGATGTCCGCAAGACGAGAGTAGGCAACAAATTCGTTCAAGACAAGTTTTATTCCCATCAGACTGCCAATGTTTAATGCATCAGCCCACGGCACACCGATTGCAAAAGCAATAAATTGGAAAAAGAATCCGAAGACAAGTTCAAGCGAAAGCGGCTTGCCAAAGTTTTGCATCAGCATCGCGTTAAGTCCGGAAACATTTCCCAGCGCGCTTAAAATAAAATTGATGAGCGCAATAAGTGCGATGAACGCGAGTAACATACCGGCAACATTAATTGCAAGCCGCACACCGTCTGATGCACCGGATGCTGCCGCTTCAATAACATTGGAATGCGATTTTTCTATTTTAATTTTTACTGTGCCGCGTGTTAGCGGTTCGCCGGTTTCAGGAATTAAAATTTTTGCAACAAGCATAGTCGCCGGCGCGGACATAATACTTGCGGCAAGCAAGTGTCCTGCAAATTGCACTTGTGCAGTATCAAGCGCCCATCCTCGTGCGCGCGCGTACGAAACACCAAGCATCTGCACATACGCTGCCATTACGCCGCCGGCAATGTGCGCCATTCCACCAATCATCATGGTGAGCAATTCAGATTGTGTCATTGTTGCAATATACGGGCGGACAACAAGCGGCGCTTCTGTTTGACCGATAAAAACATTTGCAGCAACAGAAAGAGATTCTGCACCGCTTGTTCCCATCAATCGCGCCATTACCCACGCAATACCTTGAACGATTCGCTGCATCACACCCCAATGATAAAATATTGCCATCAATGCGGCAAAGAAAATAATCGTCGGCAGCACTTGAAATGCAAAAAAGAAACCAAGACTTCCGGGCATTTCAGGACCTTTTGCCAATGGACCAAAAACAAATTGCGCACCTTCAATTGAAAAGGCGAGCAGATGGACAAATACTTTGCTGATGGTTGCAAAAATTTCGCGACCGATTGTAGTTTTGAGAACAAAGATCGCAAAAATAATTTGAAGCAAGAGACCTGTTCCAACTAATTTCCAGTTAATTATTTTTTTATTGTTGGAAAAAGAAAAAGCAATTCCAATAACAATGGTTAATCCCAAAATTCCGCGAAGTATTGATACGATATCCATAGAGATTCCTTTTTAAATTAATGTATTGTTCTTAATTGTTCGGGACACGATGACAATTTCTGCAACGCGCTTCGTACATATCTTTTGCGCCAACAACAACGCGTTCTTTCGAATCAGAATTTCTTTGTGTGCGATCGGCAGGATTTCCACAGACAACACAGATGGCGAGAGTTTTTGTAATGTATTCTGCAACCGCAAGAAGCTGCGGCATTGGTTCGAACGGAACGCCGCGATAATCTTGATCCAACCCTGCAACAATAACACGCTTACCCATATCGGCAAGTGTGTTGCAGACACCAACGAGATCGCCTTTAAAAAATTGTCCTTCATCAATACCGATCACTTGCGCATCGTGCGCGAGTGTAAAAATTTCATCGGCGGTTTCTGCCTCAATTGAACCGAGTGATTGTTCATTGTGCGAAACAATATGACTGTTGCTGTAGCGCGTATCAATTTTTGGTTTGAAGATGACAACTTTTTGACGGGCAATTTGTGCGCGACGTAGTCTGCGAATAAGTTCTTCCGTCTTGCCGCTGAACATACATCCCACAACAACTTCAATCCATCCTGTGTTTTTTGGAGAATCGTGAAGGGTAGCTTCCATTATTTTATTCCTGATTTTTTTTTAGATGAAAATTTATCGCGTGGAAAATATCAATAAATCAAAATAAAGAAGCAAGAACAGAAGTGGTGGAAGTGCTGAACTTAGCAGTTGATTTTTTTTAAGAATAATTTTCGAACAACCCTTCCAGCGTTTGTTTAAATAGGTGTTGTGAAAATGTTAATTTTATCATAGTTATTTTCATAAACGCTGGAAGGGTTTGCACTTCATAAGGAATAACTAATCACGCAAGTGTAATTTTTGTAATTTCCGGCGGACAATTAATACGCAATGGAACACCGACTGTTCCGATGCCGCGATTCACATACATTTGCGAATTATTTTTCTTATACAGTCCGGCAACATATTTTGAGAAGAGCGAGGCGAACGCAACGTAGGTGTTATTCAATTTTGCAAACACAATTTGTCCGCCGTGTGTGTGTCCGCTTAATGTTAAATCCATTCCGAGCTTATCGAAATTATCAAAGTAGTACGGCTTGTGGCATAACAAAATTTTCGGTTGTCTGTTTTTAACTGAAGAAAGTGCGCGGTTCAAGTAATCATCGGGATCAACACCGCGACCGATATCGTCAACACCAATTAAATTAAAGAAAGAATTTCCTTTCGAAATTTGTACTGCATCGTTGCGAAGTAGTTTCACGCCGCAATCGTTCACTTCTTTAGCAACACGTTCCACATCATTTGCAAAAAAATCGTGATTGCCGAGACATCCGTAGATACCGTGTTTTGCTTTCAAATTTGAAAATGCTTCGGCAAAAGGATAGACTTCTTCTGTTTGACTGTTCACAAAATCTCCTGTTACCAAAATGAGATCGGTGTTCAATGCATTTGTTGTTTTTACGTACTCATCCATTTCTTCTTTCGTCATAAAGACGCTTGAATGAATATCGCTTATCAAGCCAATCGTAAATCCTTTGAATTCTTCCGGCAGGTTTTGAATTGTAATCGTTCGATTCACAACTTCGTACTCATTCTTATCAACCATGCCCATTGCACTGCCGATAAACGAATAACCGGAAACGCCAATAAGTCCTGTTTGTAAAAATTTTCTCCGTGAAGAATTAAATTTTTGGTACGATGGTGTTGTTTTCATACGTTCTACTTTCAAATTAAATGGACGAATGAATAATAATGTTTTATAAAATTTAATGACGACATATTTTAACACACTAAAAAGAAATAACAGAGCAAAAATAAAAAAAGTTGCACTCTGCCAAATATAAAATGGATAGAAGAACAGATGAAAAATTATTGGCGGAATTTCACGCAGCGGAATTGGCTGAGTAATAACAAATATGAAGGGGAGATTAAAAAAAATAAAAAGACCCTCTGCAATTTTTTTATGAAGTGCTTTCTTTGAAAAAAAACCGCCGCTCACAGTATCAACTCGTTTGAATACCCAATACTGCATAGCGCACGAAAGTAATGCAATAGCGAAAAGCATAACGCGAAAGGAAAGAGAACGGATCCAATGCTGTTGAACTATAAAAAGGAAGAAAGAAATAATCATTGATTTTCCATACACATTTCCTTACTTTAGTGCAGAAATTTTATTCAGCAACGCTGTACGTAATGCCACAATTATATTACAAAGGAAAGTTATGTTTACGTTCTTGATAGTGTTAGAAATTGTAATTTGTTTCTTCTTAATTATCGCAATTCTGATGCAAAATAGCAAAGGCGGCGGATTAACAGGCGGATTAGGCGGCAGCAATCTTGGTGCAGTATTTGGCGCACGCCGCGCGTCAGATTTTCTTACGAAGGCAACAACGTATCTTGCAGGTGCGTTTATGGTATTGGCATTAATTGTTAATATTTTCTTTTTGCCAGGCAAAGGAAAATCGAGCAGCAATAGCATTATTCAAACAGGTCAATCAACTGTTCCGCCGGCACAAATTCCGCAACAACAACCAACGCCCGGCAATCCTACAAAATAATTTTGTAATCGAGCTTTAAAAAAATAACAAGATGTCTGACACCCACGAAGTGGTCATTTGGACTTGTCGAAGAAAAGTGTGAAAACTTTCTAATTTATATGAAAGGTAATTGCTCAGCGAAAACAACCCCACCCTTTATCCCTCCCCTTTTAGGGGAGGG
>CAYHZL010000044.1:0-19252 GCA_964361075.1 uncultured Chitinophagaceae bacterium
CTGCTCGAGCAGTGTCGGTTCATCATCCAGATTGAAATTAGGATCGTCTTTGACGTTCACAACATTTTGCACATTGGCTATTCAAACAATGTCGGTGGATTGATTCCTGCTAACAGTTCCTCAAAATTATCTACGCGCATACTTTCAAAATCTTTTTGTAAAACTTTAATGTAATTCCACTGTTCGCCGGTAAGTTCGGTTGCCGTCCTGCACCAATTGATTGCAGCATTGTCTTTCAGTTTTACCTCTATATCTTCCCTTCCTTTGGTTTCAATAATCCATCGGCTTCCGTCGGTATGCAAAGAAATAAAATCGGGAAAGTAATTTCTAATATTTGCGAGTGTATCTGTGTATTGAATGCAGAAACCAAACTGTTCCGGTAGTTTTGCAAAAGCAGTTATATCTTCTGCTTTGTCAAGAAATTTTGCAAAAGCGTATTCATACTCATTATCGCAAGGTGTGTAGTTAAACACTGTTTTCTTTGCTTCAAATATTTTCTTTGAAGTTGGAAATGGCATTGTTGCAGAAAGAAACCGGTTTGCCGAAATGAGTTGTGGTTCTTTTTGTACAATAACAAGTTCCCGCAATGCTTTTTCAAATTCTTTTATTACAACATAGCTTGCAATATTGCTGCTGATAGCACGAATTACATTCTGGTCATTCAAATCAACTGTTTGTCCGAAAGCTTTGTATTCAAAAAAGTCTCGAACCTTTGGAGCTAATGCCGCAAACTGTGAAGGGAGTTTTATATTTTGTGTTATTCGTCTTGCGTAATAGCCGATCACTTCTTCTGCTGTTTGTGTGGGTGGAATCGTGTATTCTCTTTCCAGTAATTTTTCATCTGTTAAAATATCTCTTCCCTCGTAAATGAACGTTTTCATTTCATCAACTCCCTTTCCTTTCAACGGAAGCTTATTGATGTTGAACTTCGTTACATCAATGCTTGCTATTTCTTCAGCTAAAGATTTTTTTCGTGTAAGCGAGGGAGAAATGTCGGGAATGCTAATATCAGATGGTTTTTTTTCTTCAATAGGCTGCACGGTAATAATCTTGAGTTTGTCTTTGCCAATTTGGAATGTATCAAACTTCAAGTCTTCAAGTTTTTCCAAATCTTCTACAAATTCCATGAAAGCATTATTGCCGATAATATCAACTCTTTCAGTATAACTTTCCGTCATGTTGCGAAACATCAAACGTAAACCTCTACCGATGGTTTGTTCTGGAAGAATATTTGCTTTTGCAGAGTACGGACGCAAGCCAACAACTACTGTAACATTCTGTACGTCCCATCCTTCGCGCAACATGAGTACAGATATAATTGCGTTGACCGGGCTTTTATCATCATCAACATCGTGGGCGATTTTTCGTGCAAGATCGAGATCTTTCTTTGATACTTCTCCGCTTTTGTCTGTGTGAATAATAAGCGTTTTATCACCGCCAAATTCATTCGGGTATTTTGTCCGCAGCCAGTCGCCAATGTCGTCGGCTTCTTCGGTACTATTCATCATCACAAATAAAATTGGTTTCTTCCTTAATGCTTCTAATTGATTGCTGTATTCTTTCCATCGTTCAACGCCTGCTGTGAGAAATCCTTTGTAGCGAACACTCGCAACGTTACTTCTTGCTTCATCCAACTTTGAAATACCTTTGATTGGACGTTTTACAATGCGGTCGAGAATTGCTTGCTTCAAAGGATAATCAAAAACTATCCAGGCAAATAAACTTCCTTTGCTGTATCGTGGGGTTGCAGAAAAATCAAGTTGTGCCGAAAGTTGTTTCTTTGAGTGGAGTTGTCGGATGAATTTATTCCATTCGTTTTCTTCATCGTGTGTGTGGTGGGCTTCATCATTCAAGACCATCAACATTCCTTCACGCTTTGCAATGCGTTCGTCAAAGTCGCTGATTTCTGTCTTTGTTGTTGGCGGAATATTTCCCAGCATTGCAGTCATTACATCAGATTCATTATCACTGTTTCTTGTCCCTCGTTCATAAAATTGTTGAATGTTAGAGAGATAAAGTGCTCCTTGACTCTGTGTCCGTTCGGTATCACCGCGCATGTAATATTCCATCTCCCAAAGCCAAAGTAAATGTTTCGGAATAAACGGAAGTGTTCGGAATACTTTTCCACTTTCAAAATCACTTCGCAATCGATCATAGACAATGACATTGGGTGCAAGAATGAGAAAATTATTTGCGTAACCTTTTTCACCTCTCAGATAGTTCGCAAATTGCCACACGATTGCCATATTCATTACAAACGTTTTTCCGCTTCCGGTTGCCATCTTCACACAATACCTTGCAAAGTCATCATACGGCGGCAATCGCAAATCTTTTGTGTTAAAAGCAAATTGTTCAAGTAACTGTTTTCGGTTACGGATTTTTGCAACTTCAAAAACATAAATCAGTGTTTCTATCGCTTCGCGCTGCGCAGAATGGAAGTGAAAAGTTTGTCCGTTTGGTAAGGTATGGTCGGTGTAAAACCAGTAATTGAGCAGTTCTCGCGTAGTTTCAGTAATCCCTTTATACTTCTCCGCTCTCCATGTTTTAATGGCTTCACGAATTGCGGGAACACAAGCAGCTGTATTCAGTTGCTCTTGGATGTTAAAAAGATCTTTTTGATTTTTTTTAGATTTCTTTTTAGAAGTAGCTACGGAGATTTTCTTCATTGTATTCAAGATTTTGATGCATTCAACTAAGGTATGTATAGAAAATCATCATTTTTACACATGTTGTTTTTGATATGTACCCAAAACACTGATTTTGGGTACATATTTTCAGGATATGCGCATAAATACAGCTTTCATACTCAAATAACAGGATATTTTCCTTAACTCTTAATGCTCTTCGGGATTAACTGTTTTAATTTGTGCTGCATTTTTATCAGTATGTATTTCCCCTTTAAATAAGGAATACAGCGGTCGGTTGATGTAAAAATTAGTTCTCCCGATTTTTTTCTTTTCCATAAATCCGTTTGTTACCAATAACTCAAGATACTTAGTAGCAGTTTTTCTTTGAATGGTCAAATCTTCCATCACAAATTCTATTTTAGTATAAGGATGTTTGAAAATATTGTTTAGTAAATCCTGACTGTAGATTTTTGGAAGCTCTTTTCTGATGCGGTGTTTGTAATCCTGCATCAAATTTCGGATTTTTGCAATAATATCTATGGTTTCTTTGGCAGTTTGTTCCACTCCCTCCAACAAATATAAAATCCACTCTTCCCAATTTTCCTTATCACGTACTTCCTGCAATAAACGATAGTAGTCAGCTTTGCGGCGTATAATAAAACGGCTGAGATATAATACGGGAAGGTCTAGCAATCCTTGTTGGACCAAATATAAAATATTTAGAATACGACCAGTACGACCGTTACCATCATAAAAAGGGTGAATGGTCTCAAACTGAAAGTGCAACAATGCCATTTTAGTCAGTGGGTCAACTTCACTCATTGTATCATCGTTAATAAATGCAACAAAATTATCCATGAAACGTGCAATGGTATCATAGTCTTGCGGTGGAGTGTACACCGTTTCACCAGTGGCTTCATTTACTAATGCGGTTCCGGGTACCTTTCTGTAACCAGCATCATTCTGCTCAAGAATTTTTTGAATAGTGAGAATATGATTTTGTGTAATGAGTTTTTGTTTTCTTACAAACGTAAAGCCTTGTTTAAGCGCATCGGCATAACGGCTCACTTCTTTTGCAGAGGCGTTTGAAAATAAATTGTCGAATAACTGCGCTTTGTAAAGTTCATCGTAGGTTGTAATAATATTTTCAATTGCCGAACTGTCTTTTGCTTCTTGTAATGCAAGTGTATTAATCAAAATAATTTCATTCGGTATGGAAGCTGATTTCCCTTTAAGTTCAGCTAAATACCTATGTGCCGATGTTAACCTTTTCAAAATTGCCTTGGTTTCAAGATCGGCTTTGGGCGGCAATGGTTTTATTTCGTATTTCATAATTTGCGTCTCAATTCAAATCAAAGTTCAATGCTTATAGCTTTTGTTGTATCGTTACCTAAAATATCAATCACTTTTACCAATACTATATATTTTCCTTTTGCCTCGTATTGATTACTTGCGGTGAGTTCAATTTTTGGATTTTGTTTTGTTCGGTAACTTTGCCATTCGTTATGGAATGTATCGTCTTTGTAATTCCAGTCAATAGCCCAATAGTCAATCCACTGACTCCAGTGTGTAATGTTTCCTCTCACATCTTCGGGAATATCATCCGGCGGAACGATAAAATTTTCAAGTGTGATGATAGTTTTCTGTTTTGCGGTTTTTTCTTTAATTTTAAGTGATGCTAACTCGTAAAACTTAATGTCGCCTTGTTCAACGGCTTTCTTTTCCAGTACTTCTCTCGGAATTTTTTTGAACTTTACATCAACTTTATTGCTTGCAGCATACTGTGCGGCGGTTTCGTTGACATCAAAAGCAAAATCCCAACCCAAAAAATCAATGCCGTTGGTTTGTGCTGATCTTTCTTTCCCGACAAGTTTCCAAAACTCAAGAATGGTCGCTTTTATGTCGTCAACGGTTATAGGGGCATCTACTGTGCCAACGTGAATCATTCTTCCGGCTTTCACGCCGTGGATATATGTATAACCATCAAGCGGCTTTGAGTGGTAGAGTTCAACAATAAAATGTTTGTATGACTTTTCTAAATGTAAACGGTCTTCCGGATTTTCAAACTCTGCATTCATCCATTGCTGACGTTCATACTTACCAAGATTTTGGACGATAAACGGTTTTATATTTTCAACCCCGAGCAATCTTTTTCGTGTGGTATGTATTGCAAATCTTCCGAGATCGCACGTAATCCATCTACGGCCTAATTTTTCTGAAACGGCTGCTGTTGTTCCACTGCCAGAAAAACAGTCAAGAACTATTTCATTTTCTCGACTACTTGCTTTTATTATTCTTTCTAAAAGTGCTTCCGGTTTTTGTGTTGGATAATTAATAAACTCGCCAGTATTGTTCACTGTCTGAAATCCAATTATATCATCCCAAACGCTTGACATAGGTCTCCCTTTAGATGTATCTAAATATACTCTACGTTCACTTCTATCGGCATTGTAATAAACCTTATATTTTTTCCCATACTTGTCTGTTTTATCGTATCTCTTGACTGTTCTTTCATCAAGTTCAAGAAATTGTTTGTTAAAAATAAAATCTCTTCCTTTTGAATAATACAAGATTGTGTCGTGAGAACGAATCCAATTGTTTGCCTGACTTTTAAAACCAGATGAAGTTTCAATACTCCAAATAATTTCTCTTTGAAAATTTTCGTATCCGAATACTTCATCCATCACTGCTTTTGCATAATGTCCAACATGCCAATCGAGATGAATATAAATACTTCCATCCTCCTTGAGCAATTCTTTTAAGTGCAATGCAGTTTCATAAAACCATTGCAAGTAGCTGTCAAGCCCTTTGCCCCACGTATCACGATATGCTTTCTGCTCAATAATGCTTGGTTGTTTTACAAATTGTGTTGTTTCATCTTCATCGGTGTCAGGATGATCTGGGATTGTTGCAGTAAATGAAAAATCTGCTCCAACGTTAAACGGCGGGTCAATGTAAATAAGGTTTACCTTGCCGGCAAACTCCGGAAGCAAGCTCGGTAGCACATATTTTTTATCACCCCAGATAAGCCGGTTGCGCCACTCTTTATATTGTGCGTTGGGTTCTGAAACGGAAAAGTCGAATGCGTTTTGTCGCTGCTGCATGCTTTCGTTTACGGTTTCAATAGTTTGAAAAGGAAGAGCAATCTTTACGGGTGTAACTTTTTTATCATCTTTGTATTTGCCTTGCCAAATAAGTTCGGTCATAATGTTTGTGTTTACTTAATCTAAGTTTTTGGTAAAATCGATTTGACAACTTCAAGTATTTTGAAATCTGAGTCGGGAGATGAATGTGAGCCTTCAACAAAACCTGTTCCAGAATCAGAAAATATAGATTTAGTGGTTTGGAATAATACAGCGTCTTTAGTTGCTGCGTCGGAAGCAGCGCTTGAAAAAGCTTGAAATGTTTGGAGGCTAAGAGCTCTGTGTCGATTTACTGTTGCTTGATGCAAAAGCGCCTTATAAATTTTTGCACACCAACCAGTTCCCGTTAGTAATAATACAAGTATCGCGAGTTTAGTTGTCATTTTTTGCCACATTTGATTCTGATCCAATCCGGCTTCGGTGAAATACCACATAAAAATTGCCACCAAAAGTGTCAATCCTGCAATAAGATATGTTGATCGTAACCAAGCTTTTGCACGCAAAGCGATCTTTTCTGATTCTCTTTGAAAATCTTCAGTAAAAACACCTACGCCAGCTTTCACTGATGCTTCTCGAGCCTTTACGATGAGATCATCAATTTCTTTACCTTTTGATATGATACTTATTTTTGCATCATCAATGATTGTGTTTGCGTCAGTAACAGCTTTAGTCAATCGATCAATATTTTCAGCAACATCACCTTTCTGATAAGCAAGAAAAGGAATCCATTGAGAAGTTACAGTATAAAGAGAATCTGCTCTACTATGGATTTGTGTTACCAATTGATTCTTCGCTTCAACAGGATTTGGAGTACTGAGAGCGAATTTATCAACTTTATCAAACACTTGTTTGACTGGTGTTATTTCATTAACAATCCCAGAAACCGCTTGGTCGGTAAGAAATTCGAGGGGAAGTATTTTCAAGTGGTTAAGCAGATCAAATATTCTATCGAAGTCTCTTTCAGCTTCTTCAAATGTAATTTCACCCCACTTCTGCCTCACAATCAATTCATCCTTTTTGTAAGCCAAAACTGAATCAATATTGCTCTGAAGTTGTTTTACTTCGGGATCTCTTGCCATAAAAGTTCCTTTTTTTTACGTTTACAATTGATTTTAAAAAAAGTATTGCATCATTTCCACGTATATGTGTTGTAGATTTGTCGTTGTTATAAAAACGTTAATAAGTTTCCGATAACCAAATCTTGAATGCCATTTATTAACCGTTGTCCTGCAGCATCCTTGCTGATTTCTGTCTCTAACAACTTCGCTTTGACCTGACGCTGAAAACTCCGCATATACATCTGCAAATCTTTTGGAGTAATTTCACCCATGGCAAGTTGAAGCATGTAGTTTTCCAATTCTGCTTTTTGTTCTTTTGCCAATAGGTTGGTTTCATCAATTGCCCAACCCAAGAAAGCGCCAATCTCTTGTTTCAAGAGTTTTCCAGAATCATCTTTTACATTGGCAATAAAGTCTGTTATTCGCTTATCCATAATTTACTCTTCTTTATTTTTCTTCAATTCATCATTTTCAATGACAAGCTTATATCCTCTCACACGTGAACCATCACGGTAACTAAGAATTTGCAATTCGCTTTTGATAGCAATAATTTCATTCAACGCCGAAACAAGAAAATGCCCTGAACCTACTGCGGGATCGCAAATTTTTAACGAGTTGATAATTTCATTGGCAAACTGTCGCTGTTTTTTATCGGTGTGTTCTATTTTGTCTTTTAAATCATCGAACCCTTGAAGCGATTGAAACGCTGGAAGGGTTGAGTCCTTAAACTTTTGCACAACCGCTTTACGAATAGTTTCGCGGCACATATACATCGTAATAAATCCGGGAGTAAAGAACGAGCCGTCTTTGTACCCATTTATTTTCTCGAAGATAAGACCAAGAACGGAAGCGTTGATAATGTTTTTATTTTCTTCCTGAATTAATTCACTGCTGTCGCTGGAAAAATCGTACGCATCGAGAAATTCAAAAAGGTAGTGTAATGTTTTTTTTGTTCCGCTCAGGCGTTTCCCGTTTGTCTCTTTAAGAACGGTGTGAGCATACAGAGGAATCTCGAATCTCCCTTTTAAAGCAGAAATGACGATTGTATCAGATTCCAGATTTGTTTGTTCAAACAATGAACTGTTGAGATACGGCAATCCGCTGAATTTTACCTTAACGGATTTTTCCCGTTCATCAACCGGCACCGCAAGCACTTCAAAGAACATTTCATTCAGTTCATCATAATCTGCAATCCGTTTGGTGTTAAGAAATGAATGGCTTGTTTCGCCGCGATGATACTTTATTAATTGTCCTTCAAGCAATTTTAAGAAAAGAATTCTGTTCAACCATGTAATACAGAGTTCCAGTGCAACACTGAATACTTGTTCGTCTTCATGGTCTCCATACTGAGTAAGCGTATCAATTTTTTTGAGCTTGTTACTTACCGTAAGACTGCGAATCGTATTTTCTAACAGTGAACCTTCATTACGATCTTCTTCTGCTTTTCGCTCGATAACTTTTTTGCCGCCGTTTTTGTTTTCGGTCAGTCCTATAATGTGAAGCAGTTCAGAATAAAATTCCTTGTTCAGCGAATTGCTGTCATTGATGAACGGTTGTTTCAGCAAATGTTCCGGCGAAAGAATCTTGTAGAGATCAATAAGATTATTATCATCGCTTTTCTCCGCGTTACTGATCACTTCTTCAAAATCTTTAAGATTGAAATATGTGCAAGGAATATCTTCTTCAATCGCATCAATATATTTAGCAGCTATGTGTTCATAGAAATGTTTTGTGTCGTGTCCGCTTATTTTATAATCTTCGTATTCATTGATAAGTTTTGTGTTGCGAAAAATATTTTTTTCAAACCACACACCGTCAAAAACAAACCATTCAAAAATATTTGTAGCGATAAGATGTTTAATTTGGTGATTGTTTTCACCCACAGTCTCACGAAGATAATACAACACAAGTTCGTGCAGTGCCTTTACATTGGCTTCTTTCTTGGAAACCATTTCATTTTTATTGCTCGGTCTTTTGGTTTCAATAATTACGCCGACAGAATCAGAAGAAGATTTTCCATTATGGATAACTAAATCAGTCTTCTCTTTTGTATTTATTTCGTTCGTTTCTTTGTAATACGTTTCTTTAAGAAAATCTGAAACGATATTTTTGAGATGCTCTTCGCTTTCACTTTCATTTATTCTACCAAACATCCGCGAAAGATTGGATTTGAAAATCTCCATCTCATCACGTTTGATAGCTTGTTTGCGATAGGCTTTGTTTAACGATTTGGCTGGTGTTATAATGGATAATTTCATTCGATGATATATATTCGGTATGTATGCTTCCTGTTCAACATTCCTCCTTCATTCCCACATCCTTACGGACGCATCAAAGTAAAACTTTTCTTTGCGAGTTGCAATAAAAGCAAGCTTCCTTGTTCAAAGAATCGCTGAATCTTATTGCGCACAAGTTACTCAGCACTCGAAGTAGATGCAAGCAAATAACAACAGCGCAGTTCATCATTGCATTTCCATTAAAATAAAAAGGGACGGATTTTTATCCGTCCCTACAAAAAGATTTCACTTATTATAACTCATGTTACGCAGAGACACAAAAATCATCGCACGAAGTGTCCCAAAGGTCACGAAGTGATGGCTTCGCCAGATCCCTTCGGGAATGGCTTCGCTCACTTTATGTCACCCCTACGGGGTTTGAATGTGTACGTTCATCCTATATACTACAAACATGCCGCTCCTTCGGAGCTTTCTGTGTTCCAGAGAAATGTGACTATATGCGAAGCATCCTTCGGATATGAGCGATTTTCTAATGACGAGGGCATCCTCCGAAGGAGTCTGCCAAAGACATCCCTTCGGGACTTCGGGACACAATCCCGTAGGGATGACATGTTTGTAACTTGAATACACACAACCCTGTTCTAACTCCTTTAGGAGTGACATAAAAAATTTACAAATGAATCATGTATAGAGTATGCTTTGCGTAACATCAAATTATAATTCTAAAAATAGAAAGAATTTATTTCACAATATTTCTCATCAAAATTCTACGCCGAACGAAAACCGCTGCACACTGTTCAATCGTCCAAAGTCTGACCACGAATAATCTACTTTTACACTGGTTGTCGTTAATGTGTAACGAAGTCCGCCGCCGAGCGTCAGTCCTTCTTCATTGTCGCGGCGGAACAATGCTTTGTATCCGGCACGCAGTGAAAGCAAATTATACATTGTGTATTCCGCGCCGAGGTTCATGCTTTCAGTATTATCATTTGCGTGGAGAGCGTCAACGGCAAGAAGAAGATGCTGCTCGTCGCCTGCAATCGGTTCTGCGGCAAGCCCGACACGAAACGCAAGCGGAAGCGACCATTCATCCATACGAATATCAGAAACGACTTTATCGTTTGAACCTGCTTTACCCGGATTGACATTGTAGTACGTAATCGCATCACGTCCTTCAAATTTCATTTTCCCGCCGAAGTTTGTAATGCTCATGCCGATTGTTAATCCGTAAAAATTTGTTTTATACAGTGTGCCGATATCGAGCGCAAATGCCGATGCGCTCATGTGCCAGATATTTTCGCGAATATATTTTCCGGTGAAGCCGATGGAAAATTTATCCGTGAGACTTTTTGCGTACGAAAGTCCGGCAGAAAGATCGCCGACATTAAATTTTTCGCCGGTCCCTTCCGGCTGATCGACAGTGCGTACATCCATATCTTCGGTAGTCAACGACATCACACTCACGCCGAGCGTTCCGAAATCGTTCAACGGCACAGCAACGCCGCCGAAGTTGTACCCCAATCCTGCAATCCAACTTGTATGAGCAATAACAAATTCGCTGTGCGTTAATCGGGAAAGTCCCGCGGTGTTGGTGTACAACGCGGTAACGTCATTCGCAACGGCAACGAATGTTCCGCCAAGCGCCGCCGCGCGCGGTGTAACATCTATTTTCAAAAATTGTGCAATCGTTGTTCCGACTTTTGATGTTTCACCAGATTGCTGTGCATACACTGTAAAAGATATTCCACATAACATTATTAAAATTATTTTCTTCATTTTGAATTTCCTAAAAACAAATATTAATTATTGAAGTTACGCAAAACGTCATGCTGAACTTGTTTCAGTATCTATGAAAGCTAAAAATCAAAGATTCCGAAACAAGTTCGGAATGACGAGGTACGATTTTAACTGCTTTGCGTAACATCAGTTAATTATTGCAATATCAGCAAAAACTATTTTATAATTGCAAATTTTCCTGTTGCCTGTCCGATGAGCGGTGAATCTACATGAAAAATGTACAGACCCGGCGCAACATCCATATTGTCTTTACTGCGTAAATTCCACATCTCGGCGCCGTCGGTGATACTGCCGTCGTGTTCAATTGTTTGCACCAATTCACCACTGACACTGTAAATGCGAATTGTTGCACGCTGCGGAAGATGAATAAATTCCACTCTGCGTTCACCACGACCTGTTTGTGTGAGACGCTGCGGTTCCCAGCTTGCCGCACCGGCGTACGGATTTGGCACCACCGCAATTTTACTCATGTCATTTTTTGCCGCTGAAGTATTGACCGATGCACCGATTGTTGTAAAATCAAAAACATCGCCGGTGCGGAACGGCGCATTTATTTTTATGTATGCAACGCTGCCGCTATCAGGATTGATTGTTGAATCTGCAATCGGCGCGATAATATTTATTCTCCACAAATCCTGAATAAAAAAACCGGGCTGCACTTCAAACCACAAATTGATGTAATCACCCGCATTTAATGTATGATCTTCTTTTCCTTTCGGCTCTTTCAAATAGCATTGCATTTTTTTTCCTTCCGTAACATCCCACACCTGAAAGTTGATCGGGAAATCCGGAGTGCCGAAACTGTATGATGAATCCGGTGCGCCGATACGAATTTCATAACTCGATGGATAGCCGGATCTTCGACGGCTGAACCAATTTTTTTGTGTTGTGGTATCGAAGTCAACTGTGATCTGCACATTCGTTTTTCCTTTTGTCCATTTTGTTTCCGAAGGATTCCATGCCACAACATCATTCCGAACCGAAAGCCGCATGCCGTCAAACATCGGATTGAAATCTTCGCCAGAGATGTACATTGAGTTCTTAATAATTGTTTTCGGTAATGAAGGGTTGGTTACATCGAATACAGAATACCGAATCGTATCAACACTAACAGAATCGGGACGAGTAAATTTTGTTGTATCATCGAACAGAATACGGTACGATTTGTTATCCGGTATTTTCAGAGGATCAATAAATTTTAGTACAACAGGACCGCTCCCCGGACCGGTATGTTTCATTGCGCCATCTTTCAGATGCGAGTCTGTAAAACCGGCAGATGGTGTTCGCGGTGTTGCGCTTCCTGTGTTCATATCGAACGAAAGAGTACCGTACACATTGCGCGAAATAACTTTCGTGCATTCGGAAGGATAAATTTTATTGACTGCATCGCCGCGATCGTACGAAACAACGGCGTAGTAATATGTCTGCCCGTTCACAACATTCGAATCAATCCACGAGTGCTGTAACCCTTTATCCTCGCCGAGATAAAATTTTACACCTTGGTAATCAATCGAGAAAAATCCGCCGATGCCATTACGCAAATCAAATTGCGCCGCCGCCTGAAATGCTGTTTTGCCGCCAAAGCCATCAGTAACAGTATAGACATCATTAAATCCGGGATCGGTGCTTTTGTAAATTTTGTATCCTTCAAAATCGTACGGAGGAATTGAAATTGGATCGTAGGATTGTTCTGCAAGCGCATCCCAGTACAACGTAACTTTTTTATCTCCCGGCACAATAGTAACGCGCGGTTTTTCCGGCGGACGTGCAAAATTATAATTGTTATTGTAAATTTGTTGAACGGTAACCCTGTGACGAATAAGTTCATCGAGAGTTTGCCCGAACACAAGCGCAAGTGAGAAGCGTTCCGTTTTCCCCGGCGGCAACGGAAACGGACCAGATCCATAGAGAAACGCAATATTATTTTTTTCGATTCCTGTACCGAAATGATTATTTGAAATTCTATTCCACACATCTTCATCACGCTCGAACGTAACACCGGCGCCGATGGTAAAAATATCGAATGCTGTTAAACCAATTTGATCCGATTCATCTTTATCCGTTTTTCCAAAATGCGGTTCACCTTGCGTCGGCTTTCCATCACCTTCCCCGACATCGGAAGTTCCCGCTATGCCATCCGCACCAACATCATCAGTTTCAATTTTCCAATTGCCGTTTTCATCGCCAGACCAATGCTTTTTTTGTATTCCCGGATACTGCCCTTTTGCATCTGCTTGTTTCGTATAATCCGGAACCCAGCTTGTTACAAGATCGCCCGCATCGTTATCGCGGCGTTCGTCAATTAAAAAATCATTACTTCCGGCGCCACTTGAAAAATTTTGATACGCAAAGCCAAGATGAATTTTCGGAGTTTCATCAATCAACCCATTGAGATTATCATCAAGAGTATTTCCTGCAATTTCTTGCAGCACGATTCCGGGTTTTAAATCGTACCGTGCGCCCAACGAAAATACCGTTGTGTCTTTATTCGGCATTGTCAGTACTGTGCGTTTGTAGGTTGTCGGTTGAATAACAACAAATTTATCTCCTGTGTTAATAGCGCGCGGAAGAAAATCTGCATCTTTCAACCGCGGCGAATTTGGATCAGCACTGTTGTTGTTATCATCAATGCCGTTGTACGGATTTCCGGGACTTTCCAAAAATGCATATCCCGCATATCCTGTCGGTCCCCACCCGCCTTCACCTAAACCATTTGCATCCCACGTAAAAGTTAAATTGTATTCTTTGCTGAACGATGCATCATCATCATTCGAATCGAGCATGCCGCCGACACCTGCATCAACATACATTCCGAACACAACTTTGGTATAATCAGTGGTGCTCTCGTTGGTGATATCGTAATGCCAGAAAATATTATCTTGCGCCAGCGTGTTCGACCATTGAAAGCCGCGCGTCTCAACACGCATCCCAAGTCCGCGGCGTGTGTTATCGGTGGAGTCAGGATAAAAATCTTGCCCGTCATCGCTGTTATCATCCATCACGAAATAACTTTCCTGATCGGCATTCGTACGCTGACCAAAGTAGCCATTCCATTTTCCGTTCCACGATGTAGGACGGTTCGGCCACACATCGGGCCACGAGTATGGATTATCGCTCATCGCAATATTATCCTGATTCGGGTTTGCAAATCCGGGACGCGGTTGAAAACCACGCTCAACACCGGTCGGCGAAATTTCCATTCGCTCGCGATAACCGGCTTCAACAATGTGAATTGTTTTTCCGGATTTATTTTTTACTTCAGCCGCAACGAGAGGTGTAATACCATCCATGTACGAGTGCCCCGTTCCTTTGGGCCACACGCCGCTCGGCTGTTTTCCCCACCATGCTACTTCACCAAAATTCCAAAAAAGTGTTTCAACAATATTACCATTGTGCAAACCTTGTTTTCGATTTTTTCGATCGCCGCGCATCTCGAGTGGAACATACATTTGTGCGAATGCGTGTTCGGCAAGAAGCAGAAAAAGAACAACAATTATTTTTTCTCGAAACATCATATCATTATCCTTGTAAATTAAAATCCGACTGAAAAGCCAACCAAGACTTTGCGTGGTTCAGAATAAAAATCGGGACGATTGAGAAATTCTGCGAGCGTATTCACACCGCCAACATCACCCGAATATTGCGACGCGAGCGAATATCCTGCGCGCCCGGTATCATCATACACTTTCAGTTCGTTGTGAGTATCCAAAAGATTATAGACTTTCAAAAAGAGAGCGTAGTTCATTCCAAAGAGTTCAATATTTTTTTGCGCTTTTAAATCAAAAATATATTTGGTAGGTTTCCGTCCGCTGTTTTGAAATTCCACGCGAATACCTTGCTGCACAATCGGTGTGTACGGCAATCCGCTTTCCAATCTTCCGATGATTCCAACCGTCCAATCATTTGCATCGCCGACATTCACGGAAAAATTGAGCGTGTGCGTCTGATCCCAATCAAGCGGCAACACTTGTATCTCGTCGGCACGCGGCGGCGTACTTTGTTTATTATAGAACTGTGCATCGGGATCGGAAGCATTACCTTCAGCAACTTGAAATGTGTAATCAACGGTGAAAGAGAGCGAGGGAGAAAAACGCGCTTGCATTGCCATCGTAATACCACGCACATTACCGTAATCAAGATTCACATAGCGCGCGTAACTATCTCCGGATGTATATGTCTCGTGCACTTCGGTGCCGAGTAAGTTGCGCAAATCTTTATAAAATCCTGTGAGATCAAATGCAACGCCTTCAAAAATTTGTTGTTGAAGTCCGAGTTCATAAATAACTGTTTTTTGCGGATTGAGATCGGCGTTGCCCATGCGCGAAGTGAGTGTGCCGCCAACAACTTCAAATTCAGGATTGATATACAAAAATTCGTACGGCGGAATTTGAAAAAAATGTCCGTACGAAAAATGGATCACACCTTTATCGGTAATCGGGAATGCAATGCCGAGACGCGGACTGACTTGCTGCTTCGCTGATGCTTTCTTTGACCATTGCGTTGTCTGTTTCAACAAACCATTCGGGTCACGAAAATCGAGAGGAACAACTCCTTGCGAATTAAAATAATCGTACCGCACGCCAAGATTTAAAACGATGTCATCAATTTCAACTTTGTCTTGAATATAGAATGCACCTTCAATCGGTTTTTTTTCGTATTGATTGTGTGTTGGTGTACTCAACGCAGGAATCATCGGTTTGTAATTTGATGCTTGATCAAATTGAATAACATACTCGTGCATCTTCAAGATATTCCATTTAAATTCGCTGCCAAGTTTTATAAGATTAACACGATTTATTTGACTCGTGTAATCTCCCTTCACAACTGTTGCCTGTGTGTTGCGTGAGAAGTGCCCCATACTCACACCGCCGGATAAAAAATTGAACGGACTTTTCTGGATTCCAAATTTTGGGTTCACGTACCGCGAGTCGTACGGATCTTCGTAGACGTACCGTTTATAGTCTGAAAAAAAATTCGAAACTTTTAGTGTGTAAAATGCTGCAGATGAGAGAACGTGAGTAAATGATCCGATGTGCGTGTAACCAACACTATGGTGTTGAAAATTTCCATCGGGATTATATTTATAGAGATGATCGGACACTTGGTTGTACGCATGGTAATCATCGCGCGTGTAAATTCCGTTGTAGGAAAATTTTATTCCACCATCCAGCGCCAGTGTCAACTTGCCTTGCAGATTTAATTTTGCAGCATCATTCATCGGCACAATTGCACCCTCGCCGCTTTTACGAATTATCCAACTTGATGGCTGCCCATCAAAATTGGAAGAATCGGACGGTAGAAAAATTCGTTTACCGTACATCCAACCTTCGTTGTAATCATGACGTACGGAAGTAAAAAAAGTAAGATTGTTGGAAAGAATGGAAACCGGTCCGCTCAAGTTTGCCTGCACATTGTTGATGCTGAGTGGATTGAGTTTATCAATGCCTAAAAAAAAATCACTGGCATTGCTTACATAGTCGCCGGCAAAACCGGAAATTTGTCCGTTAAAATTTGAGCCGCCATCCTTTGTTACAATATCTACCACGCCGGACATGACCTGACCATACTCCGCATTAAACGTACCGCTGACAAATTTTAATTCTTGAATACCTTCGCTTCCCACTTCAACAGAAGCGCCGCCGGAGTACGGATCTGTAACAGAAATTCCATCCACCATAAAGGAGACTTCGCTTGCACGTCCGCCGCGCACATGAATTTCGCCGCCCGAACCGACAACAACGCCTGCCTGCAATTGCAAAATATCCTGGAACGATTCCACCGGCATAGATTTAATTTGATCTGCGCTCACAGTAGATGACGACGAGGTTAAATCTTTTCGCACCAATTGCTTTTCTGCAATAACAGTTACTTCACTTAATTGCACGTTGCTTTCGCGTAGTGTGAAATTGATTGTCGTCGTAAAATCAATCGAGACTTTTACATTGGTTACTTTCATTTCAGAATAGCCGAGCATGGATGCTTTCAAAGAAAATATTCCCGGCGGAACATTGAGGATTGCATAGTAGCCGTCAAGATCGGTTGCCGCACCTGATTTCAATTCAGGGATCAGCACATTCACAAACGCAAGCGGCTCGCCCGTTTTTGCATCTGTCACTCTTCCGGAAATTTTTCCTGTTAAACCTGCGTAGAGATACATTGTGGAAAAAGAACAGAGCGCGAGCAGAGAAAATATTTTTCGAAGGAATAACTTGATATGTTTCTTCATCGAGTAAAAATTGAAATGAAAGAAAGCGTGGCGCTTGTAGCGCCACGCCTGCAATTATTGTTGAAACGATCGAGTAACAGTTCCAATTATTATTTGACAAACATCATCTTTTTCATTTGTAAAAAATTGCCGGCTTGCAATTGATAGAAGTACACTCCACTGGTAAGATTCTTCGCATCAAATCGTACAATATGAGCGCCGGCATTTTGCATTCCATTAACAAGCGCTGCGACTTCACGTCCAAGAATATCGTACACTTTTAATGTAACAATACTGTTCACTGGTAACTGATAACTGATCACTGTTGAAGGGTTGAACGGATTCGGGTAATTTTGATTCAACGCATATTCAGCCGGAAGTGTGTTCTCTTCCGCAACGCCGTTTACTTGAACTGGAGTTGTTGAAAGTTGCACACCGCGATACATATAATATTTATCGAATGTTAAATCTGCCCACTCGCAGCCCCACCATGCTTTTCCATAAATACTTTTATGAGACGCTGTATCACCTTTTCCAATTCCAAAATGATCCATATCCCACATAACAATTGCCATCAACATTGTATCAGTTGCAGTGTATCCCCACTTTGCACCGTGAAGAATAATTTCACCAGAGTAGCCAACATCTTTTCCATTATCATCAGTTCCTGTTACAGTTGCTGCCGGATTGTATCCTTTACCTTCAGCGCCACCGGTTGGTACGTTATCATTCAATTGGAACTTTGCAGTATCACCAATAAAATCCAATGCATATAAAAGTTTTACTTCTTGTCGTTTATTGGCAGCGGGAATAGTAAACTTATCGCGCATCCAAATAAACATTCCGTCTGCTTCCCATCCACCGGTATTGAATGTTACCGATGCGTCATTTGATTTGTAGCCGATATATAAATCTGTTCCTTTGTGTAAAAATTTTACAATTGTTGTTGAAGGATCATCATTCTTTGTTAACGTATCGCCCCACTGCATGTACCATGTTCCTGTTGCATCTTTAGAATACGGACTAATCACGAGAGAATCTGCTTTTGCCCAATCCGCTTCATCAAGTTTACCATCGAGCACGTGAGTAATTGTTGTTGCAAGTGCGCGGGCAATAGGTTTGTCTGCAAGAATAACACTTGCTGTAGTTACAGCCCATTCAGCACCCCACCAACTTTTATAAAATTGAACAGTACCGGGTGCGCTGATTTCATCTTGCGTCTTTGTATAATAATCCGGATCCATAATTGTTACGCTCACCGGAATTTGATCATCAACAGTGTAACCGAGTTTATCCAAGTGAATTAATAATTCGAGAGAGTATCCTTTATCTTTACCGGTATTGTCATTAACAATTGTTCCTGCCGGTGTGTACGATTTTCCTTCTGCAGAACCTGCTGGTGAATTCGAACTTAATTCTAAAACTGCTTGGCTACTTGTATCGTTGTTGAACATTAATTTGTATTCAAGTTCAACACCGGCTTTGTTTTTCACTTTCATATATAAACCATCGCCTTCCCATGCACCCCAGCGTTTACACACCGATGAGTCGCTTGAGTTGACTGCAACATATAAATCTGTTCCTCGATGTAAAAAGTACACTTGTGTGCCCGAAGTATCGGTGTAGCCTTTTGTTCCAACCAAACCACTTGTTGGAAGTGCCGAACCTGTTACAGAAAAACTCGCATCATCCGGTTTAAACTTTGCACGAAAGTTTAAATTGAAAATTCTTCGTTGCCAATCTTGTTCATCCAATTTGCCATCAATAACGATTTGCTTTTCGGCACTCATCGCTACCATTGCAGCAGGATTGCTGTGAAGATTTTGTCCATGCACAATTGCTGAAATTGCTAGCAACACCGCACATGTAAAAAAGAGAGTAGAAAATTTCATAATAATATTGCTCCTTCCAAAAAATAAGTTGATAGAATAAAAATGTAATCGGTTACACTATTGGTCAAAAAAATATCCTTCTATTTTGCTCTATATTAAAGAATTAATATTTCTGTGTCAAGTAGCGATTTGGAGTTAGATAAGGGCATCTCTAAAAACCTTCAAGTTACGAAGTGATGGCTTCGCCCAGTTTATCTTGACCAGATTTTATGATGTTAAAATTTTATGGTACATCGCAAAAATAAATGCGCCAGAGGCGCATCGTAATCCCGAAGGGATCCCTTCGGGACTAG
>CAYHZL010000045.1:0-19195 GCA_964361075.1 uncultured Chitinophagaceae bacterium
AAAAAAAATGTATTTTTATTGCAAGAACACTTGACAATTGCAGTAGCACTCTTTATATTTTGTCCAAGTTGACTGTGAACTAAATTCATACTAAACGAGAAGAAACTCACAAAGTTTCAATATTCTTCCCGACAAATTTTTGTCTTTATCTGCATAATTTTATTTGATGTTTTTACAATATCTCACCACGAAAAAAAATAATATATAATAATTGATAGCCTTCACAATAACAAAAGGAGACCACCAATGTTGTTGAACAAACATTCTTTTCTGTTTGTGTTTATCCTCCTTCTTAGCGGAACTTTCTGTTTAAGTTGCGTGGATATTCCTTCAAACGCCCCAACACCACCGGTGTTAAATTCGGAAGTCAGATTTATTTCTCTTAATCCTTCCTCTGTTTCTACACCGAAGCAATTGCAAATTGCAGATGGTCCGAATTTTACGACGTATGTTTCGTTTACGGTTGGTGCGAATGGCATCGCTAGTCCATTCACTATCTTTCCGGCGGGTGCAAAAAAAATTATTTATCGTTTCGGCACACTTCCTCCCGACGCCGACACGCTGTCTGTAAATTTTGAAACAGATCAAAAGGCAACACTGGTGTTTGCAAGAAACACTAAGCCGGATTCTTTGACGAAAGGAAAATTTTCACCATACAAACTTTCTCTTGGGTATTCTTTTAATCCGACCCGATTACAGGATACAACCATGGTGCGTTTTGTGAACTTAATGGTTGGTGGATTGGATACAGTGCAAATCCGTGATGGCTTGTCGGGTGCGATTGTTTCCGGCGGTAGAACTATAGTAGGAGGTACTTCATCGTTTGTGAAAATTCCGATAAATAGTGCGCGGACATTTTACTTTACCGGACATCTGATGAAAGAGTACATCAAATTAGATACAACAGTAGTGGCGTATAAAGATTCCTTAAAAATTACCGGCTCATCGTACAAAGTCCAAACAGTTTTTATTTATGACAAATATGATACTGCTGCAGTAAGCAATGCTAACGTAAAGATTAAAGTGTTGGATGAAAATTAATTTTTTCCCTTCGTCGCGAGACATGAAAATTATATCGAGAGGAACAGTCATGAACAAAAAAATACAAATGTTGTTTGCATTTCTTCTTGTTCCTGCGTTGATGTTCGCAGCGTCAACCGGAAAAATACGAGGAAAAGTAACTGATGAAAAAACGAAAGAAGCGCTCATTGGCGCAAACGTTGTTCTTGTTGGCACTAACTACGGAGCGGCAACCGATATTGATGGGAATTTCATCATATTGAATGTTCCACCAGGCAAATATGCAGTACGTGCTTCGTTGCTTGGCTACCAAAATGTTGTAGTGAACAATGTTGGTGTAAACGAAGATTTAACTTCCGAAGTGAACTTTAAACTTGCATCAAGCGATGTGCAGTTAAAGGAAGTAGTTATTGTGCAAGAAAGACCTCTTGTCAATAAAAGTGCAACGAATGCCGTTCGGATTGGAACACAAGAAGATATCGCAAAACTTCCAGTGCGTGGTGTCCAAGCGGCAATTGCTTTATCTCCCGGTGTTGTTCAGCAAAACGGAAAAATATTTATTCGTGGCGGACGCGCAGATGAAGTTGGGTATTATTTGGAGGGTGCAAATGCCAGAAATATTATCGCAGATGCAAATACGGGAACAAATCAGAATTTAGCAACAGTTATTCCCGAAGCGCTGGAAGAATTTCAAGTACAAGCCGGCGGTTATACAGCAGAATACGGCGGCGCCAATGCAGGTATTATTCGCCAGACGCTGCGAACCGGTACTTCAAATTACAAAGGAACTTTTCAGGTTGAAACAGATAATTTTACACAACAAAATGAAAAACGATTTGGAACGTACTCGTATGGCTACAGTAATTACGTTGCAACATTGAGCGGTCCGGTATACTTTGACAACATAAAATTTTTCATTGCCGGTGAAAATGAATTTCAACGAGATACACAAGTGCGGTTTTGGGATGGCATTACAATGGATTCAAAGCCGGATATTAGTACAAAACGTGATAGTGTTCCTGCTATAGAGTTAAAACCAGGTAATATTCCGGGTGGTATGAAAAACCGTTACACCCTTAACAGTACATTGACATTTGATTATAATCCTTTTGTCATTCGTGTTGGTGGTTCGTTTTCTAAAGAAACTTCGCACGAAACAGCAGACCCGCTGAGATTGTATTTTAATATGGCTCGATTGCCTATTACAGATTTATCAAATCTTCTTTTGAATACAAAGTTCACGCATATTCTCAGCAGTTCAACATTATATGAAGTGAATGTGAACTACACAGATTATAGAAGAAAAGTTTCTGATCCTATCCTCAAAGATAATTTCTTGATCTACAATGATAGTATCGCGAATGCGAAATATGGTTACGTTTTTAAAAATTATACGACTGATCCTGGTTCCGGAAGTGAAGGGTATAATTTGTATTCTTTCCGTCTTGATCGGTTTGGAGCGGTGAGAACCACATTTACAAAAGAAAAACAAGCGCGTTGGGGTGGAACAATTGATTTTACAAGCCAGGTGAATACGAACCATCAACTGAAAGTTGGTGCTTCAGGTGAGTATAATGTTGCGCGCTATTTCCAAACAGGCAGCAGGTCATTGTTACTATATTATCTCCAGTATCCTGATATTATCCGCACCGGCGGCAAAGTGAAAGATTTTGGTGTAGCGCGCCAAGGTGGTGTGAATAATTATGGATATGATTTCTATGGAAACGAAATTACGGATGCCAACAATATAGATGGTCCAAAAACGCCGATCAATATTGGTGCATATATCCAAGATAAAATGGAGTTTTCAGATTTGGTTGTGAATGCAGGTGTTCGTTTGGATTATATAGACAATGATGATATTGAATTTAAAGATGACCCAACGACACCACAAATAGACGGTTTGCATAATCCTTCTGTTGATATTACCGATACTGGGTTTCCAGTGTATGTTGCTACCGGTATCAAGAAAGCAAAACCATTCACAGGTGTTAGTCCGAGATTGGGTTTTTCTTTCCCGGTTACTGATAGAACTGTGTTCCACATGCAATATGGAAAATTTATTCAAGCACCAAGTTTAAATATTGCTTATGCCGGAAGAGGTGTACAAGCAGGTATTTGGAGTGGTCAAAATTATTATCCGAATCCACGCGGATATAATCTTCAACCGACTCGCACAACACAGTACGAAGTTGGTTTCAGTCAGCAATTTTCAGACTTTGCTGCGTTTGATATTGTGGGATTTTATAAAGATATCGAAGGACAAATCCAAATTGCAAAAATTGTTACAGATCCCGGCGCGAATACAAAAGGGTACAACGCTTTTGTGAATGGTGACTTTGTTACAACAAAAGGCGTTGAGTTGAGTTTGCGGTTACGCCGCATTAACCATTTCCGTGTGCAGTTTAACTATACATTTTCTGACGGACAAGGTACCGGCTCCTCGACTAATTCTGCAGTCTCATCGGTTGAGAATGGAACGTTGACGCCGAATATTATTTCGCCGTTGGATTTCAATCAAACACATCGTGGTTCTGCTAATATTGACTTCTCTTTTGATAAAGGTGAGGGCGGATTAATTTTTGAAAGCTTCGGTGCAAATTTACTTTTCACGTTCAATAGCGGACACCCGTACACAAAATCAACAGGAAGTATTGGTCAGCAATCATCTGACCAAGGCGCACTTATTGAGGCGGACGCCCGCTTCAACTCTCCGTTGGAATCAGTCAATGGATCAGTTACTCCGTGGAATTATAATTTTGATGTACGTCTCTATAAAGGTTTTTCCATTGGCGGTGTAACTGCTGAAGCATATATGTATGTTCAAAATTTATTGAACGCAAGAAACGTAATCAATGTGTATCGCAGAACAGGAAATTCGTATGATGACGGCTTCCTGAGCAACGATGAGTTAAGCAACGGTGCAAAGGGTATATACGGACAAGATTATGTTAATTTGTATACTCAGGCAAATTTAAATAATGGACGTGCATATCGCAATGTAACAGGAAATAATCTTTGGGGCACGCCGCGGCAAATTCGTTTTGGTGTGCGTCTTGAAATCTAAAGTAAAGGGCATCTCTAAAAACCTTCAAGGTTTAACTTGACCAAATTTTGTGATGTTAAAATTTTATGGTACATCGTAAAAACAAAAAAAACCTTGAAGGTTTCGTAACAAGTTTTTAGAGATGCCCTAAAAGAAGTATCATTTGATGATTACAGAAATTTTATAAATTAACTTCGGAGTTATACTAATGAAAAAAAATATTTTTTCTCTCTCTCTGATGCTTTGTGCTCTCCTGCTTTTTGTGCAAGGTGGTCTTGCAAAAGAAAAAGAAAACACCGCATCAGAAAAGCGAGGTTCCATGTTCAAATCCAATGGTACACCTTCTGCGGCATTATTGAATATCAACAAAATAGCTGCATGGTACGAGTCGAATGGTGAAATGGAACGCAATCCTTCAGATGGTAATTCGGGTTTAACATATCCTCGAGGTACCGCAACCGCCATCTATGCATCCGGGCTTGTATGGGGTGGCAGAGTAATAGATGGTAAAACGCCGGTAATTCGTGCAGGTGGTTCGGATTATAATAGAGGTGTTGCACCTGGTGCAATTTTGGGAATACAAACAGGAAAGTATGAAGATCCAAACGCTTTGGATGTCCGCCTTTGGAGAATCCGACGCGATTATGCAACTGCAGATTTGCGGCAGGATGCAGCAGAAACCAATACAAAATCTTTGGGTTCTGTAACCGATGGCGATATTGCCGTTGTTCGCAAACAGTACGAAACAGATTGGAAAGAGTGGCCTTGGGAAAAAGGGGCACCATATTATGATAAAAATAATAACGGTATCTATGATCCGAAACCTTTGCCGGGAAAAATTAATGATGTTGAGGTGCCGGATACAAGCAGTGATTCCCCAGGTATTGCCGATGCCGATCAGGTAATTTGGTTTGTCTGCCACGATTTAACTGGTCCTTCGCAATGGGCATCTCCGCAAATTGGTTTGGAACAACAAACAACAATTTGGGGCTATAACCGATCCGATGCGCTTGGCAATGTTATATTCAAAAAATTCAAACTCATCTATAAAGGGACGGCAACGACTCCTCCGGATGGCAGAATTGAAGATATGTATCTCTGTCAATGGTCAGATCCTGATCTTGGCGATGCCGGCGATGATTTTGCCGGTTGCGATACAACACTCAGTGTTGGATTTGTCTATAATTCAAAAACTCTTGACAAAACTTATCGTCCATTTAATATTGCACCACCGGCTTCCGGTTATGACTTTTTGCAAGGTCCAATTGTTCCTGCACCAGGGAAAACGGCGGTGTTTGATTTAAAATACAAGCCAGATTGGAAAAACCTTCCGATGACGTCGTTTATCTATTTTGCGGCAGGCGGTAAGTACGGCGATCCTCCACATACTGCAGCCGGTGCGATTCAATGGTACCAAATGTTGCGAGGTTTGCCGCCGACACCACAAGGTCCGCCGGATCCTGCACCGGAAGTGGATCCTAAAACACTTCAACCAACATCTTTTTGGCTGCCTGGAGACCCTGTAACAGACCCAAAGGCTGAAAAAAGCTGGGTTGATGGTTTGTGGGATACACCGGGCGACAGACGTATTATGTTGACATCTGGTCCATTTACAATGAAATTGGGTGAAACGCAAGAATTAGTTTCTGCTACACTCTGTGGACTTGGCTCTGATAGACTCACAAGTATTTCTGTGTTTAAGTTTTATGATAGAGCCGTACAATCTGCTTATGATAATTTATTCGATTTGCCGAAGCCACCGCCACAGCCACAGTTTTCCGTTATTGAAATGGATAAAGCAGTGATAGTGGAGTGGGAAAAAGACTTGATTGGTGTTGCGACAACAGAAGGTTCTGTTTCCAAAGGATATAAGTTTGAAGGTTACAATGTCTGGCAATTACCATCGGCAACATCTCCGTTAAGCAATGGAAAGAAAATTGCAACCTTTGATTTAGATTCCGATCCTGCAACAATTGTACAGGAAGAATTTCAAGAAGCTTCCGGACAGATTATTGGGACGCCTGTACAATTAGGAAAAAACAGCGGCATTTCACGTTACATGCTTCTGACTACTGATGCACTTAAAAACAGGCCGTTTATTAATGGTCAACGATATTATTTTGCAGTTACTGCATACAACTATAATGGCAATCCGTTGTTAACTACAAAAACGTTTGAAAGCGCACCGCAGATTCGGGAAGCAATTCCTCATGCAGCTAATCCGGGCGTTGTGCTGCCGTATAAACTCCAAGACACACTGGGAACTTTACAATCAACACAAGCTCCCGGTAATAATAATGACGCAAGACTTGGTTTAGTTGTGTTTAACCCGACATTGCAGCAAGGCAGCACGTTTGAAGTATGGTATGGCGGTTCTGGAACAGCTCTTCGTAATTATACCCTTGTGAAAACGATCAGTGGAAGCACCGACCATGCTACAGTTACTGCGGCACTTGCTGACACAAATCAAATTCCAAATGCGACAGGCACCGGAACGTTCACTATCAATGATGCAAAGACACAGGTAAAATATAAAGTTACTGTTAGTGGTTTAACAGGTCCAATTACATCTGCGCATATTCATATCGGCGCTGCAGGTGTTAATGGTTCGATTGTGCATCCGTTCAATGTTGTCAATAATGCAATTCAGGATGGTTCTTGGTCGATCCCGGATTCGCTTGTTGATGATTTTACGGCCGGGAATTTATATGTAAATGTTCATACAGGGGCAAATAAGGGGGGAGAAATTCGCGGTCAAATAGCTGATGGTCTTTTCCAGCGCACGGTGCTTCCGGGTGCGGTAAAGGTGGCTCCTCCAATCACATCCTATACAGAACATCGAATACCTAACGATGGTATATCATTTTTTGCCGGTCCGGCACCGATCGGATTAAAGAATGTGCAACAAACTGCTCCTTCGAGCGGGAGTGTTGTCAACATACCAAATCCCGGCGGAATATATAGTATTGTCGGTCCCGTGGATTCTTTGAATGGTGATAAAGCAAGTGAAGCGGATTACGAAATTCGATTTGTTGATGGAATAAATTATGCCGTGGCAATAAGGGCTGATACAGCACCTACTGGATTGAACGCAAAATTTATTCAAATTCCGTTTGCGGTTTATCAGGATACAACTCGCGTATGGCCTGTAATCAAAGTTGTAAACAATTCAGATATTGTATGGAATGCTGACGATAAAAATCCCAAAAGTAACGGTAAGTTTACATTTGATAATATTGTTGGAATAGCAGATACGGTTACCGGTGGTGATCCACCTTACTATAGAATTAAATATTACAGTCCAAGCTTTCCGTCATTTCCACCAACTAGCACTTTGTGGAAAAGTAGATTGATTTCCGCTGTGAACCATAATTTAAAAAATATTATTTTTGTGAGTGAAAAAGGTGGTGGTACGTATCCTGCCCCTGCAACCGGAACAATTATTAAATTTACAACGAACAAATCAATAAAAGTCGGTGATGTGCGTTCATTTACACTAAAAGCATTGGATTCATATAATCCGACTGCAGCTAAAGCTGAAGTCAGCAAAGTGAATATATTTCCTAACCCGTACTATGGTATCAATAATGCGGAAACAACCCGCGAGGTTCGGTTCGTTACAATTAACCACTTACCACGCAAAGCTACGATTCGCATCTTCAATCTTGCCGGCACTCATGTTCGCACATTACTTAAAGATGACGATTCTCAATTTATACAGTGGGACTTGTTAAACGAAAGAAGACTTCCTGTAGCAAGCGGCATGTATCTCATCTATGTTGATATGGGCGACCTTGGCGTGAAGGTGTTGAAGTCTGCAATTATTCAAGAGCAGCAATTCTTGAGAAACTATTAATCACCGGAGCCCATAATGAAGAATATAAATTTTGAAATGAAAAAGGAGAGCAGTACAATGAAGAACATGTTTGTAACACTCTCATCGTTGATGATGATTCTTCTTTGCGTTATCACAACTGAAAGCTATGCGGGCAGAGGTGATAAAGCTGGAACATCTGCTGCGCCGATATTAATGATTCCGGTCGGTGCCCGCGATATTGCCATCGGTGGTGCGAATCTTGCGTCAACCTACGGCGTGGATGCGATTTATTATAATCCTGCCGGATTAGCTTTTGGCAAGAAAAGCAGCGAAGCACTATTTTCACACATGAGTTATATCGCAGATATTGGTGTTGACTATCTTGGTGTGAGCAGCAACTTCGAAGGATTTGGCACTATTGCTTTTACTATTAAAGCGCTATCAATCGGCGACATCAATGTAACAACGGAAGCAAATCCTGATGGTACAGGTGAAATTTATACACCACGCTTCAACACCATCGGTCTTACTTATGCGAAAGCGTTAACGGATAGAATTTCATTCGGACTAACGACCAATTTAATTTCCGAACAAATTGACCGCGTCTCTTCAACCGGTATTGCGTTCGATTTTGGTGTGCAGTATCATGGCTTTGCAAGTGTGAATGGTCTTGATATTGGCGTCGCAATAAAAAACATTGGTCCACAAATGCAGTATGATGGTCCGGGTTTAATTCGCAATGGTCAAATTGATAATGATATTGCAATCGGCCGCTCGCAATCGTTTTATCTCTTGCAGGCAGCGAAAGCAGAACTTCCTTCCACTATTGAATTAGGTTTTGCGTACCACGTGGATATTAACGATCAAACAAAATTTAATTTCAGTTCATTGTTCGATAACCAAAACTTTATGGATGATGAATATAAATTTGGCGGCGAGTTTGCTTATGACGGAACTTTTTTTGTGCGCGGCGGATACGATATGGCTCCGGCAGCAGCAAAAAATACGTACATTTATGGTGCAACATTTGGCGGCGGCATCAATCAAAATTTTGATGGTTTAGATTTCACACTTGATTATGCGTATCGTACTGTAAAATATTTTAGTGCAAACCACGTTTTTACAGTAAAGCTCGGATTTTAAAATTAGTTATGAAACCTTCAAGGTTTGATCAAGATAAACCTTGAAGGTTTTTGAGATGTCCATAAAAAAATGTTGCATTTCATTGATAAAAATTTTATTCTGTACCTGAAAGACGACATAATTCACAATCCACTATTCACAAATTTTTAAGGAGAAATATATTATGGTTAAGCAAATCTTTACTGTTTTGTTGCTCGGACTTTTTTGCTTGACGCTAACCGCGTCTGCAGAGGAAGGCCAGCGCTATCTAATTCGCATTGCTAAGGACGGCAGGCAGGAAGCAACACCGCTCAAAAAAGGCGAAAAAGCAGAAGAAGCAATACAAAGAGTTGAGAATTCCAAGGTTGTAACAATGAGACCTTCGAGTCCCACCAACAAAATTGACACTATTAAATATCTTGCGGATTCTAAACTTGGAGCTTCATTCATTTTTTATCACAAGGATGTAATGTTCCAATGGTACAAACCTGCCGCAGATGGTTTTGTAAGAGCATTCTATTGGCGAAATAATGACAAGCAAGCCGACAATGGAAAAGCTACGGTTAGAGCGTGGTTCGCAAACCCAAGATTAGAAGCACTATCTGCAACAAAGTGGATGGGATACTATAAAGATCTTACTGATGGTGATGGGAAAATCCAACCTTTTAAACCTGTTAGCCCAGGTGATACAGTGTTTTATATCGGACTCAAAGGCGCTGATTCCGCTAAATATGGATTTGACCCCACAGGAAAAGAGGCTGCATGGTCCCCGGGTGGTCAGCAATTCACTCTCAAGGCAAAGGCTTGGCAGGGTGTTACACTCGCGGATTGGGGAGATCCAATGCCGTTTGTAAGTGGTCAACTTTTTGGATTTAGTTTAAGCAATGATGATCCGCCGGCTACACCCACTGACGCTGGTATTACTTTACTCGCCGGGTCCCCCCTGGGAGCACCTTTTCATTCTCTTAAATATTATGAAAAAGGTCGTCTTTCGACAACCGATGGAGGATGGTGGGTACGCACAGATTATGAATGGGGTATGTATGTTATCGTTGAATATACAAAAGACCGTGGGCCGGTAATTAAAGACGTAACTATTTTAGGTACAACGCTGCAAACTACGCCACGCGAAGTAACTGCAACAATTACTGATGATAATCCAGAGGGAGGTTTATTCGGTGTTAAAAGTGCTTTTTTATATTACACAATAAGCCCTGCGACTACGTACGATAGCGTTGCTATGACTGCAACTGGCGATGTTTATAAAGCAAATATTCCGGGTGCCTCTGCAGGTGCAGCTATTTCTTACTATATCAAAGCAACCGATGTGTTGGGTCTTTCTTCCAAATATACGACCCTCTCGTACAAAATTTTTGCCAAAACAACTGAATATTTGCTTGTTTACAACAATGCTCAATATTCATTGGGTAACGCTGATTATTTATATACCAGCAGCAGTCCAGCTCCTATGAAATTTGATCGCTGGTCTGCGCCATCAGATGGTGTTACTGAGCTTGGCACACTGCTTTCATTATATCAAAATGTATTAGTTGTTGATGGTTCCTACCCTTCACGAGATGTATACCCGGCATTGAAAACATGGTTGGGCAAGGCAACTACTGCAAAGAAAGCGAATTTGTTCTTTACAAGCCAAGACTATGGATGTTTCGTACAATCTGCGTGTGCGGATACCACTTTTGCTGCTGGGACACTTGAAAATGATTATTTTGGTGTAACAAAAATCGGTCCGCAAGATATTCCGCCGTCAAAAAGTGAATATCGCATGGTACCTCAGACAGATCCCGTAACAAATTACCTCAAGAAATGGGAAACTGACAGTGCTTCCACATTGTGGTATGATCCTACATTTGAACTTGGATTCGCTGGATATCAGGATGCAATGACACCTAAAGCTGGTGCAGTAGCTCTCTTCAAAAATGCAGCAGGAACCAATGTACATGGTGTCAAGAACGCAGGCTCGACGTTCAATGTAGTATACCTCGGATTCGATGCGGCAGCTTTACAATTCCGAAGTGATACCGCGTTGGCAGCCACTGCAGATAAGAAATATTGGTGGATTGTTGATGTTGGAAGTTTATCCACGGCGTTTTTCAAAACGGTTACATCGGTGAAGTCGATTAGCGACGTTATACCTATTGATTTTAAATTAGGACAAAACTATCCGAACCCATTCAACCCGTCAACTGTTATAGAATACAGTGTTCGATCTCAATCGAACGTTGAAGTTGCCATCTACAACATGCTGGGTCAGAAAGTAATGACTCTTGTTAATGAAGTACATAATGCTGGTCAATACCAAGCAACATGGAGTGGTAATGACAACTTTGGCAATAAAGTTGCATCTGGTGTGTATTTCTATCAAATGCGGGCAGGTTCGTTCGAAAGTGTAAAGAAAATGATGTTGATGAAGTAACATCACTCTCTGTGCTGTGAAGAACAGTACCGTGCAATGAACTTCAAAAAAATCACTGATGCCCCGTAGAACATACGGGGCATTTTTTATTTAGATATAAGCAATTAGCAATTACTCAGTCTGTTTTTTGTCCCGAAGGGATGCCTTCGGTATAATTTCAGTATTTTTAGAAGAAAATAAGTAATCCCCCTAACCCAATGCTGTCAACTTAGCAAATAGTCACACTGAGCGACTTTCCGACAGTGCTTCGACTCATCCTAAAAAACAGGATTCGCTCAGCATGACTGTCGGAACGGAGTCGAAGTGTTCCCTTAAGTTGACAGCATTGCCCCCTAACCCCCTTTTCAAGGGGGAATAAGAGAGTGGAATTCCCCTGACAAGGTCATCCCTTCGGGACTTGAAAAGGGGGTTAGGGGGATTACTTGAATCAACAATGATGGCTCGATATTCAGCATATTATATTTTACTTTTTTTTGTAGTTACTGCACACAGCAATGCACAGCACTCTCTCAGTGCAACAGTGCGGTACGAGTTTGGTGTGTTTGAAAACGCAATAAGTATTTCCGGCAACGTGCTTGGCGATGTGTATGTGCTCGATGCATCAACAAACCTTCTCCATAAATTTTGGAATGATGGGAAAGAACACAAAATAATCGGCGGGAAAGGATGGGGCACCACGGAGTTTGATGAACCGAAAAATGTGTGCGCAGTATTTCCGCTGAATGTGTACGTTGCCGATGCAGGCAACAGACGAATTCAAAAATACGATAACCAACTCAATTACATTCAAAGTATTAACCAAAATGTCGCAGCAAAAGAAGGTGCCGCACCACAAGCGTGGTTTCCTATTGCTACAGCGCTTTCTCCGCATGGCGAAATTTTTATTCTTGATAGCGACGGAAAACGAATAATAAAATGTAACAGCCAAACGGTTGTTGAAAAAGAAATTTCGTTGTTCACATTGGGTAAAGGACGTCTTCAGCATCCAAAAGATATAGCCGCATTAAGCAATGGAAGTATTGCGGTGTTGGATGAAGAAAAAATTATTTTCATTGATGCGTATGGAAATTATAATTCCACAATTTTGTTTGATACAACATTTCACTATCAATCTCTGTCTGCAAACGGAAATGCTGCTGTACGGCATCACGTACAGCGAGACAATTCCCGAAGGGATGTCCGAAGTCCCGAAGGGATGGCTTCGCCAGACTCCTTTGGAGGATTCCCACTTATTGCTGTTGCTCCGCACTGCATCACTTTCTTTTCTACAACCGGTGAAGAACGTGAGTTCCTTCAATCAAGTTCTCTCTTTGGTCTCTCCGGCGTGGTAGAATTCCGTGATGCAATGCTGGTAGATTCTCAATTACTTATTCTGCTGGCAAATAAAGTGTTAGTTGTTGATATACATCGGAAAAATAAGAGCGACAAGTAACTTGCATCTCCTTTCAAATTCTTGTATGTTTTTACTGTAATTAACTTTTCTATCACTAAAAATGGGAGTGGTAATGTCTTCTCGAAGCCTTAACAAAGTACAACTTATTGGTAATTTAGGGAAAGACCCTGAATTGAAATACACCAGTAGCGGCATTGCAGTTGCAACGTTTTCTATTGCAACAAGCGATAGCTATAAAGATAAAGATGGAAACGAAGTGGATACGACGCAATGGCACAACATTGTTGCGTGGAGAAAGCTTGCCGAGATTTGCGGTGAGTGGTTGAAAAAAGGTAAGAAGGTGTACATCGAAGGGAAATTACAAACGCGAAGCTATGAAAAAGATGGTGTAAAAAAATACATCACAGAAATAGTCGCGGATCAACTTCTGATGCTCGATAGTGCCGGCGGTTCGCGTGCAAATGCGAACGCTGAAAGCGCAGATGTTTCAGCCGCACCGCCTGAAGGCAATGGTGCAAAGGAAGATGATCTTCCTTTCTAGAAAAAAAAATATCTGTATTATATAATTGATTCTTAAAAAATGCGAGTGATGCCATGAGTGTAATAAAAATGATTCAGAAATAATTCAAATTTTCACGTTCTTGATAAACAAACTCATGGCATCACTTTGTAAATAAGACTTTTTAATGGACGACTATATACACGATAGCCACGCCGCACCGCGTGGCTATTGTGTTACAGTCAAATTTGAATTGCATGTATGGCAGGTGATATAATACTCAATAGTTTGTTGTTCATCGTTCTTCTGTTTCTCTCGGCTTTTTTCTCCGCCTCTGAAGTAGCGTTATTTTCACTACAACAATCTGCTCTTGAAGAAATGCAACTGCGCAAGCCGCGCGGCTGGCAGTTTGTCATTCGGCTATTGGAATCTCCAAGAAAACTACTCATCTCTATTCTGATTGGCAATGCAATTGTGAACACACTGGCAGCAATTGTTATGGCGCTGCTAACGCTGCGTATTGCAGAACAATTTCAATGGGATACAACCATTGTATTTACGATTGAAGTTATTGTGGTAACATTCGTCATGATCGTGTTATCCGAAGTAACACCAAAAGTAATAGCTGCAAATGCGCCTGTTCAGATTTCTTGCCGTGTTGCAACACCGCTGTATGCTGTATCGTTGTTGTTGTATCCGTTCACTTTATTTTTTGCAGGCACAATGAAGATGCTCGAAAAAATGCTCGGTCTTCAACAAACAAAAACCGCGTTAATGGGCGAAGATATTAAAACACTTGTGGATGTTGGAAGCGAAGAAGGTACCATCGATTCCGAAGAGCGGAATATAATTCACAGTCTTATTGATTCAAAAGAAAGTATTGTGCGCGATGTGATGACGCCCCGTGCGCGGATGGTTGCAGTCGAATGCACACGCACTACGTTGAAGGAAGTTGTAGAATTATTTCGAACACAGCACCACTCGCGCATTCCGGTGTATGATGAATCTATTGATTTCATCTGCGGCGTGCTCTACGCAAAAGATATTCTTCCGTTGGTGTATGCCAAGCACAATAACAATTTTACTGTACGCACATCTATGCGTCAGCCATTATTTGTTCCGGAAACAAAAAAAAATATTGCTCTCTTGAAAGAACTGCAGGAAAAAAAAACACACATCGCAATTGTTATTGATGAGTATGGCGGAACGGCAGGCATGGTAACATATCAAGATTTAATGTCTGAAATTGTCGGTGAAGTACACACATAAATTCTAAAGGATGCGCGGATGAAAAAAATATTTTTGATACTGATGTGTTGTGCAATATGTTTTCATGCAACAGAAATGGTTGCAGCTTCTCGCGATCCGGTACGCGGACGAAAAGGAATGGTTGTCGCTGTCGATCCACTTGCCGCGCACGTTGGCGTAAAAATTTTGGAACAGGGCGGCAATGCTGTTGATGCTGCCGTAGCAGTCGGCTTTGCATTGGCAGTAACATACCCCGGTGCAGGAAATATCGGTGGCGGCGGTTTTATGAACATCCGTTTTGCTGATGGGAAAGCATTTACTATTGATTACCGTGAAAAAGCGCCGAGCGCTGCAACGCGCACAATGTATTTAGATTCTGCCGGAAATTTTATTCCGGAAAAAAGTACTTATGGTCATTTGGCTTCCGGTGTGCCGGGTTCAGTAGCCGGCATGTTACTTGGTTTGGAAAAATTCGGAACAATGAAACGCGCTGCGGTTATTACACCCGCAGCGCAGCTTGCCGAACAGGGATTTCCTCTTCACTATCGGCTTGCAAAAGATTTGGAAAGCATGATTCCCGCATTTTCAAAATTTCCTTCTTCAATGAAATCATTCACTAAAAAAGATTCAGCATACAAAGAAGGCGAAATTTGGAAGCAGCCGGATTTGGCTGCCACATTACAACGCATCATTGAAAAAGGGCACGATGGTTTTTACAAAGGTGTTACAGCCAATTATATCGTCGCTGAAATGCAACGCGGCGGCGGATTGATTTCACATAAAGATTTGGAATCGTACGAAGCAGTAATGCGCGAGCCGCTTCGCGGAACATATCGCGGCTACGAAATTCTTTCCATGCCGCCGCCAAGTTCCGGTGGAATTGCATTATTACAATTGATTAGTATTCTTGAGAAATATGATATGCAATCGTATGGATGGAATTCTGCAAAAGCCACTCACGTCTATGTTGAAGCAATGCGCCGTGTGTTTGCAGATAGAGCTGAGTTTTTGGGTGATCCAGATTTTTATAAAGTGCCGGTGTCGTGGATGCTTTCAAAAAAATATAGTGATGAACGCCGCGCAACTATTGATACAACAAAAGCTTCTGCAAGCAAAGATATTTTTCATGGCACGCCGCCCGTTCACGAATCTGAAGAGACAACACATTATTCGGTTGTTGATCAATGGGGTAATTGTGTCAGCGTTACAACAACGCTCAATGGTGGTTTCGGTTCGCGTGTTGTAGTTGATGGTGCAGGATTTTTATTAAATAATGAAATGGATGATTTCAGTGCGAAGCCCGGTGTGCCGAATATGTTTGGTGCAGTAGGAAATATTGCGAACGAGATCCAGCCGAATAAACGAATGTTAAGTTCGATGACGCCAACAATTATTTCAAAAGATGGAAAACCGTTTATGGTGATTGGAAGTCCCGGCGGCACAACAATTATTACAACCGTACTGCAAGTGATTGTGAATGTGATTGATTTTAAAATGAATATTCAAGAGGCAACAGATGCACCGCGCCTCCATCATCAATGGCTGCCGGATAAAATTATGTACGAGAAACGCGCGCTTTCTGCCGACACGATTGAAAAATTACAAACGATGGGACACACACTCGAAGAGCGTCCAACTACACAGGGACTTGCAGAAGGAATTTTGATTGATCAAAAGAACGGCATGTTGTATGGTGCAAGTGATGCGCGAGGGTACGGCGAAGCAGTGGGATATTGATTTTTGGTAACTCCTAAGTAACTCACATCGTGAGTTACTCTTTTTGAAAAAAATACGCCGCAGGCGTACTGAACGCGCTACTCAGCAAAAATAACCCCACCCTTTGTCCCTCCCCTTTTAGGAGAGGGAATATGTCCTCTCTCCCTAACAGGGGGAGAGAAAGAGAGGGGGTCGTATTTACAAAAGTGGAAAAGCAAAGAGTGAGTGATTCGCCGCGTCGAACAAATTTATAATTTGCCACGTTGAGTAGTTACTGATTTTTAATTAATGTACGGATTGCATTGAGTTTGTAGAAAGCACAATGAATGATTGATAAGTTAGAAAAAATTAAAGCGCGGTTTGAAGAAGTTACACGATTACTCAGTGATCCCGAAGTGGTTTCGAATCAAGAAAAATACAGAGAACTTGGAAAAGAGTATCACGATCTTGCTGCTTTAGTAAAGGTGTATGACGAGTATAAAAAAACCTACGATAGCATTCAAAGCAGTAAAGAAATTCTGGATTACAGCGGTGATTCCGAACTGAAAGAAATGGCGCTTGCAGAAATTAATGATTTAAAGCCGCGTCTTGAATCATTCGAGAATAATTTAAAACAGTTATTAATTCCGAAAGATCCGAACGACAGCAAAAATATCATTATGGAAATTCGCGGCGGTACAGGCGGGGAAGAAGCTGCTTTGTTTGCAGCCGATTTGTACCGAATGTACACGCGCTACGCCGAAGACAAAGGATGGAAAGTAGAAACATTAGATTGGAATGAAACCGATAAAGGCGGGTTCAAGGAAATTGCGTTCAGTATTCAAGGAGAAGATGTCTATGGTGCAATGAAATTTGAAAGTGGCGTGCATCGTGTGCAACGCGTTCCTGAAACCGAGGCACAGGGAAGAGTGCATACATCGGCTGCAACTGTGGCTGTGATGCCGGAAGTTGAAGAAGTAGAAGTATATATCAATCCTGCCGATTTACAAGTTGATACATTCCGTTCCGGTGGTAAGGGCGGACAAAATGTAAACAAAGTTGAAACCGCAGTACGTATTACCCACGTACCGACTGGAATTATTGTTGCGTGTCAGCAGGAGCGTTCTCAGTTTCAAAACAAAGAACGTGCGATGAAAATGTTGCGCGCACGTATGTACGAAATAAAAATTACCGAACAAATCAACGCAACAGCAGCTCACCGAAAATCCATGGTGGGAAGCGGCGACCGAAGCGATAAAATTCGGACATACAACTTTCCGCAAAATAGAATGACAGACCATCGGATTGGTTTAACACTGTACAATCTTTCGGATATCATTAATGGAAAACTTGATGGGCTGATTGAACAACTACGATTGGCTGAACGAGCAGAAAAATTACAAGAAGGAGGAAGTTAATTATTTATTGAAGTTACGCAAAAAAAATGGAAGAAAACATTCACCACGAATAACACGGAAAAAAACGAATATTCACAGATCGTTATCCGTGTTTTTCTGTAATAATCTGTGTTATCTGTGGTTAAAACTCTCTCTGCGTAACTTCAATTATTTATGGCGAAGCCATCACGTTGTGATTGTTTGTTCGTTTCCTTATAAAGAAATCTTTCACAATGGTACTGCATTCAGTATCCAACACTCCGCTTATCGTATGTATGCGGTGATTAAGCCGCGCATCTTCTGCAATATTATAGACACTTCCACACGCTCCCATTTTCGGATCGAAGCAGCCAAACACGATAGTCGGAATACGGGAAAGCACTAACGCTCCCGCGCACATCGGACATGGTTCCATGGTAACGTAGAGCACACAATCTTTCAGCCACTTGGTGTTGAGATGTGCCGAGGCTGCGGTGAGTGCAATAATTTCTGCGTGCGCAGTCGGATCGTTCATCATTTCTACTTGGTTGAAACCTTTCGCAATGATTGTTTTGTTGTGAACGATTACCGCGCCGACGGGAACTTCATTTTTATCGAATGCTTTTTCTGCTTCACGTAGAGCGTGCTGCATCCATCGTTCATGATTTGTCATTCGTAGTTGATTTAATTTTTTTTTCATCTACGGTAACTAAATTGCCGACTGGTGACGGAGTTACTTCGTAAGTTTTTTTCGTGGAAAATTCTTTAAGTACATGAGTAATCCGTTGGGCAGCTTCTTCAATCTTCGCAATATTATTGAGAGACTTTTCTTTTGTTGTTTCTTTTTTAATCAACCGTACATAGCCGAAGATGATTGCAAGAGGATTATTTATTTCGTGTTCCAAGGTCAGAATCACTTCATGCAGTGTTTTAATTTGTGTTTCTTTTAACTGAATAGTGTGCTGGTGTTCGGTGTTTGCATGTTCGTGTCCGTGTAGTTTTTCTCGTAACTCGATTATTTTAACGAGTACAAATGCCAGCATCCACATCCACAATAGTGTATCGAAGTGGGAAAGCGCTTCGCTTGCGCCAAAATGTTTCTTCTTAAAGGCAATATAAAATTCCATTGTAGAAATAAAATAGTATCCGTAAATGAAATACGATGCGATGATTGCCGGATAGGTTGCAATAAGTTTATTTACTGATCGAATAAATGTCTTCATAATATTTTTTGAAATGTTAACTTCCGAAAAAATTAGCGAAGTAGATTGTTGTTAAAAAATTAGACTACGTTGGATATGGTTTCTCTCTTTGACTGTAGCAGGGCATCTTGAATGGTATGTGTAGCGAATAAGGCATAACATTTTATTGTTTCAACAAAAAAATTATTTAAGGGATGCATTTTGACATATCAATGTACGAAAAAATATTGACCAAAGTGAATTTCCCTTCAATTTGACCAAAATTTGGCTAAAAAAAATTATAACTATATAAGGGCATCTCTAAAAACCTAAAAAAAATTGTCATTGCGAGCCGTTCTTTGGC
>CAYHZL010000046.1:0-19042 GCA_964361075.1 uncultured Chitinophagaceae bacterium
GGAAATCCCCCTTGAAAAGGGGGTGTCCCGATTTGTTTTTTAATCGGGACGGGGATTCATTTTCTTTGGAAATACTGAAATTATGCCGAAGGTGGCAACGCCATTCACTTGGAACATCTGGCGAAGCCATTCGCCGTGGCGAACCTTCGGGACAAAAAACACGCTGAGCAGTTATCATTTGTTTTTTTTTCCCTCGCGCCTTTGTGTCTTTGTGGTGAAAAAACTTAATTTTTGGAACCGCCCTTAACCCTGCTTCGTTTCTGATGTACTAGACGTAGTTGGCGAAGGCGGAGCCGCTGGAGTTGCCGGAGAAGTTTTATTCTCGCCGCTCTTCCCACTTCCGTTTTTATAATCAGTCAAATAAAATCCTTTGCCTTTAAAAATCATACCGGCGCCGCTGATAACGCGATAGAGATTTGGTGTGTTACATTGTGGACAATCAATTAGCGATTCTGCGCTCATTGATTGTAATTCTTCAAACTCATAACTACAATCTCTACATTTATATTCGTACGTCGGCATAGTTTCCTCATTACAACATTAGGGCATCTCTAAAAACCTTCAAGGTTTATCTTGACCAAATTTTGTGATGTTAAAATTTTATGTACATCGCAAAAATAAAAACCTTGAAGGTTTCGTAACTAGTTTTTAGAGATGCCCATTACTTCAATTTTGCAAATGCAACTTTCATTCGTGCAATAGCTTTTTCTAAATCGCCCATCGAGCACGCATAGGAAAGACGAATATTTTCCTTCGCGCCGAATCCGACGCCCGGCACAACTACAACCTGTGCTTCGTGAATAAGAAACTGTGAAATATCGTCGCTCGTTTTAATTTTTTTACCATTAAAACTTTTTCCGAAAAATGTACTGACATTCGGAAAAACATAAAACGCGCCTTGGGGCGTGAGACATGTAACACCGGGGAGCGCATTCAGTTCACGCACAATATAATCGCGGCGCTTTTTGAATTCGCCAACCATATACGTTACTTCTGTTTCCGGTCCGCTGATTGCTGCGAGCGCTGCTTTCTGCGCAATGGAATTTGGATTCGATGTTACCTGGCTTTGCACTTTTTCTGCTGCATCAACAATAAGTTTTGCCGCACTCAAATAACCAATTCTCCAGCCCGTCATCGAATATGCTTTCGAAACACCATTGACGGTAATAACCAAATCCTTTACAGCATCAATTGAACCGATGCTGAAATGTTGCGCACCATCATAAATTACTTTTTCGTAAATCTCGTCCGAGATAACATAGATGCCGCTCTTTTTTACAACAGCGGCAATTTCTTCAATCTCGCTGCGCGTGTACACGGAACCGGTCGGATTAGACGGCGAGCAAAGAATTAACGCTTTTGTTTTCGGCGTAATCGCTTTTTTTAATTGCTTCGCTGTCATTCTGAATTCTGTTTTCTCATTCGTTTGAACAATGACAGGTTTCGCATCAACCAACTTTACCATTTCGGGATAGCTGACCCAATACGGTGCAGGAATAATAATTTCATCACCCTTATTGCACATTGCTGCAAGTGCGTTGTAGATGGAATGTTTTGCACCGTTCGAAACGAGCACGCGCGATGCATCTGTGTGGATATTATTATCGCGCTTCAATTTTTCTGCGATGGCAGTGCGGAGTTCGAGAATACCGGCGTTGATGGTGTACTTTGTAAAATTTTCTTCGATTGCTTTGATAGCCGCTTGTTTAATATGGTTCGGTGTTGGAAAATCCGGTTCACCGGCAGTAAGACTAACAACATCAATACCGTCCGCTTTCATTTTTTTTGCAAGTGCGGTTAATGCTAACGTGATGGATGCTTCTGCTTTTGCTACTTTTTTGGAAATAGATTTCAAGGGTAGTACTTCGTCCTTTCTAAATGGATTTTTTTTTGAAGTTGTTTAAAAACAATTGGATGAACAAAACTTTTTATGTCGCCGCCATGCCGCGCAATTTCTCGTATAATGCTCGAGTTGAGATATGTGTATTTTTCGTGCGGCATGAGAAACACAGTAGAAATATTTTCTGCCTGATGCCGGTTCATCAATGCCATTTGAAATTCGTACTCAAAATCTGATACGGCGCGAAGACCGCGAATAAGTGCAACTGCTTTTTTTTTCTTGGCGAATTCTACCAGCAAGCCGTCGAAACTTTCCACTGATACATTGTTATATTTTTTTACACGAACGATTTGTTTCAGCAGCGCAACGCGTTCTTCCGCAGTGAAGAGCGGTTCTTTCGAAGAATTTTTTGCAACTGTTACAATAACACGATCGAACAAGGAAAGCGACCGTTCAAGAATATCGAGATGCCCGTTGGTAACCGGATCAAATGTTCCTGGATACAATGCAATTTTCATTCGTGTTCCTCTTCGTGTACTGTTCGATGGTGAAAGAAAGAGATCGCTGTACGTCCATACGTCCGTTCATCGAAAGCTTCCCAGAGAGAATTCGGAATAAATTCAAAATATGTCGGATGTTCCATTATCAAAATTCCGTCCGTAGCAACAACACCACTTTCAAAAATAATTGTCGGCAGGGAAGCAAGCGTTTCGATTGAATATGGCGGATCAGCAAAGACGACATCATATTTCGGAGGTGAGGATTGCAGAAATCGTGTTACATCGCCGGGTATGACCGAGCTTTCATTTTCTGCGCCGACATGAGAAATGTTGTTCTTCAAAAACATCAACGCGTTTTTATCTTTTTCAACGAAGACAACTTTTTTTGCACCGCGGCTCAATGCTTCAATACCAACGCTGCCGCTGCCGGCAAATAAATCGAGCACGTTCGAATTACCCCAGTGGATTTTACTTTGCAAAATATTAAAGAGTGCGCTTTTCACTCTGTCTGTTGCCGGACGCACGGATAAATCCGGAACAGTGGTGAGTGTACGTCCTTTATATTTTCCTGCGATGACACGCATCTATTATTCTTCTCTCAACGCTAAACCAACCGCCGCGGCATATTCCTGCCGCCGTAGTTTTATTCCTTCAATATTTTTTAATGTTGCCGGCAATGCAATTTTCCAAAATGGATCCAAGACCTCAATCGGCAGAGAAATGTGCTGCGAAATATTTTCTATCATAGATCGTGTTAGACTTCTGCCATGCAGGAAGAGAACTTCCGCGCTCATATTTTTTACGTACTCGACTATGTGTGTAACATCCATTCCTTTACCATATTCCATCGTAAGAATATCTGCCGTTTTTCCTTTGACCAGTGTGCTGGCATCAAATGTTTCTTCATCGAAGCCAACAAGCACTGTTCGTTTTGCAGCAACATGAGGATAATTAAAGAGCAGCGCATTCTCAGCACAGAATTGGTCGATATCAACAATGTGTAATGTGCCGTACACTTTTTCCAGCACAGTGGTGAAAAAATTAATCATTGATTTTTTTATCGACACCATTACAGCAGGTGCAACGTTTTGTTCTTCACTCACAAACGGCGACGCGCTGGAAAAATATCCGTCTGTATTTGTGTCGAGTGAATGTTGGCTAAATTCCCAGAGCAAATGTTCTTTAAGTTCTTTCTCTGAAAGAGTGGTATCAAGCGGCAGTGTTTGCATCAACACCATTTGACTATTCAAACCGACAGAAAAAATTTTAGAACCGTTGCCAATTTTTTTCAGAAATGATTGCAGTTCAGTTGCAAAAATTTTTTCGCGTTTTGTTGTGCCGGTTTCTTCAAATGTTGCCGGATCATTAAAATTTACAGATGAAAGAAATGAACCCGCACTTGTTAATGTGCGTCCTTTGGGGCTGTGCGCAATTTCGACGGCAGTTATTTGTGAATGTTCCACAATAAGAGCTGTATATCGTTCGGTAATTTTCATTGTGCCTCGATGTACTCTCGCAACCGTTCAAATTTCTTTTCGCCGATGCCTTTTACTTTTCTTAAATCGTTGATTGTTGAAAATTTTTTATGCTCTTCACGATACAACAAGATTCGCTCTGCAATTCCTTCACCGATGCCGGGCAGCGAAACAAGTTCTTGTTTCGTTGCCGAGTTCAAATTAATTTTTTTCTTCGGTTGTGAATCTGTTGTGATGCGCTCCAGTGAATCTCTTGGCAGCATGCGCGAATGTTCGATGAATTGCTGATCTGTTTTCGTGTAATCAAATTGGGGCGCAGATGCACTGTTGAAATTTTTATACAAGCGTATGCCGGAACCAACAAGAAAAATGAGAGCAAGAAAAAGAAATATTTTTTGTTCGTTAGCGGTAAATGCAAAATAGTGTTGTATGCGGCGGAACAAGTTCATGAATGTACCGTTTACGAAAAAGCGTTTTTCATTTTTTCAAAGAACCCTTTGTTCTTCGTTTTCTCTTCATCGGTCGGAATAATATGTTCGCTGTTCGCTAATTCTTTTATCAATTCTTTTTCTTTCGAATTCAGTTTGTTTGGTACCCACACTTGGATGCGCACAATTTGGTCGCCGCGTCCGTAACTGTTGAGATGCGGAATACCTTTTTCTTTCATGCGCAAAAGTTTGCCGGGCATTGTGCCGGCTTCAATTTTAATTTTTGATCTTCCGGTTAATGTCGGCACATCAATATCCGCACCCAACACTGCTTCAGGAAAACTGATGAGTGCATTAAAGATTACATCGTTTCCACTGCGCGTAAAAAATTCGTGTTTCAGTTCTTCAAATTCTACGATGATGTCGCCGGCATGTCCGCTGCGTCTTCCTGCATTTCCTTGTCCTTGCAACGTCAGATAATTTCCTTCACTGACACCGGCAGGCACATTCACTTTTATTGTTACTTCGCTTTGTTCACGACCTTCACCTTTACATGCAGGGCATGGCTCTTTAATGATTTGCCCGCTGCCGCCGCAATGTGCGCATGTGGAAATATTTACAAACTGTCCGAACATGGAACGGGAAACCTGGCGAAGTTCTCCGGTGCCGTTGCAGTACGAACAGGCTGCTTTCGATGAGCCGGGTTTTGCGCCGTTGCCTGAACAGGTCTGGCACGTTTTCCATTTTTTTATTTTTAATTTCTTTTCAACGCCGGTGGCAATTTCTTCGAGTGTCAATTTTAATCGGAGACGTAAATCGGAACCGGCTTGACCTGTTTCACGACGACGGTGTTGCTGCGCACCGCCGAACATTTCTTCAAAAATAGAACCGCCGAACACATCACCGAAGTTTGAAAAAATATCGTTCACATTTTGATAGCCGTGGAAATCTGTTCCGCGCAAGCCTTCGTGTCCAAACTGATCGTAGCGTTGGCGTTTTGTTGCATCACTCAACACTTCGTATGCTTCTGCGCCTTCTTTAAATTTGTCTTCAGCTTCTTTGTTATTCGGATTTCTATCGGGATGATGTTGTAAAGCAAGTTTTCTGTACGCTTTTTTTATTTCTTCTTGTGAAGCGTTTCTGGAAACGCCTAAAATTTCATAATAATCTTTTTTTGCCATTGTTAGTTATTGCTCTCCTTTGTCGCGTCGGGTTGTTCAACTTCCGGTGCAGCAGAAACAACAACTTTTGCGTGGCGAATCACTTTGCCGTTTAGTTCATATCCCTTTTCAACTTCTTCAATAATAGTGTGAGGTGGAATGTCGGCGCGTTGCACTTGCATCAGTGCATCGTGAAATTCAACTTTAAATTCCTTGCCGGCACAATCCAGCGTTTTCAATCCTTGCCCTTCAAGTGTTTTCACAAACTTTGTATAAATCATTTCTACGCCTTTGTAGAAAGGATCCTGTTCAAGTTTTTCTTTTCCGCTTTTTAGTGAACGGGAAAAATCATCAAGTGTTGGAAGAAGCAGTGTGATGGTGCTTTCTCCGGCATACTTGGTTAACGCCATATAATCATTTCTTGAACGCTGTTTGTAATTTTCAAATTCAGCAGCCTTGCGAAGCAATTGATCTTTCAATTGTGCGGTTTGTTTTTCAAGCTCTTCTATTTTTTGTGTCAAAAGTTCCTTTTCTGATTGTTCGGGTTGTGGTGTTTGCAACTCATCACCACTATTTTTTTCTTCTTCTTTTTGATTGTTTGCTTTTTCATCAACAGCCATTGTAAAAAAATCTCCTATGTTGAAATTCATTGTCTTGTGCTAAACATGGTGGAAATAGTTTTCGCAACATAATCAACGAGCGGAATCATTTTCGAATAATTCATGCGCTTTGTTCCGATGATGCCGATTGTTCCTGTTACACCGCTGACACTGTAGGTTGAACTCACGACACTGTACTCGCGAAGTGTATCTTCCTGAATTTCTTTGCCGATGGTAACAGCAATAGAACCCTCTTTTGGAAAGTTTTGTTCCAACACGTGAACGATAATATCTTCATTCTCCAACAATTCAATAATGCTTTTGAAATGTTCTGTGTTCACAAATTCCGGCTGCGAGAGAATATTTTTCGCTCCGCCGATATGGATTTTTTCACGGTTTGTTTTTTCATCAAACAATGTATCAACACTATCAATGAACAGGCGAATAAGTCCGGTCTCTTCATCGAGTACATCATGCACACGCTGGGAAAACGTATGTTGAATTTCGTTGAGCGTTAAATTAGATAAACGTTCGTTCAGTATTCTGCTTACCTCTTCCAATTTCGTGCGCGGTATTTCGGAATTGATTTCCATCGTCAGAGTTTTAATTAAGCCCGAACGCATGGAAATAATAATGAGCAGACGCGAATTTGAAATTTGCACAAGTTCTAATTTTTCGAAAATGCCGGTACTGAATCGAGGCGCGCCTACTACTCCGAGTTGGTGCGAAATACTTCCCAAAAGTTTTGAAGTAATTTTTAAAATCGTTTCTGTATCAACCGTTGACTGAAGCTGTGATTGTATTTCCGATTGATCGTTGGCAGTGAGTCGTTCAATATCCATTAATGAGTCAACGTAGAAGCGGTACCCTTTATCTGTTGGAATGCGTCCGGCAGAAGTATGCGGGTGATCAAGAAAGCCCTGTTCTTCCAAATCGGACATAACATTGCGCACGGTTGCGGGGCTTAAACCGATATTGTTTTTCTTTGAAATGTACCGAGAGCCAACCGGTGTTGCAGTATGTATAAAATTGTGAACAATACTGCGTAAAATGGTTTTTTCCCGCTCGTTCAGTTCCGAACTCATAGCGTGGTGTACGTAAAAACATGCCAAAAATATTTTGGTTTCAATAAAAAATACAAATTTTTGAAAAGTAAGTCAAGGAAAGGACAAATGTGGTGGTGGTGCCTTTTGGTTTTTCCGTCATTGATTAGCCAAGTGATGCCATGACTTTCTCAATTGAATTCGCGAGAATTCAGAGAATGGCATATCCAAAATAGTAGAAGTCATGGCATCACTATTCAATTGAACCCACTACCACAAATGTGGTACTACGGTTGAAATGAAGGAAGCAAGTAAATTATTTTACGACAACTCTAAAGACTCAAAAAAAATATTTACCGTCCCAAAGGGATGGCTTAGCCACACAGTTGTAATGATGAAAGAAAAATTAGTTTTAGAAGTTCTCTTACACTTCTGTGTCTTTTTGTTCTTCCATTTCTTTTAGATTCGCTTCTAACTGTGATCGAATGTCAATGATGCTTTGGTCGGATGCATATTTGGTGTACACCACGTTCGAAAGTTCTACCAACGAGCGCACAACTGATTCGATAACGGCGGCTTGTTTGCGCAAATCAGCAACGAGTTGAAGATATGGTTCAGCCGCCTTTGTGTCTAAAGTTTTTTTTATGTTTTTTTCGGTAACAGACGAGCGCAGCATAATAATAGCGAGTGCATTATTTACGTGGTGCGCAATTGTTCGTACCGTAGTTTGAAACATTTGCAATGCCGCGTGTTGTTTATCTTCTTCAATGCGTTCAAGTTCTTTTCGTTCTTTTTCTTTTCGAAATTGGTATCGCTCGTAGACGCCGTTCAGCAAAATGGGAAGATGATTTAATTCTAACCGCTCTTTACGGGAATAATCATACGCGCCTAATTTCATTGCCTCCACGGCAATTTCTTCTGTCCCTGCCCCTGTCAACAAAACAACCGGTGTATCAATTTTATTTTCATTCATCCATTGCATTACTTGCAAGCCGTTCATTGTACCCAAATGGTAATCCAATAAAACAACATCCATTTTTTCTTTTTTGAGAATTTCTATGCCGGCTTCACCGCTGTTTGCCACTGTGGTATCAAAATGCTCACTCGATTTTAAATCCAAGCTAAGGACAAGAGCAAAAGATTCTTCGTCGTCTATGATGAGAATTTTAAGAGGATTTTTCATTAGAGATGGTATGTTATAATTGTAATTTCTTGATGAAAATAACCTTGTTGAACGATAGATGCAAGTTTCTATAACATACAAAGGAAAGCGAACAAAAATCAAAAGGCATACGATTTTTCATCGCAAGTTTTTTTGCTGCCCCACATGGATTTGAACCACGATACTCAGATTCAGAGACTGATGTCTTGCCATTAGACGATGGGGCAATTGTTGACACTAAAATATAATATCAATTGTTAAAAAGCTACTATCCTTTAAATTTCTTGAATATCTCTAAACAAGTTGATTAAAGGGCAGTTCCAAAAATTCCAGAGGATTGTCATTCCGAGGAGCGGAGCGACGAGTTCCGTTCGCCGCGGCGAACGGGAGAATCTCGTGTTTTTCCTTCAAAATGTAAAACGAGATTCCTCTCCGCCTTCGGCGGATCGGAATGACATTGATTTATTAATTTTTGGAACCGCTCTGAACATTTAAACACTTGAAGTCAGTGTTGCTTTAACGCAGAAGTCTCCATCAATTTTTTATTGATAATTTTTTGCAGACATTTCGGGCAGTAACAGTCGGCTCCATCAATCAACGGCATCATGGGCGGAAGAGAAGCGCACCAACATCGCTCATTTTCAGAGTCGCTGCCGCAGGTAAATTCAGCATTGCATTTCGGACAGATTTTTTTCTTTTTCATGATTGAATATTAAAAAATATTTCTTCTTAATCCACTTTCGTGCAATTGTCCGAAATAACGGAAGTTTGTATATTAATAGAACACTGATGACACAGATATAACGGATTCGAACTGATACAAATGGAATTATTTACAAATGACAAAAAAAAAATCGAATCTGTGTAAACCCGTTTCATCAGTATTTCGCCGCGGCGAATGTTCTATTAACAAACCAGCATGTGCTGAGTAATTACAATTAATATTTTTCTGTTCATTACAAAAGAAATCGAAAGAACACATGTCAGGAAAAAGTATTTCAGAAAAATTTGAACAAGTATTAGAATCATTCGGACCGAACACGAGTTATGTGTGGGATATGATGCAGCAATATCTCGAAGATCCGAATTCGGTGAATGAAACGTGGCAGCAACTATTTGCCGAAGTTGTTGCGAACGGCTCCATTCCGCAGACAAAAACACAAACTGTAGAAAAAAAATCCGCTGCATCTATTGCAAAAACTTCTGTACCAATTTCAACGACTCATCAGCAATTACAATCTATCAGCGGTGTGGCGGCAAAAATTGTTGACAACATGGAAGCGAGTTTATCGCTTCCCACGGCAACATCGTTGCGCGTAATTCCTGTAAAAGTGCTTGATGAAAATCGTGAGATGTTGAATAAATATTTGCTCGCGCGTTCGCGCCCGAAAATTTCTTACACGCACATTGTCGCGTGGGCAATTGTGAAAGCGTTGGTAAAATTTCCGAATATGAATGCATCGTTCGCACGTGTTGAAGGTCAGCCGTACCGCGATGACAAACCGCAGATCAATATCGGTGTAGCGATTGATGCAACACGCAAAGACGGCACGCGCTCGCTGCTTGTTCCGAATATCAAAAATGCCGGCGCATTGAACTTCGAACAATTTGTTGAAGCGTACGATGAAATTGTTCGCAAGGCGCGCACGCAAGCATTAGAGCCGGCAGATTTTCAAGGGACATCTCTCACACTTACAAATCCGGGAACAGTCGGAACAGTGTCGTCATCGCCGCGTTTAATGCCGGGGCAAGGCGCAATTATTGCAACCGGCGCAATTGGGTACGACGCTGCGCATCATGGTATGTCGCCGCAAACATTGTCGGCGCTTGGTGTCAGCAAAGTGATGAACATAACTTCGACGTACGATCATCGCGTTATTCAAGGCGCAGAGTCCGGACAATTTTTGGAACAGATTCACAAACTGCTTCTTGGTGAAGAACGATTTTACGATGAAGTATTTGCTGATTTAAAAATCCCATTCGAGCCGGTACGTTGGTCGGCAGATAAAAATCCTGCAGTGCTTGGCGGAAGCAGCAATATGGAATACATCGAGAAGCAAGCGCGTGTGTTGCAACTGATTAATGCGTACCGCGTGCGCGGACATTTAATTGCGCATCTCGATCCGCTTGTGAATGAACCGCAGAGTCATCCCGAACTTGACCCGGCGTTTTACGGATTAACATTGTGGGATTTGGACAGAGAATTTATCAGCAACCGTACGGAAGCAACGCGCCAAACACTGCGCGAAATTTTGGATATGCTTCGGGCAACATACTGCGGCTCTATTGGCGTGGAGTTTATGCACATTCAGGAATACGAACAAAAAAAATGGCTGCAACTAAAAATGGAACCGACACAGAATCGGATGCCGGTAAGTTCTATTCGAAAAAAACAAGTGCTTGATAAATTAATTCATGCCGAAGGATTTGAACGATACCTTCACACACAATTTGTAGGACACAAACGGTTCTCGCTTGAAGGTGCCGAAACGATGATGCCGATTCTTGATGTGCTGCTTGACGAATTTGCTGACAACGGCGGCGAACGTGTTGTCATCGGCATGGCGCATCGCGGCAGATTAAATATTCTTGCGAACACAATCGGAAAATCGTTGGCAAGAATTTTTTCCGAGTTTGAAGGTTCCATTGATCCTTCGACAATTCAAGGATCGGGCGATGTGAAATATCATCTTGGTTCGCGCGGTACACACACATCGCTCAACAATAAATCTGTTCTCGTTGAAGTCGCGCCGAACCCGAGTCATCTTGAAGCAATAAATCCTGTCGTCGAAGGAATGGTGCGCGCAATGCAACAACGTGCCGGCGATAAGAAACGCGAAAAACATTTGCCGATTCTTATTCACGGCGATGCGGCATTTGCTGGGCAAGGAATTATTGCGGAGACGCTCAACCTTTCGCAATTAGACGGCTACCGAACAGGCGGAACAATTCATGTTATCATCAACAATCAAATCGGATTTACGACGTCGCCTGTTGATGCGCGTTCAACGCCGTACTGCACTGATGTTGCGCGCATGGTGCAAGCGCCAATCTTTCATGTGAATGGTGATAATCCCGAAGCGGCTGTGCGTGTTACAACGTTGGCGTTGGAATATCGAAACAAATATAAAAAAGATGTGGTGATTGATATGTTCTGTTATCGCCGCTATGGACACAACGAAGGAGATGAACCAAGTTACACGCAACCGATGTTGTACAAAAAAATTAAAACTCATCCTTCTGTGCGTCAGGTGTACGGAGAACGCTTATTGCGCGACAAAGAAATTACGCACGATGAATACACCGAGATGATGGAGCGAGCAAAGCAACGGTTGGAACGTGCGCACGAAGCATCACACAAACGTGAAATGCATCTGCATGCCGAAGTTCCGCTTGCTGTAACGGAAGAAGATATTCGCGCGATGCAGCCGTTCACCGAAACACGTGTGCCGATGGAAGTGCTGCAGGAAATTTCCCGCAAGCTTGGTGAAGTGCCGGATGGTTTTGCTGTGAATCCGAAACTTTCAAAAATGTTAGAACGGCGCAGAAATTTTTCCGAACACGAAACAAAAATTGATTGGGGATTTGCAGAGGCGCTCGCATTCGGCTCGCTGTTGTGGGAAGGAAATTCTGTACGACTGAGCGGAGAAGATGTTGGGCGCGGAACATTCAGCCATCGTCATGCAATTTTGTACGATGCAACATCCGGTGCGGAATATATTCCATTGAAGCATGTGAAGGAAGAGCAAGCGAAGTTCACAGTCTTTGACAGTCTGCTTTCGGAATTTGCGATTCTTGGTTTTGAATTTGGCTACAGCGTTGTCGATCCGCTTTCACTTGTGTTGTGGGAAGCGCAGTTCGGAGATTTTGCAAACGGCGCGCAGGTGATCATCGATCAATTTATTGCCGGCTCTGAAGCGAAGTGGCAGCAGCCGTGCGATTTAGTGTTACTTCTTCCGCACGGATATGAAGGACAAGGTCCGGAACATTCCAGCGCACGTCTTGAACGGTATTTGCAATTGTGCGGCGAAGAGAATATGCAAGTGTGCAATGTTTCAACTCCCGCACAATATTTTCATGTGCTGCGCCGGCAAATGCGCGATGCAAAACGCAAACCGTTAATTATGATGACGCCGAAAAGTTTGCTGCGTCATCCGTTAGTTGTTTCAACAGCCAAAGAATTTTCGGAAGGAAAATTTAATGAACTCATTGATGACTCATCTGTTTTTTCACCAAAAAATATTGAGCGTGTAGTACTGTGCAGCGGTAAAGTGTACTACGATGCATTGCAGATGATGCAACAACAAAAAATTTCTGTCGTCGCATTGGTGCGCTTGGAACAATTTTATCCGTATCCGGCAGCGCAGCTCGGCGACATCTTTGCGAAGTATTCTTCGGCACAAGATATCGTGTGGCTGCAGGAAGAATCTAAAAATATGGGAGCGTGGAATTTTCTGACAGAACAATTGCGCGAGCAAATTCTTCCGACTCAACGCTTGCGTTACTCCGGACGCGCAACGAGCGCCAGCACCGCAACCGGTTCATTGAAACGCCACCAGATGGAACAGGAAAGTTTTTTGAAAGATGCATTGTTGTAAAGTAACTACTCAGCTTTTTTTTGTAATTTCAATATTTTCTAAGGAAATAAATAAATCCCCCTAACCCCCTTTTCAAGGGGGAATAGAGCGTGGAAGTCCCCTGACAAGGTCATCCCTTCGGGACTTGAAAAGGGGGAAACAGGCTGTAAGTCCGCCGTCTTTTTGGCGGAGGGATTTTTTGAATCAACAAATACGTTGAGTAGCGCGTTGTAAAACAAACTGCGCGGATTTTTTTTTGTTTATGCGAACAGAACACCCGTGCATGTAATAATTTCATTTCATTCATCCCATAGATACTGCTGTTTGTCCCAAAAATTTCCTTCAGACAATTTTTCGATCAAATTTTTTATTACATTCTCGTACTACAATGAAGATAAATTTTTTTCATATTGTCGGTGCTTGGTTAACATTTGCGGTTCTTATTGCCGCCATCATGTATATCGTTCATCCCCCAAATTTTCGTGGTTTTAGTTTTTTTGTTGAATTACAATGGGAGATGGCTTTTGCAATTGTTTGGATAACGGCAACTCCGTTTGTGCTTTCGATATCAAAACGATATACCCTCAAAGGCAAACAGAAACTTCAATATGGCTTTATTCTTTTTTGTATTGGAATTGTATTGGCTATTGTACTTTGTTTTGGTCACGCGGTCATTGCATATTTATTAAGTTCCAAAACTGGAGGAATGAACGCATCCAATTTTTACAATTCTTTTTATTACAACATCGACAAAATGATTATTGTGTATTGTGTGCTCGTGGTGTTACAACAAGCACTAACATATTATGAAGATATTCAGGAAAAAGAAATCAAAGCATCGCAGCTGGAAACTCAACTTGCGCAAGCTCAGATGCAAGCGCTTAAAATGCAATTACAACCTCACTTTCTATTTAACACACTCAATGCAATCGTTACTCTCGTCCACAAAAATCCTGATCAAGCAGAAGAGATGATCGTGCGTTTGAGTAATTTTCTTCGCTTAACGTTAATGAGTTCGGGGAAACAAATAGTTGCGCTGAAGGAAGAACTTTCCTTCGTGAAAGCATATCTTGAAATTGAAGAAGTGCGATTCGAAGGAAAATTACAATACATCGAGCATGTGCCGGCAGAATTTTATGATGCTCACGTTCCAATGTTACTATTGCAGCCACTCATTGAAAATGCAATCAAACATGGAATTTCAAAATACGCTGCTGCTACTGTGTTGGAGGTTCATGCACATTCAAAGGATGATTTTTTAATTATCATCGTTAAAAATAATGGTGAATCGTTAGATAGTGCGCGTGAATCAATTCAAGAGAAAGGAATTGGTCTTGCAAATACACGCGCACGATTGGAAGCGCTGTACGGCAACAATGCCTCACTCGAAGCGGTGCCAAATTCTCCGAATGGTTTTATTGTTACTGTTACTTTGCCATTGACTAACAATCATTCCGATGAAAATTAAAACGCTTATTGTTGATGATGAAAAACTTGCGCGCGAACGAATTCGTACGCTGCTGGAAAGCCATCCGGATATTGCAGTGATTGGTGAATGCAGTAACGGAAAAGAGGCAATGCAAAAAATTTCTTCAACATTGATCGATCTCATGTTTCTTGATATTCAAATGCCGGAACTCGACGGCATTCGCCTTATCGAAAAATTGCCGAATGAAAAAATTCCTCTCGTTGTCTTCACAACCGCGTATGATGAATTTGCCGTAAAGGCATTTGAGTTGAATGCGATTGATTATTTGTTGAAGCCATTCACCAAAAAACGTTTTGAGCAATCGGTGAGAAAAATCCGCGATGAATTTAATTCAGAAGATAAAGATTTATATGTTTCTCAAATGGCTGCGATGGCAAAAGCTATTCTTGATAAAAAAATATATTCGGAGCGCATCGTTGTAAAATCTGATGGAAAAATTCGATTTCAACCGGTCGCAGAAATTATTTGGGCAGGAAGTGAGGGAAATTATTTGACACTGCACAGTAACAGCGAATCTTCTGTTATTCGAGATACGATGACGAATTTTTCTGTGAAACTTGACCCGACTAAATTTCTTCGAACACACCGGTCATTTCTTGTGAATGTAGAATATATAAAAGAATTGAAGCCATGGTTTAATGATGAGTATGTTATCATCTTAAAAGATAGAACACAACTTCCAGTCGGACGTACATACCGTAAATCCATCCATTCTTTCTTCAAGCTGTAACCGCCGTTTATCCCTCAAACTCCTACACCTGTCCCTTGTACGTACCATGTGTAAATATTTAGTTGTAAATTTTCCCACACAAAGGAAATAATTGATAATTAGAGACTTCTGAAAAACAGGTTTTCTATTGTCATTCTGAGCGAAGCGAAGAATCTCGCTTTTAATTTTGAGTGAAAAAGAAAGATTCTTCGTCGCTCCGCTCCTCAGAATGACATTGATGTGAGGTTTTTCAGAGGTCTCAATTACAAAGAAGGACATCTCTATGCGCAAATATTTTATTGTTACACTTTTTTTTGCTTTTGCAATTGCAAATGCAAAAATCATTCGTGTGCCGGCGGATTTTGCAAAAATTCAATCTGCCATCAATGCTACGACAAATGGAGATACGGTGGTGGTTTTTCCTGGAACATATTTTGAAAATATTAATTTCAAAGGAAAGAACATTATTCTTACAAGCCGCTTTTACGAAACAGGCGATGTGAATTTTATTTCCTCAACTATAATTAACGGCAGCAAACCCGCAAACGCTGACATGGCAAGTTGTGTGTTAGTCATTAACGGGGAAGATACAACTACTGTGCTGCAAGGATTCACGCTAACCGGCGGCAAAGGTACTGCGTGGCAAGATGAGCATAGTCCCGGTAGATACCGTGAAGGCGGTGGAATTCTTACTGCATTTTCTTCTCCGATAATAAAAAACAATTATCTCTTCAACAATGAAGCAATTAATAGAACCGGATTATCGAGCGCCGGCGGTGGAGCAATACGAAGCGGCGATGGCAATCCACAGATACTCAATAATATTATCATGAACAATAAAGGATTGTATGGCGGCGGAATTGTGCTGAATTATTGCGGAGCGATTGTTCGAAATAACATTGTTGTTGGCAACGATGGCGGGCAAGCGTATGGCGGCGGTGGTCTATGGATGAGTGGTTCGAACTCAAATCCAAAAATTTTAGAGAACAATACTATTGTCGGTAATCATTCTGTGCAGGATGGCGGCGGATTATTATTGTGGGAAACTTCTGTGATTGCAAAAAATAATATTATCTACGGAAATAGTGCGGCCTCATTTCCGCAAATTTCTTTGAGAGGTGCTGCATCTATTTCTATTACGTACAGCGATGTTGAAGGAGGGTGGAATGGAAATGGAAATATAAACACATTTCCTTTATTTGCAGATTCTGCCTTGTATCTGACACCAAATTCACCTTGTGTTGATGCAGGAGATACGAGCGTTAGCTTTAACGATAATAATTTAAATGATAATGCAATTTTTCCTTCACAAAGGAAAGCACGAAATGATATGGGAGCGTATGGCGGAAGCCGCGCAAAGGTGTTTGCTAATTTTGCGCAGCCAAAGCTCTCTCTTTCTCATCAACTGATCGATTTCGGAAAGATTAATTCTGATACTTCTTTAGGCTTTATAGCTTTACGTGTTATAGCGCTCATTTATAACAATGGTTCTAAAAAATTATTTGTTGACAGTATTCGGTTTCAAATAAATCAAAATGGAAAACTTTCGATTGTTAATATTCCAATAGATAAAATTGGTTTGGCGATTCCTGCGGCAAAGAAAGATTCTGTTATTGTTGAATGGAAACCAACGCAATCGTATGCATTATCAGATACATTACTAATTTATCATAATGACCCAACAGTTAGCTCTCCATTTAAATTACCAATTATTGGAAATGCATTTACAATTATTCCAACTTCAGTTGGTGTACTATATGCTGCATCCGGCGTTGCAGACACTGCAAAGGTGTACACAATAGATACAAGTTCTGTACTTGCAAAATTTGAAGGCGCTACAGGATTTTCACAAGTGAACAGTATAAGGATTAATCCGAAGAACAAAGAACTGTACGGACTTGTTGTTGGAACTTCAACGCAACTTATAAGAATCAGCAGTGTTGGTGCAGCAAACTTTACGCTCTCTACAATTTCTATAGCGAATCCAAAAGGAATGGCGTTCGGTTCCGATGGAAAACTGTATATGGCAGTGTTCAATGGTACGATTTATTCTATCGATCCGAACACAGGCGATGCAAGCCAAGTTACTACAACAGGATTAAAAATTTCCGGACTTGCGTTTAATCCGGTTACGGGAATCTTGTGGGCATCTGTTCGTCCTATTTCTTCGGGCAAGGATAATATTTATAAAATCAATCTTGCAAATGGAAGTTCAACCTTTGTTGGTGCAACCGGTTTTGGAGCTGCGACGAAGGATATTACATTCGACAGCAAAGGAAAATTATTTGGCGTCATTGATTCCGGCTCAACATTCAACAGCTATTTGATTTCGATTGATACTGCTACTGCAAAAGGAACAGTACTAGGAAATTTGGGCGTGAAAGGAATTGAAGCAATTGAACTTCGCTCATATTTTGTTACAAGTGTGAATGAAATGAATAGTTCAAAAATTCCAACGCAATTTGTTCTCAATCAAAATTATCCCAACCCGTTCAACCCTTCTACAGTGATCAGTTATCAGTTACCAGTGATCAGTAAGGTAACGCTGAAGATTTACGATGTGCTGGGGCGTGAGGTGGCAACGCTGGTGAACGAAGAACAATCCGCGGGATGGAGAGAAGTGCAGTGGAATGCGAAACTATTCTCCAGCGGAATATATTTCTATACTTTGCGTGCAGGAAGTTTTCTTGAGACGAAGAAACTTGTTTTGATGAAATAGTATCTACTTGCACATTAATCTCATTGCGAATCTCGATGTTGCTTATCGGATTCGTAATCAACCTTACTCACTGATGTTACGCAAAACATGGATTACGTCATTCCCGAACGCTTTTATCGGGAATGACGAAACTCTTGTTTTGTTGTCTAAAATACCGTTTTGCGTAACATCAGTTACTCAATATCACCGATGAAAACAATTCTATTGCTATGCTTCGTTACTTCTTCTCTTTTTGCGCAACCTGATTCTGTTGTACTTCAACTTGCACAATCAGAACGGGAGTTTTCAAAAACTGCTGTACTGAAAGGCATTAAAAATGCCTTTCTCACTTTTCTTGACGATCAAAGTGTTATGTTTCGTCCGCATCCTGTCAACGGTAAGGAACATACTTTGGCTGGTCCAGAAACGCCGGGATTGCTTACCTGGTTTCCGACTGTTGTTGAAGTTTCTGCATCCGGCGATTTTGGATATACGACGGGACCGTGGGAATATCGAAAGGAGAAACTAACCGATGAGCCGTTGAGCTGCGGACATTTCGTTTCTGTCTGGAAAAAGAATAGCGAAGGAAAATGGAAAGTGATTTTGGACGTGGGAAACAAATATTTGAAACAGAATAAAAGAGAAGAAAAGCTTCGCACAAAACAATTATTGCAACGGCAAACGAACAAAGTCATATCAGCCAACGCCGCGCGCGTTGGGATGCTTGAGACAGATAATGCTTTTGCCGACGTCGCAGGCAAGAAAGGAAATTCTGCCGCGTTTCAAAAATTTGCGTCAGAAGATGTGCGAGTGTATCGGAGTGGAATATTTCCTACGCAAGGAAAGAAAAACGGATTAGAACTTGTAGAAAATGAAACAGGATTGCGGCACAGTTTTTACGCCGGACAAATCTCAGGCGCCGGCGATCTCGGATTTACGTATGGCGCTGCTATCAGCGCAACATCAGACACGAGTAACTACGTCCGTATTTGGAGAAAAGAGAATGAATGGAAGATCGTGCTCGACGTTATGATTCCTGTGTCGAAACCGAAGTAGGTTCCAGCAGCACCATCATTTCAATTTCAGCCGTTCCGGGAAACATTTTCGGAACGGTTTTTTTTATTTTATATCGGGTCTAATACCCCGACGTCACAAAGTGATCTGGCGAAGCCATCACTTCGTGACCTTCGGGACTTGCGTCGTCATTCCCGTCCCAAAGGGATCCCTTCGGGACATGTTTTTGGCGGGAATCTATTTGTGGATGCCCGATAAGAGCATTCGGGCATGACAAATACCCCGTCCCGCCTTGCGCATAGGCGTCAACTTAACTCGTGATTACTGAGGGGAAGAAGATGTGCAAAC
>CAYHZL010000047.1:0-18908 GCA_964361075.1 uncultured Chitinophagaceae bacterium
TAATGGGCATCTCTAAAAACATCGTCGTCATTGCGAGGGAGCGAAGCGACCGAAGTCCCAAAGGGATCCCCTTGGGACAATCTTTCAATTAAAAAGAAAAAACGAGATTGCTTCGCCAAAGAACGGCTCGCAATGACAATTCTTTTTGAGTTTTTAGAGATGCCCTAATATTATTTCCCTTTGTATGCTTCTTCATACTGGGCTTGATGTGCGGGGTCAACGGCAATAAGTAATTGATAAACATTTTTGTCGCCGTAGTTTTTAAATAAGTCTGCCAATTCACCGTACTTCGTCTCAAAAAAGTTTTTAAATAGTAGTGATCGAGGATTACCGGATTTTTTCAACTCGGCTATTCTTTGTAGTAAGTTGATGATATTTTTGTAAGCAACATCTGGTTTAGTCGCAAGCAAGTCTAGCCCTTTGAAGTGGTAGAGAAAAAATCCTTCTCTGAACGGTTGATTTTTTGGATTAAGAAGTTCTTCCGCAAGGGTGAACTTGCTGTACGTTGTTGTGCTGCGTTCCCAACCCTTTGCAGAACTTGGCGCTTGATTACAAAACGTTAAACATTTTTGAAAATAGGGAGTGCCTCCATCTGGTTCATACGAATCAAAATCAAATCCGAGAACAAGATACATATAGTAATCAATCATATCCGTGAGCGGATCGAATTGGTTTTCGTTGCGATAGAGCGGTTGGTTTTTAAAGTAGGTGAATTCCCATTTGTCATCAAAAATTCTTGTCATCGCAGTTTTTTTTGCAGAAGGATTTTTCCCGAAAAAAATTGGTCGCTGACTGCCAATAAATAGTTGAGCTGTGTACGTATTGTTATCCGATGCAGAAACAAAAAAAACCGTCATCGAACATGAAATTTTTTCTCCGCCAATGTCAACATTGGTCCACTTATTAGAACTGATATATGTCTGAATATCTTGCGCAAAATTCTGAAGTTGTTCTTTTACAGAACCTTGCAATTTATCCATGTTGACTGTAACCTGACAATCAATTTGAGCAATACTTTGAAGTGAATAAGAAAGGGATAAAAGTATTATGAAAACACTGACGCGTCGCATAGGGCTCCTGTTATGGAAATTGAAACTTGTTGATGCAAATATAAACACTAATCCGGCATCATTCAAGTCCCGAAGGGATGTCCGAATGGACTCCTTCGGAGGATACCCACATAACAAAAATACATTTGAAAATATTTTATTCTCTAATGGGTTGAATACCCCGACGCTCGCGTCGTCATTCCGGCGAAAGTCGGAATCCATAAGATGGATGCCAGCGTACGCTGGCATGACAAATACCTCGCCGCTTGCGAGGATATTTATTTTTCTATTGTTCGTTTGTTGTTCTGTGGCAGAAGCAAGTTTTGAGCGCACGCTTCAACCGGCAATTGTCGTTGGACGAGGAATGTCAGGAATAACGCTTCTGTTACCGGAATATTATTCTTTGAACCCCGCAAGTTTCTCGAGCGTAAAGAATTTTAGAACTTCTCTTTTTTATTCGCCTTCGCAGTTTGAACTTCCACAATTAAGCGGCAGCGGTGCACTCGCGATAGAACATTTTGAATTTGGAAATGTAGGTATCGCTATTTCTACATTCGGATTTTCATTATACCGTGAAACGATAGGTACAATAAATTATTCTGATGTGGTTGGAAATAATGTTTCGTACGGTATTAATGTTAATGTAAACCATCTGTCTCTCGAACGATATGGGACTGCTGTAGCGCTTGGTATTGATATTGGCGCTTCGTTCAAAGTTGTTGATGATGTTCGAATTGCATGCGCCTTGCTTAATATCAATCGTCCCAAATTTAAAAATGATGAAGATCTGCCGCAACAATTTATGGTAGGTGCAAGTTATACATTGTTTGATTTAACGACGCTTACTGTTGATGCTGTGAAAGATGTTCGGTATCCGATTTCATTACGAGGTGGAATTGAAATTTCTCCGCATGCATCGTTCCGTGTTCGTGCCGGAATCTCAGATTCTCCATCACGTTTGTTTGGCGGCGTAAGTGTAACGTATTCAGTTTTTCGATTTGATTATGGAATTGCTACACATCAAGAACTCGGCGCGTCACATTCAATCGGACTTTCATTCGAGTTGTGATTATGAAATTCGCACTCAACATTTTATTATTTTCGACACTTGTGTTTTCGCAAGATACTGTTCGTGTGTATAAGTATTACAACGACATCAATCTTCTCTTGGAAAATTCAGACGAGAGTTCTACAAACGAACAAGTATTGATTGATGAACTAGAGCAGCTGCGAAACAATCCTGTGTCTATCCAAACTGCAAAGAGAAACGAACTTGCGAAAATTCCATTTTTCACTTCTGCAATTGTTCGGAAAATAATGAGAGCACGCGATACGCTTGGAATTACATCAGCAAAAATCCTTCAAGAAATAATCAGCTTCGATGACCGGACAATGCAGTTTATTCAACCATGTATCAGTTTCAAAAAAAATCAAACGAATACTACATGGCTGCCTCAAGGATATATTTTCCGTTCGCGCATAAATAAAGAATTACAACAGACAAAAGGATTTAGTGAACATCTGTATGGAGGAAATACATTTGCTGTTCTAAAAAAGATCTATGCTCGCAGTACAGAGTACAGCGCAGGGTTATTGTTTCAACAAGATGCCGGCGAAATATTCTCACACAAGTATCTTTCCGGATTTTTCGAGTTTCATTCAAACGATATTGTTGAAAAAATATTGATCGGTAATTATTCAATCAATATAGGTGAAGGGTTGCTGCTTTCCCGCGCAAGTTCTATTTCGAAAAGTGGAAATCCGGTTTCTCAAATAAAAAAAAGAAATGCTGAGATTGTTTCTCATCTTTCTTCGGACGAGTTTCATTATTTTCAGGGAGTGGCTGCGTCTTTTACTATTGAGCGGTGGCATTTACTTAGTTTTTATTCAGACAGAAATTTACCTGCTACCATTGATGACAATGAGACTGTGCATAGTTTTTATACCACAGGATTATTTCGGACTGATAATGAAATAAAAAAAATGTATGGAGTAAGAGAACAGGTCTCCGGAGTATCAACTGCATTTGAATTTAATCGCACAGACAATATCGGTGTGAGCTTAATAAATTTTCGTTACGATAAAGCTATTGAAAATAGTCTATTGAAATTATCCCGAAACGAATCAAGCACTTTATTTTCCACACACGCTGCTATTATAATTGACGAAGCATTATTCTTTGGTGAAGCAGCGATGCAAAGAAATTCTAATGCGAGTGGATTAGTTGGAATGTTGTATAAAGTATCTCGCCATGTATCGCTGTCGTTTCATGCGCGGTTGTATGCTAACAATTATAAAAATCCTTTTGCTTATCCATTTGGTGAAAACAATGGAATAACAAATGACGAGAGCGGAAGATATATCGGCATTGAAGTAACTCCTAACACTTGGTGTAAGTTCTCGTCATTTTATGATGAGTTTGCTTTGAAATCAGCTTCGGCATTTCAACTTATGGGAAGTGAAAAATTTTTACGAAGTGAATTGTATGTGAATAAACAATTTCAATTGTATCTTCAACATCGAAATAAAAGTAAAGAGATAATGAACACTTCTGAAGTAACAGGATTTCATTTTATTGAAAAAAGAATGCAACAAAATTATAAACTCGGTTATACTTTTCGTGTGCTCACTCAACTTGAATTAGCACAACGATATGAATTAGTAAATACTGCATACTCAATTTCTGCTTTCCGCGGAAAAGGCATGTTATTGACGACAGAAGTATCTACCAGAAATTCTAAATCTCAATTATGGGGAACAGTGCGCGCCACTGTGTTCGATACAGATTCATACGATTCGCGATTATATCACTACGAAAAAAATGTTGAAGGTGGTTACGCAAATCCGCCATTGTTCGGACAAGGAACTCGCTGGTATATTGTACTTGGTTACGATATTTCTTCTGCCATAACTTTTTCATTCAAGTTTAGCGAAACAAATAAAGTCGGCGTAACAGAATTAGGAAGCGGCGATGATGTTATTCAAGGGAACTTGGATGACCAGCTTACCGTTCAGCTTGATGTAGTGTTGTAGGGCATCTCTAAAAACCTTCAAGGTTTATCTTGATCAAATTTTGTGATGTTAAAATTTTATGCACATCGCGAAAATAAAAACCTTGAAGGTTTCGTAACTAGTTTTTAGAGATATCCTGTAGTAAAATTTTTAGCCGACGAAATTATTTGGTATATTATTTTAGAGATGAGAACAGATTCGAAAAATAAAACAGTTGTGCTTGGAATGAGCGGCGGAATAGATTCTTCTGTGTGCGCCGCACTCTTGGTTGAACAAGGGTACAACGTCATTGGCATTACGATTAAAACTTTTAACTATGATGATGTTGGCGGGACAATAGAAGGGGATAAAAGCTGCTGCTCGCTCGATGGCATCAACGATGCGCGTGCTATTGCAATGCAATTCGGTTTTCCCCATTACGTCATGGATTTTTCGGGAGTCTTTGGACGAGATGTCATTGATAATTTTGTTGATGAATATCTTCATGGGCGCACGCCGAATCCGTGTGTGATCTGCAATCGAAAAATTAAGTGGGAAGAATTGCTGCGCAAAGGGCAGCAACTCGGCGCTGATTATGTAGCGATGGGTCATTATGCACGTCTACGAAAAGATGAAAACACAGGGAGATATATTCTTTCGCGCGGCAAAGATGAAAAAAAAGATCAGTCATATATGCTGTGGAATGTAACTCAAGAATCGTTGAGCAGAACACTCTTTCCGCTTGCAGATTTATCAAAAGAAGAAGTGCGCGCGCTTGGTGAGAAGTATGGTCTTCGCAATGCACAAAAAGGGGAAAGCTTCGAGATATGTTTTATCACAGACAATAATTACGAACGGTTTCTAAAACACAAAGTGAAAAATTTGGAAACGTCTGTTGCAAATGGCGATATTGTTTTAAACAACGAAGTTGTTGGCAAACATAATGGGTTTCCATTTTACACAACTGGTCAGCGTAAAGGTTTAGGCATTGCGCATCCTGATCCACTCTATGTTACAGAAATAGATTATCGTCAGAATAAAATTATTGTTGGGTATGAAAACGAATTGCTTCACACTGAACTTCTTGCTTCAAAATTGAATCTCATTAAATACGATAATCTCAGAGACGGAAAAAAACTGACGGCAAAAATTCGTTATAAAGATACGGACGAAACAGCAACTGTTACTCAACTTGACGGAAGCGGCAATGGCGAAGGAACCGTAAAAATTGTTTTTGATTTGCCGAAACGTGCAATTACACCGGGGCAATCTGTAGTTTTTTATGAGGACGATGATTTGGTAGGCGGCGCTGTGATTGATGAAATAATAAAATAACAAATAAGATTGATTGATGAATCCAGATCTGACAGGTTTTCAAAACCTGTCAGATCTTTTTATTCTATTAGGGATAAATACCCCGCCGTTTGCGGCGTGATGTCATTCCCGCACGTTTTTGGCGGGAATCTATTCTATGGATGCCCGATAAAAACATTCGGGCATGACAAATACTCCGCAGCTTGCGGCGGGGTACTTCATTCTATTAGGGATAAATACCCCGTCGTTTGCGGCGTGATGTCATTCCCGCACGTTTTTGGCGGGAATCTATTCTATGGATGCCCGATAAAAACATTCGGGCATGACGAAGATACCCCGCTGCTTGCGGCGGGGATGTTTATTTTACATCTTCACTTCTGAAAAAATATGGTGAACTTCTGTTGCATCATGCGCATTAAGTAAACGCTGATAAATTTTTTCATTCTTAATGTTAATCGCAATCATCCGCAATAAATTCAGATATTCTTTATCGTTCGATCCGGTAGAAACAAGAAAAATAAATTTTACTTTTTCACCGCTGTTGCTGTCATACACAAGTTCGTTGCGAAGGCGTGCGAAAAGAAACACCACGGCATTATTTTCTCCGCCTGAACGCGCATGCGGTACTGCAACACCATGACCAATAACAGTAGGTGTTTCGTTTTCACGTTCAAGTATGCTGCGAGAAAACTCACTTTCATCTTTAACAATTCCTGCTTTAATTGCCTGCCCAATCATCATATCGAGCAAGTCGGATTTTGTTTCGGCTTCGATATTTAACATGATCAATCGATCGCTGATAAAATTTCCCAAATGCTTGCTTTCTTTTTTTCCTGATGAAATGGAGAACGCGTAATCAATAGCTTCTTGTAATGTTGGAATAAAATTTCCGATTCCGATTTTTTTTGTAACATCGAGATTGTATAGAACTGCGCGAACTCTTGGTCTGATTCCGACAAGAAGCAATCGTTTGTTGTCGTGATGCAAGCGATGTACAATATTTTCGATTGCCACAGCGCCGGTCGTATCAATGATGGGAACATTTTCCATATCAAGAATAACAATATTCACATCGAAGTTTCTTTCCAACGCATCAACAAAGCTTCGAGCCGCACCAAAGAAAAGAGGACCTTCAACATCGTACACGGCAATTTTATTGTGCGGTAATTTTTTTCTTGTTTCATCATCAATAATAGAACCTTTGCCTTCACCCATTAAGGTGTCAACTCCCATTTCGCTCATACGATGAACGAATAGAAATGCTGCCATCACCATACCGACTTCCACAGCAGTAATAAGATCCGTGAGGACGGTAATAATTGTGGTAATTAAAAGTACCGCTGAATCTGCAGCAGGAGCTTTGGGAATAAGTTGTATCGGTTCCAATTCAAACATTCCGATGGCAGTCATCATTAACACACCGGCGAGTGCCGCGAGTGGAATATGGGAAGCAAGCCCGCCAAGAAACAACATCACGACTATGAGAATAGCTCCGTGAATTATTCCTGAAAATTTTGTGCGTCCGCCGGAGCGAATATTTACCATAGTGCGAACGATTGCGCCCGTTCCCGCAACGCCGCCAAAAAACGGTGCAACAAAATTAGCAATACCTTGTCCAATCAGTTCGCGATTGCTGTGATGGCGAGTGTTACTTGCGTTATCTGCAACGGTTGATGCCAGCAATGATTCAATTGCGCCGAGAAGCGAAATAGTAAAACCGGCAGGCAAAACGTGTTTCCAAGTTGCCCACTCTATATGCGGTAAGTTTGGTATTTTAAATGATGAGGGAATATCGCCGATGACTTTAATTGCATCGGCAACAGAAAAAGTAGTAAGCGATGTTGCCGTGATTCGAAAAAAATCTATTGACGAAAAAAAATATGCAGCTAATGAACCAAGAATCAATCCGATGAGTGACTTCGGCAAGTTTTTATTTATTTTCGGAATGATAAAAATAATTGCCATAGTAAAGAGTGCAATAACCGGCGCAGTGTTGAATGTTTTAAACTGTTGAGTGAAGATGAGAATTGCAATGCCATTCGTAAATCCGATTGTAACCGGATACGGAACAAGATTTACATATTTTCCAAATTTTAAAAATCCGAAACCGATTTGAAAAAGTCCGGCAATGATACAGGCAGCAAGAAGAGCTTCGACACCGCCGTACTGAATATAGACTTGGGTCAACACAACAGTCATTCCACCGGTCGGTCCGGTTATTTGCTGTTGAGTTCCGCCAAAGAGTGAAGCAAGAATGCCCGTGAAAATTGCACCGTACAAACCCGCGACGGCACCTTCGGGATTTCCATTGTAAGAAAGAAGACCGAATCCGAGTGCAAGCGGTAGTGCAACAATTGCTGAAGTTACACCGCCAATGAAGTCTGCACGAAGATGGGAAAAATCAAATCGTAAGTACTCTGAGAAATGGAAATCTGAAAGATAGCTTTTGAGATTGAACGTTCGTAATTCTTTAACCATTGTTTTCAATACATTTTCTGAAGTAAAATATCAGTGATGTTTTTTCTCCCTGAATACAATATAAAAAAGTTAGATTGAATAATCGAGTGCAAAACTGTATCTTTTGCCATGAATGAACCCGAACATAATTGCCTGAACTGTGGTGTTGCACTGCATGGTGAATATTGTTCATCGTGCGGGCAGCGTGATAAAAATTTTCACGTACCGCTAAAAGAACTTGCTCACGAGTTTGGTGAAGAGATATTTTCATTTGATGAACGACTCTTAAGAAGTCTTACACCGTTTCTGCTCAAGCCCGGATTTTTAACTCTCGAATATCTTTCTGGAAAAAGAAAGCGATACATTTCGCCATTTAAATTATATTTCTTTTTGAGTTTTCTTTTCTTCTTTACCAGCACGTTAAACGATACGAATAAAAAAAATATAAGCGATAAAAATATTATTGCAACAGATTCGCTGAAGCCATCAATCGGGACTGATTCTATATTCGCTTCCATAAAAGAAGAAAAATCCGGTTTGCGTTTTACTGTGGCAGATTCAGCTAAAGCTGAAAAAGTGTTTGGTCGAAGTTTTATTAATGGTCTCGAGAAAATGAAGAGCAACCCGCAACCGTTTTTTGATAAAATTCGGGAACATAGACCAAAGGTTATTTTTATTTTGTTGCCGGTCTTTGCTTTACTTCTAAAACTGATGTACGTACGCTCTAAAATATTTTATAGCCAGCATATTGTTTTTGCTTTTTATTTCCACGCATTCATTTTTTTTATATTACTCATCACTGATCTTCTCGAACTCACCGGCTGGAGTTTTCTTCAATCGTATGCCGATGTATTGGTTCTCGCCATTCCAATAAATTTATATCTTGGATTGAAACAAGTATATCGGCAATCACGCGGAAAAACTCTGACAAAATTTTTATTGCTTGTAGCCAGTTATGGTATTGTTTTCCTTGTCGTAATTCTTTTGGCGACTCTTACATTAATTCTATTCTTATAATCTGAGAAAGTAAATGCTATGGACAAAATGCAACAACTTCGGCAAAAGAAAGAACAAGCGCTTCTCGGTGGCGGTGAAAAAAGAATTGAAGATCAACATAAAAAGGGAAAACTCACTGCGCGTGAACGTATCGAACTTCTCATTGATGATGGGAGTTTCGAGGAAATCGGAATGTTAGTGCAACATCGTTCGTACGATTTTGGTTTGGAAAATCAAAAATATTTGGGCGATGGCGTTGTAACGGGACACGGAAAAATTAATGGGCGTGAAGTATTTGTGTTCAGTCAGGATTTTACCGTGTTCGGCGGTTCGCTTGCAGAAGCACACGCAGAAAAAATTTGTAGAATAATGGACATGGCGTTAAAAGTTGGCGTGCCTGTTATCGGATTAAATGATTCCGGCGGCGCGCGCATTCAAGAAGGAGTGGTGTCGCTTGGCGGGTATGCTGATATTTTTCTCCGCAACACACTTGCGTCGGGAGTGATTCCGCAGATTTCAGCAATCATGGGACCGTGCGCCGGTGGTGCAGTGTACTCTCCGGCAATTACCGATTTTGTTTTGATGGTGAAAAATACAAGTTACATGTTTGTTACCGGTCCGAATGTTGTAAAAACAGTAACGCATGAAGACGTCTCGTCAGAAGATCTTGGCGGCGCAATGACGCACGCTACCAAAAGCGGTGTTGCACATTTTGCATGCGAGAATGAAGCAGTGTGTATAGAGAACATTAAAACACTTCTTTCATTCATTCCACAAAATAATATGGATGAACCGCCGTTCATTCCTTCCACTGATTCTCCGCAACGCAACGATGAAACGCTGAATACAATTATTCCTGATAACTCGCACAAACCGTACGACATGAAAGAAATAATTCATGCGGTTGTGGACGATGGCGATTTTTTTGAAGTGCATCAGCATTATGCAGAAAATATTATTGTTGGTTTTGCGCGAATGGATGGACATGCGATTGGCATTATTGCAAATCAGCCGGCAACGCTTGCGGGTGTATTGGATAATGATGCTTCAATTAAAGGCGCTCGCTTTGTACGTTTCTGTGATGCATTCAATATTCCGCTTCTCGTGTTTGAAGATGTGCCGGGATTTTTACCCGGTACTGTACAGGAATGGAATGGTATCATCCGCAATGGTGCAAAATTGTTGTACGCGTTTTGTGAAGCAACTGTCCCGAAAATTACGATCATCACTCGCAAAGCGTACGGCGGAGCGTACGATGTGATGAATTCAAAACATATTCGCGGTGATATGAATTTTGCATGGCCTACGGCTGAAATTGCTGTGATGGGACCAAAAGGTGCAGTGGAAATTATTTTCAAAAAAGAGATTGATAAAGCTGAAGATAAAATTAGCGCAACAGAACAAAAAGAAAATGAATTTCGGCAAAAATTTGCTAACCCGTACATCGCCGCAGAGCGCGGTTATGTTGATGATGTTATTTTACCATCTGAAACGCGGTATAAGGTGATACGAGCTTTTCAAATTCTTGAAAATAAAGTTGATGTCAATCCCAAGAAAAAACATGGCAACATACCGCTTTGAAAAGTAAATCAGAGTTTTGATTCTTGTTTTGTGTCCTCTCTCATTGCTTCTTAACGAGGTTCTTATTTATCTTTACTCAAGAATTAACTTTCATCGTGGAACTGAAAGGAGTGTTGATAATGCGGCATATATACTTTTCTTTTTTTACTTTACACGAAACATTAACTCACCGATCATACTAGAATCATATCTAGCGGAGGAACAATGAAAAACATTTTACTCTCAGTTTTCCTCGTAGCAACATCGGTTGTTGCTCAAGACTATATGATTATCAAACAACGGGATGGAACGTTACTTTCCATTCCTTTGAATGATATTCAAAAAATTACATTCAAAGATATTAAATTGCTCAATGTTGATGATGCACAAAAAACTGCAGGAATCATTCGTGCGTTTGCACTACTTCAAAATTATCCTAATCCGTTTAATCCAACAACAACAATAGAATATCAGTTGCCCAAGAATGGAAAGGTTGCTATTCGCATTTTTGATGTTATCGGCAAACTGATACGTACGCTGGTAGATGAAGATAAAAATGAAGGCGTGCATCGCATTCAATGGGACAGCAAAAATAATTTCGGTCAAATGGTTGCAAGCGGAATGTATATCTATGATATACGTTTTGAAAACACCGTACTATCACGTCGTATGTTGTTGATAAAATAATTTTTTAAAAACAAACAAGTACGCCTCAGGCGTACAAGCGAAATGGAGACTACAATGAAAACACTGATAAAAATTTTTCTTCTTGTAAGCATAGTGCAATGTTCGTTTGCACAAATAATGCAAATACATACTTCAACAGGAAAAATAGATGTACAATTAGCTCAAGTGGATAGCATTACTTTTAAGATGGGTGGAAGCCAATTCAATTTGTTTCCCGGAGACGTGTACGTTGGTGTTGGAAACACAATGTATGTTAGTATTAACGGCGGGAAACAACCATACATGATTACCGTTCAACCCAACAATGCAATTGCTGCCGCAAAAATTAATTTGCAAAATATGGTTGAAGTTATCGGTGTTGCACAAGGTGTAACTTCACTCATTGTTTCTGATAATTCCACGCCACCACTTACTGCGCAACTCTTAATAAATGTAACTGGCGGTATGCAGGGATTAACTGCGAATCCAAGTTCATTGTATTTGCAGCTTGGCTCTGATGGCTTTTCGACAATTACGGGCGGAAAGACTCCATATACAATCAGCGTTTTGCCGGATACTTCAATAGCAATTGCTCAACTCAGTGGTAACACATTAAAAGTAAAAGCTGTTGGTATCGGAGCAACCAGTATCACTATCAAAGACAATTCAGTACCGCCACAGACTGTTCAAGTATGGGTGAATATAATGGGTGGTCCGGGTGGTTTGAATGCAAATCCGAATTATGTTTCTCTAAAAGTGAACGATAAAAAGAATTCGACTATCAGCGGCGGTAATGGTGTGTACACGATTTCAGTTCAACCCAACAGCGCTATTGCAACAGCTGTCTTGAATGGTTCAATATTAACAATTACAGGCGTTGGTGCCGGTGAAACAAACTTGGTAATTAAAGATGGTTCGGCACCGAGTAAAACTGTTACCGTGTATATTCGAGTTCGTCAAATATTCACAACTCCGGGCTCACTCTCATTTTCTTCAACTGTAAAAAATTTCTCAGCGTCAGGAATATTTGATACGGGCGATTCGCTGCCCAAAAATACTTCCGGTGCAGGAGCAATGATATTTAGTGACGGTATGAATCGGTTCATTCAGGTGATAGGATACACTGCAAATACATCAACAAATTTTGATGTTGCAATGGTCGTATTTAATTATGATTCGACGAATTCTTCCGGTATATATCCATTTAAAAGATTTTCCGATACAATGCAGGTGAGCAAAGGAATTGCACAATTTATTTTTGTTGCTGGAATAGATGTTAACGACACAACAAATGTATTTTTGAAAGGATATACTCTTACTGCAGGAGATGCAAAGATAACCGGCATGAATGAAACCAGCATTAAGGGAACATTTAGCGGCAGTGGGTATCTTGTGAACGGAGGTATTCTCGATATGTCCAAACCTATAACCGTATCGAATGGAATGTTTGATACACCAATGATTAACCAAGGTATTGCTGCTAATAATCCAGTGCAAAATTCAATTGTAAAAATTGCAAAAAGAGTTAGCGCAATACTACGTTAAGAAAAATATTTTTTCCACTTGAAAAAATGAGGCTCGTCTTATCAAAGGCGAGCCTTTTTTGTTTGCAAGTAATGAGTGTTAATGGATTGCCGTGTGGGCTTTGTAAAAAAGGCACATGGATATACTTATTGAAAATAAAAAACAAAGTAATTGAAAAAGTAGTACAGCTTTGATACATTATACAAGCTAAAAAATGCCAAACAATAAATATGTTGTCTTCAATTTTATTAATCGAATTATTTCCCAGCAAACAAAGGCTTTTTGGCGGGTCTTCTGCGTGTCTGGAATTTTTTATCTAGGTGATTAAATGAAAACAGAAATCAAATACACTCGGAAGCAGACTTATTCAACCGATTCAATTGTTGTTGCTGAAGAACTAAAAGCAAGGGATGAATTGCACAAACAATGCACCGCTGAAATCAGCGAAGCATTATTGTATATTGACTCGCAAAAAGAAGAGCTTCCCCCTGAAGTAGTTACTGCAATCAATACAATTATCTGGAATACACAAATTTTACTTCGTGAGAATCAAAAAAACAGACCAACTAAAAAGCATGTGAGAGTTGCAAAGGGGAAGAAGGTAGCAGAAAAAAAAGAAGAGACAAAAGAAAAGACACCGGAATCGATAGCTAAAAACATTGAAGCAGTTGAAAAGTTTGATAAGAAAAAACCTTTGTATGCTGAGGTGAGAGATATGATTGCACTCAAAACCGGTTCTTTTAGAAATAGAATCCGTGAAGCAATGAATGAAAAAGGTATTGTTGATGAAGATGAAATTGAAAAAGCACGAAAGACGATTCAAATTTATTTTAACAGATTAGTAGCAATTGAAAAAAGTAAAGAGGAAAAGATGTAATGCATTTCTATCGCACTATGCGCATTGCACATGTTAGAAATTGTTTGCATCGCTGGCGATATTTTTTTATCTTGATAGTGCAATTGAAAACATTCGAAAAAGCCAAAAACAAAAGTTGCAAAAAATGAAAAGTTTTATCCGGAGAGGTGGGTGAGTGGCTTAAACCAGCGGTTTGCTAAACCGCCGTAGTGTGAAAACGCTACCGAGAGTTCGAATCTCTCCTTCTCCGCAAAAAGTAAGCAACTTTTAAAAGAGTCAGCAATGGCTCTTTTTTATTTTAAAGCCACTCTCGCATTTTTCAGAAGAATGTAGTTGTATTAAAATATTGAATTACGAAAGTAAGCTATGTCTAAAGCCATAAGCCCTGTTATTGTTACTGCACAGGATATTTCCATTCGTTTCGGTGTACAAATCGTTTTAGATAATGCAACACTGAATATTCACCAGAGCGACAGGATCGGGTTAATTGGAAACAACGGCTCAGGAAAATCGACGCTGCTCAAAATAATTGCTGGTGTTATGCAGGCGGATTCCGGAACAATTTCTCGGCGAAGAGAAATTATCACAGGATATCTTTCTCAAGATTTTCAGCTCGACCTGACAAAAACAGTGTACGAAAATATTGTAGAAGGCGCGCACGATGTTATTGATATTCTCAGAGAATGCGAATCGCTGCCGTACACATCGGAGAGACGTCATCTTCTCGAAGAACAAATTCATCATCTGGACGGTTGGAATCTCGAAAATAGAATTGAAGCGGCAATGCATTCGTTGAATGTGCCGGAAAGGAATCGCGATATCACCACGCTTTCCGGCGGCGAGAAACGGCGCGTTGCATTGTGCAAAGCAATCATCTCACGTCCCGATCTTCTCATCCTCGACGAACCGACGAATCATCTCGATACAGAATCAATTGAGTGGGCGGAAAAATTTTTGGCGAATTATTCCGGCGCGTGTTTGTTTGTAACTCACGATCGATATTTTTTGGATTCGATTGCAAACAGAATCGTCGAGCTTTCGAATGGTCTCTGTTATTCACATGCCGGCAATTATACCGATTTCCTACTTGATAAAGCCGAGCGCGAAGCCCAGATGGAAACTGAAGAGAAAAAAAAGAACAGCTTTTTGCGACGTGAACTTGAGTGGGTGCGAAAGGGACCGCGTGCGCGAAGAACTAAATCGAAAAGCAGACTCAAAAATTATTTTGAATTAGCTGATAAAGAAGGATATCAAGCAGAAGTGGAAGTTGACTTGATTATTCCGCCGGCGGCAGGTCTCGGTTCAAAAATAGTAAACATGAAAAATGTGGGAATGGAGCTTGGCGGCAAGAAATTGTTTGATGGATTGAATTTTAATTTCGACAAGAAAAGGAAACTGGGAATTATCGGACGTAACGGACTTGGCAAAACAACATTGTTGAAAATTATTTTAGGTGAACTTCAAGCGAGCCGAGGAGATACGGAAACAGGCGATAGAACTTTTTTTAATTACATCGATCAATCGCGCATTGCATTGAATGATGAGAACACAGTGCTGAAAGAAATTGGCGAAGGTAATGAGTGGATTCTTTTTGGTGAAGAAAAAATGACTGTGTGGAAATATTTACGGCGATTTTTGTTCACCGATGACAGAATCAATACGAAAGTGGAAAAACTCTCCGGCGGAGAACGAAGCAGACTTTTGCTCGCAAAGATTTTGAAAAACGGCGGAAATTTTTTGATTCTCGACGAGCCGACGAACGATTTGGATTTATCAACGCTTCGTATATTGGAAGAGGCGTTGGTTGCATTCGAAGGTTGTGTTATTGCAGTAAGCCATGACCGATATTTTTTAAATCGTGTGTGCAACGGTATTCTGGCATTTGAAGGTGAAGGGAAAGTTCATTTCAGCGAAGGTGATTACGACTATTATCTCGAGAAGCGAAACGGACGGCTCAATGAAACATTGGCACAATCTCAAGTTCAAGCTGAGGCAGAAAAAAAACAAGAAACGCGTGTGAAAACGGAAGCTAAAAAATTGAAATGGAAAGATGCAAAGGAACTTGAAACAATCGAAAAGGATATTGCACTTGCCGAAGTAGAAGTGGTGCGTATTGAGGCAATTTTTTCTTCGGATGATTTTTACGAAAAGTATGGCGAGCAAACCATTCAATTAACAGAAAAACTTTCTGAAGCGAAAAATAAAGTAGAACGTCTTTACGCAAGGTGGCATGAACTTGAAGAATTAAAGTCGGGAGTGAATTGAATGTAAACATGAAAAATTCATAACTACTCAGCGTGATAAATGTTTCAAATGATTTCCTATAAAAACATTGAACATTAACCACAGATGACACGGGAACATTCGCCGCGGCGAATCACGGATTACATTATTTAACTTCTCAGTGTGAATCCGTGTTTTTTCTGTGTCATCTGTGGTTAATGTTTTGCTAAATCAAAATAATCTCTGTCAAAAAAAATCTGTGATTCCCGCGGCGAATGTGGCTTAAATTTTTTTGGATGAGTAGTTACAAAAATTCATATTCAGCACATACAATATTCGGATACTGTTATACAAATTGATATTGTTAATTATTTTCTTTACACTCAATTATTATTAATACGGTTACCGGTTGACCTAAACAAAGCTTTGTAGATATTTACTGATAATGCACTTGAATAATACATTGACTATCGAAGGCGGCTATGAAATATAAATATATTCAAATATTGAAAATATTTATTGTGAGTTCAGTCTTCAAGATAACAAGCAGTATAATCGTCGTTCTCTTCATGAGCAATCTCAGCGCACTTGTTGATTATTTTATACATCCAGAGATCCCGTATTTTAATGAAGAGCATGTAATTGTTGGTGGAATTACCGGCGCTATCAGTCTTGTTCTGCTTGTGGTATTGTATTTCTATCCTCGCAATCGAAAAAAAGTTGAAGATGCATTGCGTGAAAGCGAAGAACGATATAAAACTTTTCTTTTTCAAATTTCAGATGGTGTGTATCGTTTTGAATTCCGTGCGCCAATGCCTATAACGTTACTCGTTGAAGAACAAATAGATTTCCTCTATGACAACACAATTATTTCAGAATGTAATCCTGCACTATTAAAAATGTATGGATTGAAAAGTAGTCAAGATATTCTTGGAAAAAGTATGTTGGATTTTCATGGAGGCAGAGATAATCCTGCAAACCGCGGAGCTGTTCACAATTTCGTAGTTTCCAATTACCATATCGAAAATGTATTAACCGAAGAACTCGATGCGGAAGGGAAATTAAAATATTTTAGCAATAACACATTAGGCATAATTGAAAATGGTTTTTTAATTCGCATGTGGGGAACGCAAACCGATATTACCGAACGCAAAAAAACAGAAGAGCTATATCAAAACTTAATTGAAAAAATGCCTGATGGAATTTATAAAAGTACTCACGAAGGGAAATTTATCGAAGTAAATCCTGCAATGGTAAAAATTCTTGGGTACGATAGTAAAGAAGAACTGATGGCAATTGACATTAAAACACAATTGTATTTTGCTGAAATAGAACGCGAAAACGCCGCAGTAAAAGAAAAGCTTGAAGAGATAGTAATTTTTAGACTCAAGAAAAAAGATGGTTCAGAAGTTTGGGTTGAAGATCATGGACGACGTGTCGTGGATGAACAGGGCAAAGTTTTATATCACGAAGGTATTCTGCGCGATGTTTCGGAGCGGAAACTGGCAGAAGAAGCGCTTCGTGAAAGTGAAAAGCGGTTGAAGATGGCTCAAAATGTTGCACATGTAGGAAGCTGGGAGTATGATGTAGTTCTTAATACGTGGTGGGGTTCCGAAGAATGTAAAAGGATGTATGGTATAGAACAAGACGATGTAAATTTTTCAATTGAAAGAGTTGATGCAAAAATTTCTATGGATGACATAGAAAGAGTTCGCCAAGCATTATCGGGTTTAATTCAAACCGGTAAAAAATTTGACATTGAATACTCGATAGTGGGAGATGACAATACCCCGACAATAATAGTACACTCTGTCGCCGAATTAATTAGAGACTATGATGGTAATCCTGTTAAAGTTACCGGTACTCTACAAGACATTACCCAAAGCAAAAAACTTGAACAGCAATTAATTCAATCGCAAAAAATAGAAGGTCTCGGTACGCTTGCCGGCGGCATCGCGCACGATTTTAATAATGTACTGGCAATGTTACTTGGTAATGCTGAGTTATTGCTTGCACATGTACCAAGCGATTCAAAATTAAGTAAGTATGTAGATCGCATCATTGATATTTCAAATCGTGGTGCATCAATTTCCAAACAGCTCTTGCTGTTTTCTCGTCAGTCTGAAGTAAACTTGCAGCCTATTTCTCTTTCTCACATCATAGAGGAAGTGAAAACAATGCTGCAACATTTTATTCCTAAAACTATTACGGTACACACGCATATTGATGTTGACAATGGTCTTATCAATGGCGATGCGGGACATATTCATCAAGTCATACTCAATCTTTGTATTAACGCAAAAGATGCAATGGGTGAACATGGAGCGCTGACAATTACCGAGCGCTCTGTTGATGCATCGGTTGTGCGCGAAAAATTTTCTAACGATGTGGAAGGAAAATATATAACGGTTGCTGTAAGCGATGAAGGTTCAGGAATCGAAGAAAGCATATTGCCTAAAATCTTTGACCCGTTTTTTACAACAAAAGAAAAAGGAAAAGGAACAGGCCTCGGACTTTCCATTGTGGATGGAATTGTGCGCAGCCATAGCGGCTTCATTGATGTGCAATCAAAAATTGGTGAAGGGACAACCGTTACTCTGTATTTTCCTTCAGCGCAGAATCTTGAGGAGAAAAAGACAGAGGTGATGGTGCATCATGCTGTACCCGGAAAAACTATTTTAGTTGTTGACGACGAAGATATTTTCAGATTTGTTCTCAGTGAATATTTGGAAACTGCCGGATACACCGTTCTACGAGTATCAGATGGTTTTGAAGCGCTGGAAGTATATCGTCAACATGGTTCTACCATTGATGTTGTCATTTCAGATCTTGGAATGCCGAACATGGCTGGTGAAGAATTATTTAAGCAGTTGAAAGTAATGAACCCTTCTGTCAAGGTTATTATTTCTTCCGGTTATCTTGACCGCTCGACACGCGTATCAATGATTGGAACCGGTATCAAAGAAGTAATTACCAAGCCGTATAAATTTTCCGAGATTGCAATAATTTTAGAAAAGGTTTTATCAGAAGGAAAGTGATGAAGTAAATAAAGGGCATCTCTAAAAACCTTCAAGTCACGAAGTGTCCCAAAGGGATCCCTTCGGGACTAATGCAATTTCTAAAAATTAAGGTAGTATTTTTTTTTTAACCCCCTCTCAATCTCCCCCTTGCAGGGGGAGAGGAATATTTCCCTCCCCTGCAAGGGGAGGGTTAGGGTGCAATGCTGTCAACTTAAGGAAAAAATTTCTAAAAAATAAAGTAGGACAGGCATT
>CAYHZL010000048.1:0-18683 GCA_964361075.1 uncultured Chitinophagaceae bacterium
GGCATCTCTAAAAACTAGTTACGAAACCTTCAAGGTTTTTATTTTTGCGATGTACCATAAAATTTTAACATCACAAAATTTGGTCAAGATAAACCTTGAAGGTTTTTAGAGATATCCTAATATCTTTTCTCGTATACTTTGAGAAGAGACAACATAAAAAACTATCCCAACCCAACTCCGAAGAAAAGTAACATTCCCGAAAGAATGATGAGGATGATTGATGTTGTCCAGCCGATAACATTCTGAAATCGTTTGTTGGTGTACTCTTCCATAATTTCTTTTTTATTCACAATAATCATCATACAAATAAGAACGACCGGCAGCAAAATTGCATTGAGCACTTGTGTCCAAATGGTGATGGAAATAAGCGGTGCATTCGGCATTAAAATAATTCCAACGCCTGTTAAAATAATGAGTGTAAATAAAATATAAAACTGCGGTGCATCGGCGAAGGACTTGTCAATTCCTGCTTCAAAACCAAATGCTTCGCAGACATAAAATGCAGTGGCGAGAGGAAGAATTGTTGCAGAAAAAATTGAGGCAACAAATAATCCGAAGGCGAACATTTGAGATGCAAGAGCGCCTGCAAGAGGTTTTAATGCCATTGCTGCATCTTTCGCTTCGTTAATTTGTATGCCGTTCACATGCAAAGTTGCCGCACACGAAACAATAATAAAAAATGCAACAACAATTGTAGCAACGCAACCTAACACAACATCCCATACCGTAAATCTGTAATCACCGATTTTAATTCCTTTTTCAATGACCGACGATTGCATATAGAATTGCATCCACGGTGCAACCGTTGTTCCGACTATACCAAGCACAGTGGCGATGTAATTTTTATTCCATTCAACTTGCGGTGCGACCATTGCCGTTCCAATTTCTGTCCAATTTGGTTTTGCTAATATCGCTGATACAACATAAGAGAGTAGAAATACGCTGAACAAGAGAAAAACTTTTTCGGAAAGTTTATAGTTGCCTTTGACGACAAGAATCCACACTAATACCGCCGCGATGGGAACAGAAACATATTTATCAACACCAAGAACATTCATACTTCCTGCAACGCCGGCAAATTCTGTTGCTGTATTACCAATATCTGCAACAAGAAGAAAAATAAAAATATAGAATGTAATTTTAACGCCGAAGTTTTCACGAATTAAATCTGCCAGACCTTTACCGGTAACAATTCCCATGCGCGCATTCATTTCCTGCACAGTCAGCAATGCGATAAACGAAGGAATGAGTGTCCACAATAATCTGTAGCCATATAACGCACCGGCAACAGAGTAGGTCGTAATACCTCCGGCATCATTATCAACACTGCCGGTGATTATTCCCGGGCCAACAATAGACATAAAAATAAAAATATTTCTATATGCCGGATTATCTTTTAATCGTCGGAAAAAATTCATAGTTAAGTTGCTTCATCTTCTTTCATTTCCGGAAAAACGGATTCGAGGGCGTCGCGTAACGTAACAATGCCGCGCATTCTATCGTCGTCATCCAGCACCGGCATGGCAACAAAATTATATTTAAAAAACAATTGCGCAACACGCTTGATGTTTGCATCAATCTGTGTTGTGATTACATGTTCTTGTGCAATATCCATAATGGGTGTTGAAGCGCCGGATGCAAGAAGTTCGCGCAGGTTCACAACGCCTTTTACATGTTCATCGTCGTCAAGGATGTACACATAATTGATGAGTTCTGATTTTTTACATTCTTCTTTCACAATATTTAAAACATCGGCTGCGGTAGCCGTTGCTTTCGCTACGATGAAATCCGTATTCATTAAACTGCCAACGCTGAACAACGAAAGTTTTGAAAGTTCATTCAACTCGTCAACTTTATCTTTCGATAATTTTATCAAGATATCGTTGCGCTGTGCTTTTGGCAATTCGTCCATCAAGTCTACCGCTTCATCAACTTGCATTTCATTCACCATGTGTGAAAATTTTTCGACATCAAGTGTTTCTGCAATTTGCACGCGAATTTTTAGCGGGATTTCTTGCAATGTTAATGCTGCAATTTTCGGATCTAATGATTCGAGCAAGGTAATGCGTTCATCAATACCTAAATCTTCGATGATGTCTGCTAAATCGGCGGGATGGATTTCTGAAAGTTTAGATGGATCGGTTTTAAGGCGAAGCGCGCCGTACACATTTGTTGTTGTGGTCGGCTGGATATATTTCCACGAAATAAATTTGTCTCGAATATCGCGTCCAATAATCCAACGAAACGCCACATTGCAAATTTTTGCATAGCCAAGCCGTCGCAGCAAACCTTTAATGCCAATATCAATATGCACCAACCAAAGGTTCGGATTATCTTTTGAAGAATTATCAATCAATAATTGCAAATCGTTTACACGCACAACCTTTGAACCAGAAGTAGAGATCAATTGTTTATCCAAAAAGCTTTTCTTCAATAAGATTTCATTTTCAGTTGAAGGTTGGTCGTTGAAAATTGCGAGGGGAAGATGCGAGATGGAAATATTTTTTCTGAATGATGTTTTCTTAACTATACTCCACGCAATATACATTGGTTCTTTTTTGTTTTTTAACTGAGCGATGATTCCGGTAATTTTGGGATACACTTGTCCGGGCGCGGCGGCAAAATCTACAACGCGGCCAACCACTGATTGACTGCTTTCATCAATTAATGGTGAGTTGAGCAACTCGGAAAGATAAAGAAAGGTGATATTGTCTGTAGGCATGTACTTTGAAAAATAGAACCGCTGTAATTTCAGAAGTAATATACTAAAATATACTGCATTGTAAAGAGAGGATGAAAAAATTTTGCAGCTTCGAACACTTTTATTTATTATGAACTCTCCGCTCATTCTTCGTTCGCAAATAGTACAGAGATAATCTTTTTCTTGTGAAAAAATAATGTACTTGCCTCAAGTATCGAAGTTTTGTAGCTTCAACATAAACATTTTGCACAAACGATAAATTCTTTTATATGAAAAAGTGTCCATATTGTAAACATTGGAATTTCCGTTCAAAGAAAAGATGTCCGCATTGCGGGAGCAAATTATTATATGAAGGCAAGTCTGCACCGAATTTCAAAATAATTTATCTTGTGTTCAGTTTTGCTCTCGGTATTCCTATTGGTGGAATTGTTGGCTACTCGTTCAGTTTTGTTATTTTTTTATTTGAATGGAAATGGATGTTTGCTTCATTGAGTGCGCTCGTTGGGTCCGCAATATTTTATATATTTTTTAGCATGCACGAAAAAAAATAGATTGTTCATGGATATTAGTAATGAAATAACTTCAATACGAAAAAATTATTCGTTAATGGAATTACATGAACGCGATGTTGATGCAAATCCGATTATGCAATTTGAAAAATGGTTTCGTGATGCGGTACATGCCGAAGTACCGGAAGTCAATGCGATGACGTTGGCAACTGCTACGAAAGAGGGAATTCCTTCGGCACGAATTGTTTTGTTGAAACAATTTGATGAACGTGGTTTTGTATTTTTTACGAACTACGATAGCCGGAAAGGAAGAGAGATTTCTGAGAACCCGCATTGCGCGGTTGTGCTTTTTTGGCATCCATTAGAGAGGCAAGTGCGCATTTCCGGAATAGCAGAAAAAATTTCGATTGTCGAATCTATAAAATACTTTCAGAGCCGTCCAATTGATAGCCAGCTTGGCGCGTGGGCTTCGCAACAAAGCAGTGTTGTTACAATGCGCTCTGTTTTGGAAATGACATTCAACAAAATGAAAAATGATTTTAAGAACGAGAAAATTCCTCTTCCGCCATTTTGGGGCGGCTATAGAATTATTCCTTCTTCGATAGAATTTTGGCAAGGAAGACCGAACCGGCTTCACGATCGGCTGCGGTACAATAAAATTTCCGAAACCGAATGGAAACTTGAACGATTAGCACCGTAATTATTATGCCTGACATTAAAACTAAAAAACAATATGCGCGAGGAGATGTTATTGCTGCAGAAGGCGAATACAGCTTTGAATGGTTTATTCTGCTTTCCGGTTCGGTCGGTGTTTTTAAAAAGGATGTGTTAGTTGAAACATTTACAGAAGCAGGAAATATTTTTGGAGAACTGAGTACCATTTTGACTCGTCCTCGCACGGCAACATTGAAAGCATTAAACGATACAGAAATTTTACGAATGGGAGGAGAGCACACATCGCTTGATGATCTCATTACACAATATCCCGACTTGACAAAAAAAATTCTTGTTAATTTAGCAGAGCGTCTGGCAAAAACCACCGAAGAGTTATGGACTTCAATTCATAACTGATGTTACGCACAGCAGAAAAACTTTGCCACGAAGGCTCTAAGACACAAAGATTTTGTCAAGAAACTTTTACTCAATAAGGTTGATAAATAAAATATTTTGTGTTTCTTAATGTTTTTGTGACTTCGTGATAGTTTTACCAGTGTTTTGCGTAACTTCAATTCATAATAAATAAATAATTGCGCTTGTTGAAGATTAAAGATACGAGGGGACTCTGATTTTTTTTTTGAAGGACTAAATAAATTTTTGTTTTGATGGTACATTGTTCAGATTGATTTCCCCCCGCACATTTCGTATCTTAGTTCGGTGAGATACAATCTTCTTCATACAGATGGTGCTGCACGCGCAGGAATAATTGAAACAGAGCATGGCGTTGTTGAGACGCCAATTTTTATGCCCGTCGGAACGCAAGGCACGGTGAAAGCAGTTGAACAGAGAGAGTTGAATGAAATCGGCGCGCAAATTATTCTCGGCAATACGTATCACTTATATCTTCGTCCCGGTATTGATGTATTAAAAACAATGGGCGGACTGCATTCGTTTATGCATTGGGATAAACCAATTCTTACCGATAGCGGCGGTTACCAGGTGTTCAGTCTTTCTGATTTGCGAAAAATTTCTCATGAAGGTGTTACATTCAAATCACATTTGGATGGATCGTCTCATTTTTTTTCACCGGAAAAAGTTATTGAAATTCAGCGGGCAATCGGTTCAGATATCATGATGGTGTTGGATGAATGCACGCCGTACCCGTGCGATAGTTCGTATGCAAAAAAATCTAACGCATTAACAGTTCGATGGGCGAAAGAAGCGCTATCAGTTGTGAAACAGTCGCAGCCGCTGTACGGACACAATCAAGCGTTGTTCGCAATTGTGCAAGGAAGTGTGTTCAAGGAAATTCGTACCGAGAGTGCGACGGCACTTGTTGATTTAGATTTTGAAGGATATGCAATTGGCGGTTTGGCTGTAGGCGAGCCTGTTGAAATAATGTATGACATCACCGAGCATACAATTCAATATCTTCCGCAAGAGAAGCCGCGTTACCTGATGGGCGTTGGTACGCCGGAAAATATTTTAGAAAGTATCGAACGCGGAATCGATATGTTCGATTGTGTACTGCCCACACGCAACGGAAGAAACGCAATGCTCTTTACACGTAACGGAAAAATGAATATGAGAAATCTACTTCATAAAACTTCCGGGCTTCCGGTTGATAATGAATGTGAGTGTTATACATGTAAAAATTTTTCGCGCGCGTATCTTCGCCACTTGTTTATAGTGAATGAAATTCTTGCGTTGCAATTAGCAAGTATTCATAATCTTACTTTTTATCTTTGGTTGGTGAAGGAAGCTCGCACAAATATTTTGCACAATAATTTTTCGGTTTGGAAAAAAAATATGTTGAAGATGATTCAAGAGGGAAACAATATCAGCATAAAAACATAAATAGTATTTAACAATAATCATGTAATTTTAATTATGGAGAAAGAAATGACAACAACGTTTTTGGCAATGGCACCTGCGCAAGGCGGACAAGGTGGTGGTGAAATCTGGAGCACTTTAATTATGTTCGGTCTTATCATCGCGATTTTTTATTTCATGATTATCAGACCGCAACAGAAAAAACAGAAAGAGCGCGAAGCGTTATTAAGTTCGATGAAAAAAGGAGATAAGATTATTACTGCCGGCGGTATCCACGGCACAATTATCGGAATCGAAGATAAAACTCTTCTCGTTCAAATAGCAGATAACGTGAAAGTGAAAGTTGAACGTAGTTCAATTTCAGTTATCAATAAAGTAGGTGAAGTAGAAGTGCAAAGTAAATAAGCAATGCGTTAATGTTCTTTAACCGCGCATCTGTAAGAAATATTATTTTGTACTTGCTTCTCCTATAGAATTAAAATAAATTTGTACTAGTAAATCTAGTAGCCATTATCTGCAAGGATAATGGCTTTTGTTTTTCCCTTTTCAGTTAGAAAGAAAAATTATGAATGAAAATAATTCATCGGTGACGTACTTATCACGTGAAAAATTTATTGAACTCGAAAACGAATTGAGAGAATTGAAGATTCATGGACGTTCCGATGTGGCTTCTAAAATTGCTGAAGCGCGCGGGCATGGTGATTTAAGCGAAAACTCTGAATACGATGCTGCAAAAGAAGCACAGCAACATCTCGAATATAAAATTGCAAAATTAGAACAGACGCTCACACGCGCACGCATTATCGAAAGCAAAGATTTACCAAATGATAAAGTGTATATCTTGTCTAATGTTAAATTACGAGATGTGAAAACCAAGCGCGAATTTATGTACAAATTGGTTTCTCCGGAAGAAGCTGATTTTCAACAGAACAAAATTTCTGTTACTTCACCAATAGGAAAAGGTTTAATGGGAAAGACAGTTGGTGAAACGGTACGTATAAATGTTCCTGCAGGTATTTTGAATTACGAAATTTTAGAAATAACACGGTAAAACGTTTTTATATTATTGACATACGGAGGCACTTTTAGTATATTTGTGAAGTGTTAAGCGGGAATAGCTCAGTTGGTAGAGCGCAACCTTGCCAAGGTTGATGTCGCGGGTTCAAGTCCCGTTTCCCGCTCTGCCTAAGGGCAAGTTTCAGCCTGAAGGCAAAAGGAAAAAGTTAAGGGATCGTCAATGATTCAAGCACTTCCTTAGTAAGTTATAACCCGCCGCCTTTTAACCCACCAGCGGCGGGTTTTGTTTTTGGCGCCGTACCCAAGTGGTAAGGGAGAGGTCTGCAAAACCTTTATGCATCAGTTCGAATCTGATCGGCGCCTCACAAAAATGAAAAAAGCCTTGAAAAATATTTCAGGGCTTTTTTTATGTACAAGATTTTGCTTGCCATTAATTTTAAAAACATCTACTATTGTAATGTAGTGAAGTACAAATATTTAATCGGAGAACGCTTATGAAACAACTCTCACGATTTTTCAAATGACCTCTTGAATTCCTCTGAATGGAACGAAAGAGGTTTTTGTGTTTTTGCTGGACAGCTAATTGTTCACATTAGCTTTAACGAATCACAAAAGAATAAAAGGAGGCTGTTATGATTCTTCAACGATTGAAAGATTTCCTCGATAGTCACCAAATAAAATATACTGTACACATTCATTCGCAAGCATATACTGCTTTGGAAGTCGCTGCATTGGCACGCATTCCCGGCAAAGAACTTGCCAAAACAGTGATGGTAAATGCAGACGGAAAAATGATGATGGTTGTTTTGCCGGCATCACACATGATAGATTTTCATTTACTACGAAAAGTAATTGATGCTACTAATGTTGAACTTGCCGGTGAAAACGAATTCAAAAATCTTTTTCCGGAATGCGAGGTAGGTGCAATGCCGCCCTTCGGTAATTTGTTTAACATGCCTATTGTTGTGTCGAGTACTCTTGCTGAAGATGAAATGATTGCATTCAATGCAGGCACGCATCGCGAACTTGTGAAAATGACGTACAGAGATTTTGCACAACTGGTTCTACCAAAAATCGGTACACTATCAATACCTAAAAGATATTCTATTGCCGGTGATTCTTGGGAAGTGATGTAGTTAATGTATTTGTTTGTTGATATTATTGTTGGTCTCCATTTTGATCTGAAAAATGGAGACCAATTTTTTTTATTCTCTATTGGGTTTAATACCCCGACGTCACAAAGTGATCCCTTTGGGACTTGCGTCGTCATTCCCGCATGTTTTTGGCGGGAATCTATTTGTGGATGCCCGATAAGAGCATTCGGGCATGACGAAGATACCCCGCTGCTTGCGGCGGGGAGCTTCATTCTACAGTTTGTACATCACATTTGAAATACCACGCCGAATTGATTATCTTCATACAACTCAACACGCCCTTGTAGTTCAACAGGATAGAACCGGAGTTTCCTAAACTTCTAATTGCAGTTCGAGTCTGCACGAGGGCACTGGTCATTGCTGCATAATATTCATGAAGAACAAGTAACTACTATTCGGTTTTCTTTTTTTTTCCGCCGCGGCGGAAAAAAATTTCTCTCTGCAAATTTTCTCATTCTGGTTTGATAATCTCATGGGATCTAAATATATTATAGCAAGAAGGTAGTTGAAGTTTATTACGAAGCAAATTTATTTTTCTCAACATCCAACCCTTGTTGAGAGGAAACCTCTACTGCAAACCTATCCAACTGCAGTTTTGTTTGCCAGCAATGTCTACAGCATTGAAAGCATACATAAAGATCATGTGTTTTACATGACAATTATTTTGCCCGGCAACTAACGAACATGAAGTGGCTCCACAAGTATCAATGATACAACCACTACCATTGACTTGATGGTTCAAATATATATTGAACAAGAGTCCGCTCTCACGAAAAAAAAATACAACAACTGCAATGCGCACGAAGACAATGCTGCACTCAAAAGTCTTTCGACAAAAATTAAAAGAAGTGCGCTATAATAAAATTTAAATTTGAAATAAAACACAGTTGCAATGAATCGCATTCAACAAATAAGTAATGGGCATCTTTAAAAACCTTCAAGGTTTATCTTGACCAAATTTTGTGATGTTAAAATTTTATGGTACATCGCAAAAATAAAAACCTTGAAGGTTTCGTAATCCCGAAGGGATCCCTTTGGGACTAGTTTTTAGAGATGCCCTAATAATAATTTAGACGAGCATGGTGTTATGAATACGCTAGATCAAAAAGATTTTCCATTGTACGATTCCCGTAATGAACATGATGCCTGCGGTATTGGCTTCATTGTGAATATGAGCGGAGAAAAATCTCACGATATTATCACAAAGGGAATTGAAATTCTGATTAATCTCACTCACCGCGGTGCGTGTGGCTGCGATCCGGAAACAGGCGATGGTGCAGGAATCACAATTCAAATTCCTCACATTTTTTTTGTGAAAGAGTGTACGACACTGAACATTACGTTGCCGGCAGAAGGCGAGTATGGCGTCGGAATGATTTTTCTTCCGGTCGAACCGCAGTCGCGTATTCAGTGTGAAGGAATTATAGATCGCATTGTGCAGGAAGAAGGGCTCAGTGTTCTTGGCTGGCGTGATACGCCGATCAATTCCAATGCTATCGGAAGAATTGCGCGCGCATCGCAGCCGTACATCGAACAAATTTTTATTCAATGTGCAAAAAATATGACGCCCGATGAGTTTGAGCGAAAATTATATGTTGTGCGCAAACATGTTGAATCAGAAATTGCTGCGTCCGAAATAAGAGAAAAAGGTTTCTTCTACATTCCGTCGTTGTCAGCTCGGACGATTGTGTATAAAGGATTATTGTTGGCACCGCAGATAGAACAATTTTATAGCGACTTAGCTGATCCTGAAACGAACAGTGCGTTATGCATGGTGCATCAGCGGTTTTCTACGAACACATTACCAAATTGGCAGTTGGCTCATCCATTCCGTTATGTCAGCCACAATGGTGAAATCAATACCTTGCGCGGAAATGCAAATTGGATGCACGCACGTCAATCTGTGTTGAAGTCAGATTTATTCAATGACGATATCAAAAAATTATTTCCAATCATTCAACCGAACGGCAGCGATTCATCATCGCTCGACAACGCGGTTGAATTACTTTATCTCTCCGGACGAAGTTTGCCGCACGCACTTGCAATGTTAATTCCTGAAGCGTGGGATAAAGATACGAGCATGAGTCAGGAGAAGAAGGCATTCTATGAATATCATGCATCGTTAATGGAACCATGGGATGGTCCGGCTGCAGTAGCATTCACCGATGGACGTGTTGTTGGTGCAACATTAGATCGTAACGGACTTCGACCCGCGCGTTATATCGTAACGCATGATGGTTTATTAATTATGGCATCCGAGACCGGTGTGTTAACAATTGAACCGGAGCGAGTAAAATCTAAAGGATGTCTTGAGCCGGGCGAAATGTTGCTGGTAGATTTAAATGAGAAGCGATTGATTCCTGATGAAGAACTTAAAATGCGTTTAAGTGAACGTCAACCGTACACACAGTGGCTGAGCGAAAACCAAATCAGTTTAGAAAATCTTCCTGATCCGGTACGCATGCACGAATTTAGCCCGACAGATCTTTTGCAGCGACAGCGCGCGTTTGGATATACGGAAGAAGATATTCGCATGATAGTTTCACCGATGGCGGCGAATGGTGAAGAGCCGCTCGGCTCGATGGGTTCGGATACACCGTTAGCATGTCTTTCGGATAAATCGCAATCGCTGTTTAATTATTTCAAACAACTTTTTGCGCAAGTAACCAATCCTCCGATTGATCCGATTCGTGAAGAGCTTGTCATGTCGTTAACAAGTTACATCGGAACAGAACGAAATATTTTAGTCGAGACTCCGCAGAATTGTCACACGTTAAAACTGCAAGACCCGTTGTTAACAAACCGCGATCTCGAAAAATTGCGTCGCGTGTCGCATGGCGATTTTCTTGCAACAACGCTTCCGATGTTATTCCGTGTGAACGGTGGCGAAGAAGAATTGGAACGCGCGCTCACCGGTTTGTGTCGTCGTGCATCGCTCGCAATTAAATCCGGTTATACAATTATTATTCTTTCGGATCGTGGTGTTGATGAAGAGTATGCTCCAATTCCAAGTTTGTTGGCGTTAACCGCAGTGCACAACCATCTTGTGCGCGAAGAAACTCGCACGCAGGTTGCACTCGTCGTCGAATCCGGCGAACCGCGCGAAGTGATGCATTTCTGTTTGCTCATCGGTTATGGCGCAAGCGCAGTCAATCCATATCTTGTGATGGAAACAATAGAACATCTTGCGAACAAAGAACAATTGAATGGCGCTGTGAGTGTTGAATACGCACTGAAGAATTATAAAAAAGCAGTCGGCAAAGGTTTGTTGAAAGTTTTTTCAAAGATGGGCATCTCCACATTGCAGAGTTATCGTGGTGCACAAATATTTGAAGCCATTGGTTTGAACAAGAGTGTTGTTGAAAAATATTTTACAGGAACTGTGTCGCGTATTGAAGGAATTGGTTTGGATGTATTGGTACGCGAATCGAAGATGAAACATGATCACGCATTTCAGGCGGTAACGGAAGCTGAACCGGAACTTGATTTGGGCGGCAGCTATCAATTCCGTATTAACGGCGAGCGTCATCTTATTAATCCGACCACTGTAACGAAGCTGCAACACTCTGTACGGAATAATGATTTCAAAACATTCAAAGAATATTCCGACATTATCAACAATCAGAATAAAGAAATATACACGCTTCGCGGATTGATGGAATTCAAAGAAGGAACGAACAGCGTTCCGCTGGAAGAAGTTGAACCTGCAAAAGAAATTGTAAAACGATTTGTAACCGGTGCAATGTCGTACGGTTCAATCAGCAAAGAAACGCACGAGACGTTGGCGATTGCAATGAACCGCATGGGCGGAAAATCTAACACCGGTGAAGGCGGCGAAGATGAAGAACGCTTCACGCCGGATGCTGATGGTAATTTGCGGCGTAGTGCAATTAAACAAGTTGCCTCCGGACGCTTTGGTGTTACTGCGCATTATTTAATTAATGCTGATGAAATCCAAATTAAAATTGCGCAAGGTGCAAAGCCGGGTGAAGGCGGACAGTTACCGGGATATAAAGTAGATGCTGTGATTGCGAAGGTGCGTCATTCCATTGCCGGTGTCGGATTAATTTCACCGCCGCCGCATCATGATATTTATTCAATCGAAGACTTAGCGCAATTGATTTTCGATTTAAAGAATGTTAATCCGCGCGCAAATATTTCTGTAAAACTTGTAGCAGAAGTTGGTGTTGGAACAGTTGCCGCCGGTGTTGCAAAAGCGCATGCGGATTTAATTCTTATCAGCGGTGATAATGGCGGAACCGGTGCATCGCCGCTTACTTCGATTAAACATGCCGGCATTCCTTGGGAACTTGGTCTTGCTGAAACGCAACAAGTACTTTTGTTGAACGATCTGCGCAGCCGCGTTCGTTTACAAACCGACGGAAAATTACAAACAGGTCGCGATGTTGTGATTGCAGCATTGCTGGGTGCGGAAGAATATGGATTTGCAACGATGCCGCTGATTGCAATGGGCTGCATCATGATGAGAAAATGTCATTTAAACACATGTCCTGTTGGCATTGCAACACAAGATGTTGAACTGCGAAAAAAATTCAAAGGAACACCGGAACATGTGATCAATTTCTTTTTCTTTATCGCCGAAGAAGTACGAGAGTTGATGGCGAAACTTGGTTTCCGCACAATGGACGAAATGGTTGGACGTGTAGATCTGTTACAAGCGCGAAAGGCGATCGAACATTGGAAAGCAAAAGGTATCGATCTTTCTTCAATCTTGCATCAACCGACAGTGCCATTACGTGTGGCACGGCGTTGTGTGATTTCACAAGATCACGGTTTGAATGAAGCCATTGACTATCAACTTATCGAAAAAACAAAAGAGGCGTTAGTACATAATAAGCCGCTTACATTTTCGTTGCCGATTCGTAACATCCACAGAACAGTTGGTGCGATGCTCAGTGGAGAAATTGCACGACGTCACGGATCAGAAGGTTTGCCGGAAGATACGATCAATATTAATTTTAATGGATCTGCCGGTCAAAGTTTCGGGGCGTTTCTTGTAAAAGGCGTTACGCTGACACTTGAAGGCGATGCAAATGATTATGTTGGCAAAGGATTGTCCGGCGGTAAAATAATTATTTATCCTCCAAAGAATTCCGGTTTTGTTCCAAATGAAAATATGATTGTCGGTAACGTTGTTCTCTACGGCGCAACTAGCGGTGAAGTATTTTTCTGTGGAAAAGCCGGTGAACGATTTGCGGTACGAAATTCCGGAGCGACGGCAGTTGTTGAAGCGGTTGGCGCACACGGCTGTGAATACATGACTAACGGTGTGGTTGTGGTGCTTGGAAGAACCGGTAAAAATTTTGCAGCAGGAATGTCCGGCGGTTACGCATTTGTGCTTGATGAGACCGGAGAATTTGCAGCGAAACGTTGCAACCGTACGATTGTCGATCTTGATCCGCTTACTGAAGATGATGAACTTTTTGTTCGACGTCTGATTAAAAAACATGTTGACTCAACAGGAAGTCGTCGCGGTCAACTGATACTTGATACATGGAGTACTATGACGCCGAAATTTGTTAAAGTATTTCCACACGATTACAAACGAGTGCTTGGCATACCGCGCCAGCAGAAGGAACAAATAAAACCGGCGAATGCTGCGAAGGAGGTCGTCCATGGGTAAGCCGACAGGATTTTTAGAATATCAGCGCGAAGTTCCGCAACGACGTGTGGTGGAAGAGCGAACAAAAGATTACAACGAAATATATATTGAGTTTCCGGAACAAAAAGTTCAGACACAAGGTGCGCGGTGTATGGATTGTGGTATTCCGTTCTGTCACAACGGATGTCCGGTGAACAATGTCATTCCGCATTGGAACGATCTTGTGTATCGTAATAGATGGCAAGAAGCAATTCGTATTTTACATTCAACAAATAATTTTCCGGAATTCACCGGACGTGTTTGTCCTGCGCCGTGTGAAGCTGCGTGCGTTCTTGGTATCAATGAACCGCCCGTAACAATTAAAGTGATCGAACGCTCGATTGTTGATTATGCATTCAGTCATGGTTGGATTAAACCGGAACCGCCGTTAAAGCGTACAGGAAAAAGAGTCGCAGTTGTTGGTTCAGGTCCATCGGGATTAGCAGCAGCGCAGCAATTAAACAGAGCAGGTCATCATGTAACAGTGTATGAAAAAAATGATCGCATCGGCGGATTGCTTCGCTACGGAATTCCTGATTTCAAATTAGAAAAACATTTAATCGATCGTCGTGTTGAACAACTTCAAACTGAAGGCATTATTTTTATGACGAGGGCGCACGTTGGTGTGAACATTGCCGTTGAAGAATTACGCCGTACGTATGATGCAATTTTGTTGTGCGGAGGTTCAGAAACTTCGCGTGATCTAAATGTGCCGGGACGCGATTTTAAAGGTGTTCACTTCGCTATGGAATTTTTGCCACAACAAAACAAACGTGTGGCTGGTGATAAACTTGATGCGTCAAAAGAAATTCTTGCAACAGGAAAACGTGTGATCATTATCGGCGGCGGCGATACAGGCGCGGACTGTCTCGGAACAAGTATTCGCCAGAAAGCAAAATCAATTCATCAATTTGAAATTATGCCGAAACCACCTGATGAACGTTCGCCTTCCACGCCGTGGCCTTTATGGCCTTTACAGTTGCGTACAGAAAGCGCACATGAAGAAGGGGGCATACGTGAGTGGAGTGTAGCAACGACAAAATTTGAAGGCGATAAAGATGGCAATCTTACAAAACTGCATGGTGTTCGCGTTGGTCCGCCTCCGCTTTTTGAACCAATTGCCGATTCAGAATTTTCAGTAGAAGCAGATTTAGTGTTAATCGCGATGGGTTTTACCGGTCCGACAAAATCCGGCATGCTGGAAAAATTAGGTGTTACATTAGATACACGCGGCAATATTTCAACTGATGAAAATTACATGAATGCAGTTTCAGGAATATTTTCTGCCGGCGATATGCGTCGAGGTCAATCACTTGTGGTATGGGCAATTAGTGAAGGACGTAAAGCTGCAAAAAGCATAGACAAGTTTTTAATGGGAACAACAAATCTTCCATAAAAATTTTTTTGAAAACTAGTAGCACTTCTAAAAATAAATGTAGTATTTTTTTTAACCACCTCTCAATCTCCCCCTTGCAGGGGGAGAGGAATATTTCCCTCCCCTGTGCCGAAGGCATCCCTTCGGGACATGGGCAATGCTGTCAACTTAAGAGAGGTATGGTAGGACAAACATTCTTGTTTGTTCAAATAAAAATAAATTGACAAACAAGAATGTTTGTCCTACTTTATTTCTCATAAAAGAATTCCTTAAGTTGACAGCATTGGGGACATGGGGAGGGTTAGGGTGGGATCAGTTAGTAGTTTGACGTAAAAAAATTTAGAATCACAACTTTATTTATTTGAAACGGCACTAGCAAATGTCGGAAAAGAAGTTCACCACTGGTGAACTTCTTTTTTGTTAGTTAATGTTCTTTGTTTACAACAAACTCATCTTGCCTTCACTTCATTTGTTGATTATCTTTAGTCAGAACAAAAAAATTATTCATCCTTAATCATAAATTACTCCATGCGTTTATCCAAAGGTTTTTTCCCCACAATAAAAGAAGTTCCTTCTGATGCAATTATTCCTTCACATCAACTTATGTTGCGCGCCGGATTGATGAGGCAGCTTGGAGCCGGTATTTTTGCTTTTCTTCCATTTGGTTATGCAGTAATGAAAAAAGTAATGAACATCATTCGCGAAGAAATGGATGCGATTGGCGGACAAGAATTTCATTTGCCGGCACTTAATCCGATTGAAATCTGGGAAGAGTCAGATCGCGTGAAAGCGTTCGGCGATACAATGTTTCATTTGAAGAACCGTTCACTAGTGCTTGCACCGACTCACGAAGAAATTATTACATGGGTTGCACGCAATCATATCAAATCGTACAAAGAGATGCCGCAAATTTGGTATCAGATTCAGACGAAGTTCAGGAATGAGCCGCGTCCGAAATCGGGTGTGTTGCGCGGAAGACAATTTACAATGAAAGATTCGTACAGTCTTGATTCGTCGTTGGAAGGATTGGACAAGAGCTACGACCTTCACGCTGAAGCGTATAAAAAAATTTACACACGCTGCGGATTGAATTTTTTTATTGTTGGTGCATCAAGCGGCGCGATGGGCGGTACGGGTTCACAGGAATTTATGGTTGATAGCAATGCAGGCGAAGACACGCTTGTCGTATGCGAAGAAAGTGGTTACGCAGCGAATGTGGAAATCGCAACGTCGCGCGTTTCCAACGCTCAGCATTTTTCTGAAAATAAAGTTCTTGAAGAAGTGCATACGCCAAACTGCAAATCAATTGATGAGGTTGCAGCGTTTTTAAAATTACCGACAACGCAATGTGCTAAATCTTTAATTTTTATCAACAATGAAACCCCAATTCTTGTATTGATGCACGGCAATGATCAGTTGAATGAATCGAAGTTGCAAGCGATATTTGGTGCAGATATTCGCGCCGCGCAGCCGGAAGAGTTGCTTGCTTTAACCGGTGCTGATGCGGGTTCCATCGGACCTGTTAAATTAAATTCAAAATTTACCATCGTTGCAGACAAACGTCTTGAAGGCGCTAATGGTTTGGTCTGTGGAGCAAATAAAAATGATTTTCATTTGTTTAATCTCGATTTGAATCGTGATACAAAAATTGAAAGCTACCACGATTTCCGTACAGTGGAAGAAGGCGAAGAAAGTCCTGATAGCAAAGGCACATTGAAAATTGTCAGAGGTATTGAAGTCGGGCATATCTTCAAACTCGGTACAAAATATTCTGTCAGCATGAAAGCAAATTTTCTTGATGAACACGGAAAAGAAAATTCGATCATTATGGGAAGCTACGGCATTGGCGTTGAACGCATCATTGCATGTCATATTGAACAACATCACGATGAATTCGGCATTAAGTGGCAAAAAAATATTGCACCGTTTGATGTGCATTTGATTTGCGTGAATGCCAATTCCGAAACGGTAGTAAAAAAATCCGAAGAGCTCTACGAACAGTTGCAGGCAAAAGGCATCAGTGTATTGTTTGATGACCGATCGAATGTGAGTCCGGGATTTAAATTCAAAGATGCAGATTTGCTTGGTATGCCTCTGCAAGTTGTCGTCGGCGAAAAAAATATGAAGAACAACCAAATCGAATTGAAAGTCCGAAATACGAATGAACGTCGGATGGTATCGGTGGAAGATAGTGTGAATGAAGTTGTGAAGTTTGTGAAAGAATAAATTAGACCCCCTCTATCGAAGAAATGACCAGACCGAAATTATTAGTTTTAGATTTTTAAGATTCCAAAATAGCAAAATTTAAAATCTTGTAATTTTGTAATCCTGTAATATTGAAATATAGCAATAAAATTATGTCTCAATACATTCATCTCCATAATCATACTCATTACAGTTTGCTTGACGGCGCTTCAACAGTTGAAACATTGTTGAAGGCAGCCGCTGCAAACAATATGCCAGCCGTTGCGCTTACTGATCATGGCGTCATGTTTGGCGCAATTGAATTTTACAAGAAAGCAAAAAAGAAAAACATAAAACCGATTATCGGTTGTGAAGTGTATATTCTTTCCAAAGGCAGCCGCTTCGAAAAATCTGTAAAAGTTAGAGACGAAGGAAACGATGCTCTCAATACAGATGGCAAATCGAAAAAAAGAGACTACCATCATCTCATTCTTCTATGCAAAAATGAAACCGGCTACCACAATCTCATCAAACTTGTAACACTCGGACACACCGAAGGTTTTTATTATAAGCCGCGCATAGATTTTGAATTATTGAAACAACATCACGAAGGTCTTGTGTGTATGTCCGCATGTGCCGGCGGCGTTGTTGCTGCGCATCTTGTCAATGATGATTTTGATACGGCGCGCGATGTGGCGATGATGTACCACAAATTGTTCGGCGAAGATTTTTATCTCGAAATTCAAGATCACGGAATTGATGCAGAGAAAAAAGTGCTGCGCGATATGCCGGTGCTTGCAAAAGAACTCGGTATCAAACTTATTGCAACAAATGATTGCCATTACATCAAACCGGAAGATGCTGTTGCACACAACATCATGCTGCTGATTTCAGAAGCGAGCGCAAATAATATTCCGGATATTTCCAAACTTCGGTACGGCACAGACCAACTCTATTTCAAATCTGAAAAAGAAATGGTGGAGTTGTTTAAGGATTTTCCTGACGCAATTGCAAACACGTTGGAGATTACAGAAAAATGTAATCTCGAATTTGATTTGAAAACGAATCACATGCCGAAGTTTCCAATTCCGCCTGATGCCGGTGCTGAGACATTAGAAGAATATTTGGAAAAACTTTCGTGGGAAGGATTGAAAACACGGTATCAAACAATCACACCGGAAATTGAAAGCAGAATGAAACACGAACTTTCTGTTATTAATGGAATGGGATTTGCCGGTTACTTTTTGATTGTTGCAGATTTTATTCGTGCTGCGCGTGAAATGGGTGTGATGGTTGGACCGGGACGCGGCAGCGCTGCAGGAAGTTTGGTTTCGTATTGCACCGGCATTACCAACGTTGATCCGTTGAAATACGATTTGCTCTTCGAAAGATTTTTGAATCCCGAGCGCGTGAGCATGCCCGATATTGACGTTGACTTTGCCGACAGCAAACGTGAAAAAGTTATCGAGTATGTTCGGCACAAATATGGTGAAGATTCTGTTTCGCAAATTATTACATTCGGTACGCTTTCTTCGAAAGCAGTTTTAAAAGATGTTGCTCGTGTGCTCGGCATTCCGTTGCAAACAGTTGA
>CAYHZL010000049.1:0-1061 GCA_964361075.1 uncultured Chitinophagaceae bacterium
AAATTTTCTTTGTCTGTTTTTCTGATGAAATATTTTCTCTCTATCACTCTCACTATGAGAAATTAACACTATGAGCACACAACCTACCGCATTTGTTACCGGCGGCACCGGATTTATCGGCAGCCACCTTGTTGAACGGTTACTCTCCCACAATTATAAAGTCCGCTGTTTAGTGCGGGATGAAAAAAAACTCGGCTACTTGCAAAATCTTCCTGTCGAAATTTTTGTCGGCGATTTATTTTCCACTGCGGTGTTGGAAAAAGCAATAACCGGTGTTGATTATGTGTACCACGTAGCCGGTGTTGTCGCTTCAAAAACCAAAGAAGGATTTTACAAAGGCAACCGCGATGCAACTCGAAGTATTATTGAAACAACGCATCGCGTTAATCCGACATTGAAAAAATTTATTCATGTCAGTTCACTCGCTGCAGTAGGACCAGGCAGCGGCACAACGCCGGTCAACGAATCAACATCGTACCATCCAATCACCACGTACGGAAAAAGTAAAATGGAAGCAGAAAAAGAAGTTCTAAAATTCAAAGACAGACTTCCCATCACCATTGTACGTCCGCCCGCTGTGTTCGGTCCTCGTGATACAGCGACATTTGATTTTTTTAAAACAATTGATAAGGGAATAGAACCGCTTGTCGGCTTTTCGGAAAAATATGTGAGCTTGGTGCATTCAACCGATTTGGTATCGGGAATTATGCTTGCCGGTGAAAGCGAGAAAGCTATCGGACAAACTTATTTTTTGGGAAGCGAAACATTTTATTCGTGGACAGAAATCGGATACGTGTCGAAAGAGGTGATGCAGAAAAAAGCACTACGCGTTCGTCTTCCGGAGCCGCTTGTTTTTGCTGTCGCCGCTACCGTAGGATTTTTCTCGCGCTTCAGTGAAAAACCTTCCGTACTGAATTTTGAAAAAGGACGCGACATGGTTCAAGAAAACTGGTGCTGCGATATTTCCAAAGCGACAACAGAACTCGGCTATAAACAAAGTGTTGCTCTCGCCGATGGCATCCGCGAAACGGTACAATGGTACAGAGCGAATGGCTGGATGT
>CAYHZL010000049.1:1161-18676 GCA_964361075.1 uncultured Chitinophagaceae bacterium
CTCGCCGATGGCATCCGCGAAACGGTACAATGGTACAGAGCGAATGGCTGGATGTGAGAAAAGTAAATGAGTAAATGAAATTTTTGAAAAACCATTTTTATTTTCCTCCGTTGTTTGTATTTTCAATCAGAAAACTATATTAAAAAAAGTATGAGCAACCAACGACGAAATGATTTTTTAATTCCGCTACTCACTGTGGTATCAGATGTGTGTGCGCTGGAGCTGGCATTTCTTCTCTCATACTGGCTGCGTTTTTATTCTCAACTCACATCCATTGTTGAGGTAACACAAGGAATCCCACCGCTCGGAAATTACATTGTTACATCGTTCTTATTCATTCCGGTGTGGCTTTTCATTTTTCAATCGCGCGAGCTTTATACAACACGACGCAACACACACATCAGCGATGAACTGTTTGCAATTATCCGCATCATTTCAATCGGCATGTTAATTCTGATGAGTACGACATTTTTCTATCGCGAGTTTTCATATTCACGCGCGGTGTTTGTGCTTATCTGGTTAACAGCCATTGTTACTGTTACTACCGGCAGATATTTTGTTATGCGATTCGAGCAATCACTATACAAACGCGGACGAGAATTAAAAACTGTCGCTATCGTCGGCAACAATACAACAGCAAATTCTGTTTTCACACATCTTACGGAAAACAAATCACTTGGCTACGAAATTATCGGTTACTATGCAAAAATGCCCGCTGACGAACTATTGCCCCTCGCACGCTCACAATATCTTGGTGCAATAAAAAATCTTCCGATGGAGATCGCAAAGTATAGATTGCAGGCGGCGCTTATTTCACTTTCATACAAAGAACATCCTCAGTTGTATGAACTGATTCGTGATGCTGAAGGATTGAACATTGATTTAATGATGGTGCCGGATATGTTGGATTTAATGACAAGCCGCGTGCGTATTCAAGATATCGAAGGGCTCCCGTTCATCAAAATAAAAGAAATTCCACTTTCAACATGGAATAAAATTTCGAAGCGAACTTTTGATATTATAGTTTCATTCGTCATTTTAATTCTTGCTTCACCATTGATGGTGTTGATTTGCATACTCATTAAAGCAACTTCACGCGGTCCAATTTTTTATATTCAAGAGCGAGTAGGTTTAGATGGGATTTCCTTTCCGATTATTAAATTCCGCTCGATGCACGTGAATGCGGAGGCAAGCACTGGTCCTGTTCGGAACACAAAAAGTGATAATCGCTCCACACCAGTAGGAAAATTACTTCGCCGCACAAGCTTCGATGAACTTCCGCAATTATGGAATGTTCTCCTCGGACACATGAGCATTGTTGGTCCGCGTCCGGAGCGACCATATTTCGTTGCACAGTTCAAAGAAAAAATCCCACGATATTTGGAACGCCATCGGATGAAATCAGGAATGACCGGCTGGGCTCAGGTCAATGGATTGCGCGGTAATGCACCAATCGAAGAGCGTACGAAATTCGATGTGTACTATATCGAAAACTGGTCAATCGTTTTTGATATCAAAATAATTTTAAAAACAATCTACGCTGTGATCGTTGGAAAAGATGCGTATTAAATTCTCAGTATAATAATTTTAACTTTTAACTTTCAACTTTTAACTTTTAACTTAACCATGATTCCTCTTTTTATTTTTTACATTCATATCGTTGCCGTTGTTGCAGCATTTACAGATGAATATCAAAAAGAAGGAGTAAGTGCAGGCGCACTGACAGTTGGATTTATGGTTTTGATTTTTTCGGTAGGATGGAGTATTACGACATTTGTTCTGAAATTTTTGATGAACGAAAAAGGATTCGGTGTGATACTCAATCGCGATGCGTGCACACTTCTCTTGTTAACAATCGGCGAAGGAATTTTTTATTTCCTCTACTATCGTTCGGCAAAAACAGAGCGCGTTACTTCAGCTTAAAATTAAATGTAACAATTGCGGTTTGTTCCACTTGCGGTTGCGCGCTTTGCAACGGTTCAAATTTCCACAAACGAACTCGCCGAAGCGCAGCATTTTCTAATCGTGTATTCCCTTTTTGTACCGGCTGGGCAAATTTTACACTGCCGTTTACCAACACAACAAGCTGCAATTTAATTTGCGCTTGCACATTCACTCCCGCCGGATAGCTCGGCGGTTCACCATACAACAATTTCCGATTTCCACCATCGCTCCATTGCACCTGAAAAGAAATCCTATCTCCACTTCCGTTTCCTCCGCCACTGCTGCCATAAGGAGCAGCGGCAACATTGCGTGCACCGGTTGTATTTTCACCTGCAATAATTTCTTTGGCGCCGGTACTGTTGAGTGTCGTTGTGTTTTTCTTTTCTTCGGTTGATGTAATTTTATTCTCGCGCGAAACGATAGTCGGCGCATCGGCGCTGATTATTTTTTTCGATTTTGGAATAGAAATTATTTCTTCGTCGTTGCGCGTTAGTGTTCGCAACGGCAACTCTACAGAATTAACTTCTGCAAAATCAGCTTGTTGCGCTGCTGAATTTTCCAATGAAGCAATACTTTCCGGCACAAGCACATCACCCGATGCAAGCACACCCCACGTCATCTCAACAAATTGTGCTTCGGACAAATGCGGCGTGGTGCGGACAAAGAAAAAAAGCGCCACGAGCATCAAATGAAATACAATTGATGCAACCCATCCTGTACGAAATTCTGTTGATTGATGTACCATGTTATTGTAGTACAGAAGGGTTGTCGCTTGGTGGTTCGGTTGCGATCATAAAACGCTGGGCACCGACACCTTTGGCAATATCAATAAGCTGAACCGCTTTCTGTAAACTTACCGTCTTATCGGCTTTGATGATGATGACTTGCATGCGGTTGTTATCCAAAATCGGAATTAATTTTTGTGCGAGCGCTGCAGTAGTAACTTCTTCAGTATTGAGGTAAACTTTTCCGCTTTCTGTGATGGTAATGAAAGTCTGTCGGTCTGTTTGCGTTTCGGATGTTTGTGCTTTGGGGAGCTGTACTTTCACGCCGGGCATCGAAACAAATGAGGATGACAGTAAAAAGAAAATAAGTAACTGCAACACAATATCTGTCAGCGAAGCATAGTTGAAAGCAGGATTTACTTTATGGTGTTGTTCAAATTTCATACTGCCGCGTCAATCATTTTTCGGTTCAAAGAATTCATCGTCAGCAAATACAGTACGCAATGGTGCATCGGATTTTTTTGTTGTGCCAATCATTTCTTCGCCGCCGTTTTTTACGAAGTCAAGAAAATCTTCGGTGCTTGATTCAATTTCAAATACAAATCTGCCAACACGTCCGACAAAATGATTGTAAAAACCAAGCGCGGGAATACCAACGAAAAGCCCGAACGCAGTCGTCAACATTGCTTCCCAAATTCCACTTGCAAGCACACTCGGATTTACATTTCCGCCAAGTTGTTCAATGGCTTGAAACGCAGCAATCATTCCGGTTACCGTTCCGAGAAAACCAAGCATCGGTGCAAGACCCGCAATGTTTGCCAACAAGCCGAGCCGTTTTTCGAGATGAAAAATTTCTTCTCTGCCTGCTTGCTCAATTGCCTCACGTATGGCAAGGTGTCCATTTTTATATTGCAGAACACCTTTCTTTAAAATATTTGCAACAGGTGCTTTCACTTTAGCACACGCATCAACTGCGCTGACAATATCGCTGCGCGACAGTGCGCTGCGAATTTTCGTCATTAATTGCTTCGGATCAACTTTTGCTTTTCGTAAGACGAAAAATTTTTCAAAGATAACAGCAAGTGCAATAACCGAGCACAACAGAATCGGCCACATTACCATACCGCCTTTGAGAAACAGTTCTAAGAAATTCATCGTTTCAAACCTTTATTAATAAAATTATTTGCCGATTGTAATAATTGTGTAATTATTTTCCAGCATGTGCACCATCTTTTCACCGTGAGATTTTGCCTCATCGCGCGTTGCATATCTTCCAATACACACACGATGTTGTTTGCCTGCGGTTTCTACAAAAGAATCAAATCCCGCATCCTCAAAAATTTTTGCAATCATCGTTGCTTTTGCTTTATCAATCCAAGAAGAAATTTGTACGGTAAAGTTACCCGCACCCTGCATAGATTTTTTTTCAGTGGCAGGAGTTTTTCCTTGTTTCAATTCCAAAGATTTCTTTGCAAACATTTCTGCTTTTTTCGAAGCCGGTGATTCAACTTTAGTTTTATTTTCAATTGGCGAAAGTTGTTCTGTCGGAGCGACCATTTGTGTATCACTTGTTGGCGATGCTTGTTCGGCAGGAAGTGTTACCACCGCCGGTGCAGCTTTTTTCTTTCCCCACAAATGAACAACTCCGGATTTGTTTAACACAAACGCCGCAGCCGCCAGAAGCAATACCGCTCCTACGATAATGATCACCAATTTCATTTGTGAAGATTGCATCGGTTGTGTTCCGCCCGGTCTCACACCCGGCTGCGGCATCTTCATTCCTTCTCCTTTTAAATTCATATTTGGCATATTTGCATCTCCTTAAAAGAGTGAAAAAAAAATATTATTTACCATGCATAACTTATTCCAAGCGAAAGAAAAATTCCTTTTTCTCGATAACCATTCCACACATAGTACTGTTGATCCAATACATTCGTTATTGTCAACACTGCACGCATCTGTGGTGCAAATAAATAATCTGATGAAATTTCAGAATACACATAACCGGCATTTGCATCTGAACTTGCAAAACTATTTCGCCGTTCGGAAACATAGTGCAGAAGTGTTGATACATTTATTTTCTGCGCGAACGTGCGATGATACAGTATTCCTGCTGATGCGTTTGGAAGATACGGCAAACTGTTCGTCGAATCTTTTTGTTGCACGGAGCGCAGCGAGAAAAAAACTTCTGCCGAACCGAATGATACCTCTTCATAATGTGTTCGCACCTCAAAACGCTTTGTGCTCACGTCTGGAAGATAACTAACTTCCCACACTTTTGCATTAGTTGAATCAAGAAAAGTCATGTAATTATCTGCGTTGCTGTACGAAAACAGAAACGAATGTTTCCACTGTTCATTCATAACGTATTCGCCGCCAAGTGAAACATGCACCGGTGTAACCGTTGGAAGAAGCAGTGCCGTGTTTAACGCGTAACGGTTTGCAGCAACAACGTGCTGCAATGAAGCGCGTTCGACAAATGGCGCAAACGAAGTAAACAGCGATGCGCCTTCAGTAAAGAAATAACGCAATTCCGCTTTTGGAAATAACCGCCCGCTTGTTGCACCTTCCGCACCGCGATATAAAAATTGTTGAAGTCCGAACGAACATTGCAGCGAGCGCGTCAACATCATTCGCGCATCACTTGAAAGAACAAACCAATGCATTGCTTGTGTAACAGGCGTAGCCGGTAATGACATTGAAATTCCGGAAACAACATATTCGGCGGAAGCGCGAACCGGAACGCTTTCATATTTTGAATTACCAAAAAGTTGAATGCCAAAATCATTTTGTGTTGAATTAGTGCTGTCGTTCCATGCAAAACTATTCGCGTGGACATTCACTGAGTAATCAACACTCTCAAGCGAAGGATGACGAAACGCCCAGCGCGAATCCATTCCGATGGTCGCAGCAATTGCATTATCCGTTCGTGTTGCCGTAGGATTTTTTGATGCATAAGCTTTGTATGCTTCAGAAGAAAATCCTGCTTCAGCACGAACATTTGCGTTGGAAAATAAATCTTGTGTTGAAGGCAGAAAATAATTCCCCGCCACGCGAGCCGAGCCGCGCGACCATTCGGCATTCGTTACATGTCCATCGCTGGAAGAATAATGCGCTTCACCTGCGATACTGCCGTTGTCAAAAGTTTTTCCAATCCATCCTTCCAACGAAGGTGTACTATAATTTCCGAAACGTGCAATACATTGTCCGTCCAAAATATTTTTTTCTTTGGAAAATTTTTTTGAGAGTTTCATTTCCTGTTCACCGCGATCAAGTCGTGTTCGTTGTTCACCACCGCGCTCTCCGATTGAAAAAATATTGTCTTCATCATATTCTTGCTTTGCGGTTGCCGGAGTTTCAAGGTTTTCATGTCCGGTAATTAAAAATTCCGGTAAATCTATTTTAGGAAGAGGTGCCTCTTCTTTTTTCTGCGGCACTATCGTTTCTCTTTTTGCCGGTTCTTTTTTTTCTTGCGAGAATACAACAGAAAAATTTTCACATACCGCTGCAACAAAAAACAAAAATAGAATGAAATGAAATTGTACTCTACTCCTCTGAATCATAATTGCTCCAAACTTTTCAACCGCTTCTCTGCGGAAGTAGTGAGTTCGGGAATTTTCCCCTGCTTAACAACATACGAGTACGCTTCTTTCGCTTTTTGAATCTGATTTGTTTTTTCGTAACACTCGCCAAGATTAAAATACGCTTTCACAATCCATTGTGTTGAAGATGGAAAAACGTACTTCATGCGCATGAAAGCGATGATAGCATCTGTATAATTTTTTTGAGTTTGTAATGTGAGTCCGACTGCGAACTGTGCTTCGGCAGCAACATCATCCGTACGGTTATTGGCAACTGCGCGGAAATATTCAAGAGCTTTCGCATACTGCGCCGTGCCATGGTTCATCCATCCCAACGCAAGTCTGCTTCTATCTGCAGCGATTGATTTTGGATATCGAGCAATCGTTGTTTCGAATTTTTTTACGGACGCTTCAAGCTGATTGGTTCCCTTCGACACAATAGCTTGTTGGTACGATGCCTCCGGTGCTTCTTCAGAGTTCGGATAATTTTCTTCGACAGTTGCAAATGCTTGTAACGCTAAATCAGGTTTTGCCTGCTGTGCGTAAATTCCTCCCGCTTCAAAAAACGATGCGCTTGCAATGGAACTATTTTGATATTGTGCATTTATAATTTGAAACGATGCCAGCGCAGGAGAAATACTGTTTTGCGTTTGATATGATTTCCCAATCCAATAATGTGCGTTGGCAACAAGTTTGCTGTTTGGAAATTGTCCGATGAAATCTTTATATGCCGTAATTGCGCTATCGTATTGACGCTGACCGAAAAACAATTCACCTTTTTTGTAATACAACTCGTCTGCTAAACGAGCATCTGGATTTTTTTTCACGAACTCGTCAATGGTGCGAATTGCATCCAACGGTTTTTCTAACAACAAATAGCAATACTGAATTCCATTCACCGCGTCGCTGGCATATTGAGACACGGCATATTTATCGACAACCGTTTGATATGATTGAATTGCCAGCGGATATTTTTGCAAATTATAATATGCGTCGCCAATGCTGAACTGTGCACGAGGTACAATATTGCTTTTTGGAAAATTCTGAATCAGCTTTTGAAATTCTGCAATGGCTTGCTCATAATGTTTCTGCTGAAAATAAATCAAGCCAATGCCATATTGCGATTCATCGGCAAATTTCGATTTTGGAAAACGCGAAAGCAACAGGCTGAATGTGCGCAGTCCCTCTTTATCATTTTCAGCACGATTTTCGGATTGCGCAAGTTGAAAGTAGGCGTAATCAATTTTTTTATGAGAGGAAAAAGCCGCAATCGCCGCACGGTATGTTTCGGCTGCTTTTTCAAATTCTTTTTCATAATAGTAGGCATCACCAATGCGAAGTTGTGCATCAAATATGAACCGGTCAGATTTTTTTTCTTTTACAATTTGTTCAAACAAAGAAATCGCAAGATTAAATTTTCCATTTTTGAAATACGACCATGCCAATCCGTAGTTTGCATCTTCAATTTTTTCGTGCGTTGGATATTTTTTTACAAATTGAAAATAATATTTTTCTGCGTCGGGAAATTTTTCAAACTGAAACGATGCTTCTCCGCTCCAGAACATGGCATCACTGTTTTTACCATGAGCCGGAAATTTTTTGATGAACGACTGAAATCCTTTGGTCGCTTCGTGGTATTTCTTCAATTTAAAAAATGCCCATGCTTCTTGGAACGCCGCATCGCCTTTCACAGTATCATTCGCAGACGATTGCTTGCTTACAGAACGAAATGCAGAAACCGCCTCAGTATATTTTTTTTGTGCGATGTATGTTTCGCCTAACATTCTGTACGCACTGGCAAACATGTCGCTTTTAGGATATTCCGAAATGACACGCTGAAAAAGAACCGCCGCTGAATCATAGTTTTTCTGTTCGTACAGAACAAGTCCCGCTTCATACACACCATTATCTGCATACTCGCTTTTCGGCTGCAAAGATGGAATTGAAAGAAACACATTGAAGGCTTGTTGCTGATTGCCGGAAAGTTGCAGCGCGCGCGCTTTGCGGAATAATGCATTGTGTGCAATCTCATCCTTGCCGCGAGCAAGTTCGTCAAACAAAGTAATCGCTTGCGGATACTCCTTCGTTTTCAAAAATGTCCATGCATAAGAATAACGTGCTTCGCGCGCTAACGAATGCGTTGGATGTTTTTTCTGGAATTCATCATACAGCGTTCGCGCTGTCAAAAAATTTTCTAAACCGAAATACGATTCCGCAATAAGAAACTCTGCACGAACCACCACGTCGGTATCGGCTAAAGTGTGTGCCGCCGTTTTTAAATAATCTATACATTGCTGGTACGCGCCGGTTTGATAGTAACATTCTCCAATGCGTTCCGCAGTTGTTGCAGACAATTCGCTTTCTTTTTTTTCCTGCAATAATTTCTGATACCACGCAATTGCTTTTTGAAAATTTTTATTTTGTTCGGCAATCCATCCTAATGAATACAACGCATACTCTGCAAGTCTGTTCGCGGGATAGCGTTCATAACTGAGTGAATAAAAAGATACAGCCGCATCAGTTTTATTCATTTTTAAGTACGACTCGCCAATCCAATACGCCGCTTCGCCGGCAACAATCTTCGTGGAATCTTGCGTGAGAACTTCTCTATAATAGAACTGCGCATCGTTGTATGATTTCTGTCGGAAATATATTTCGCCGAGATGAAGCAATGCTTCGGTGTGAAGATTGTGTATAGGAAATTCTTGTATGAAATTTTTGTACAGTTGAAGCGCTAATGGAAATTGTTCCAAACGATATTGGCATTCGGCAAGAAGATAAAGTGCATCAGGTTTTTTATGTGATGCGGGGTAATGTTCAACAAATTTTTTGAATTGTTCGTACGAAACCTGATACAGTTGATCCTGAAAAAGTCCGTAGGCAAACGTGTAATCGTGTTCTTGTTGAATATCGACAAGAGAATCTTGTGCAAACATTTGTGAAACAAAACAAATTTGCAAGAAACTGAATACCGCATAAAAAAACAATTTTCTCAAATGGTTCCTTAATAACACAATGGCATTCACTTAAAGTAAAGGTTTTAATAGCTTAATTAACTTGTGTAATTTAATATAAAGGATAGTATGAGTCAAGAGATGTTGTGTTGAACGGTGCACGGAATCATTCCGCGTAAATCCGACCGATTTTTAGCAGTTCAAATTGTAGGAAATAAAAAAGCCGTTGCAATATTTCTTACAACGGCTTTTCACTTAAGGGCGGTTCTAAAAATTCATTATTTCACCGCCAAGGCGCAAAAGCGCAAAGAAAACAACTATTAAAGCATAATAAAATCTATACTTTGCAACTTCGCGTCTTTGCGAGAAATTTTTTTTTCAATTTATAGAACTGCCCTTACTATCCACATATTTTTGGAAACCACATTTATTTTATTTGCGGTAAAGCTATTCCGTTTACAGTTGCCGGAAACGATACCGAAATTTTTCTTGCTAGTGTCGGCGCAATATCAACTATGTGCACCTCTTCGGAAATTTTTTTTGGTGTTACTCCATTCCACCAAAAAATCATTGGAACGTGTGTGTCGTAGCTGTATGGCGTTCCGTGCGTTGTGCCTGTTTCGCTATAAGCGATTAAACAATTTTCACAAAAGCGTAATTGAAAATCCTCACCGCGCGGCACGTAATAACTATTTTTAAATTTTTGTAAATACGGACGATCCGTCTGCACCGTCTCTAACAATTCGCGTCGGAAATAAACATCTGTTACTCCGTCAATCGTCAGCAAACCGGCGCGAACACGATTCTCAAACTTCACGCTATCCATTCCGGTTTTTGCCGCTGCGGAGTAATTAAGAAAATTGCCTTTCTGTAAAATGTGTTCTGTCGTTTTTAATTCGTGCTGTAATTGCACGTTCAATGAATCTATTTTCGGCTGCATCTCTTTGGAAAAAACAATTCGTCGTGCATTGATGTTTCGAAATTGCTTGCTGAATTCCGGCAGCGGACAGACCGCATGGTCTGCGCTTAACGCAATAACAACATTTTCTTTTCCGAGTGTTGCAAAAACTTTTTCAAAAAATTCTCCCAGCGATTTATCAACGCGCAACAATAAATCATGCTGCTCGTGGCTGTCCGGTCCGTATCCGTGTCCAACATAATCGCAATTTGAAAGACTAATGCACAACAAATCGGTAACGCCGCGCTGACCAAGCTGTTCTCCGGCAATAGCAGACGCTGCGAAATCCAACACAAGCATATCGCCGTACGGCGTTCCAATAATTTGTTCGTTCTTTTTTCCTTCTGTGAAAACATGCGGAAACGATGTGTTGTCGCCCCACTTTGTTTCGGCAGCAAATTCATCCGGTCCGAATGGCGTATAAGCAGAATCCGGCAATAATTTCGTCCATGCATTCGGAATATTGTTCGCAATCCAATTGGATGCATTAAATGTTTTCACCCACTCTGGCAATTGTTTTGTATACCAATCGGAAGTTACCATGTAGCCGTTTTTTTTCTGATACCAGAATGCATAGTTCGGATGTTGACCGCCCATTAAAATTGCAGCGCGGTCTTTCGATGAAGCTGTTACTACTTTCGATTGTAACGAAGATGCTTTCAGCCAATCACCGAGCGCTGTTACAGCCAAATTTTTCGACGAGAAACCTCCGCCTTCTCCATCAACTTTTCCGGCAAGCGTATCAGCAACACAATACATATTTTTCCGTGTCGTTGGTTCTACCCATTCGTTACCAAGAATGCCGTTTGTTTTCGGATACGCGCCGGTGCCAAGTGTTGCATGTCCGGGGCCGGTTTCACTCGATGCGTAATTCAAATCAGCATTTTTAAAAACAATCCCTTCAGTGTATAATTTTTTGAGACCACCATTGTAGTGATGCAAGTAGCGCTCAAAATAATCGGCACGCATTTGGTCAATCGAAATGTAAATGATGAGTTTCGGCCTGTTTTCTTTTGGATATAAAAAAGAAAATGCAAAGAGAAACAACAGAATATTTTTTTTCATAGGAATATTTATTAGTTCATTGATTTATTGCAACATTGTTTTTGCTTTGGCTACAACATTCTCCACAGTGAAACCAAATTCCTTAAACAGTATTTCCGCCGGCGCCGATGCACCAAATGATTCCATACAAAGTACCACACCTTCGCTGCCAACATATTTATGCCAGCCAAGTGCAACACCGGTTTCCACTGCAATTCTTTTTTTGCACGAAGATGGAAACACTGCATCGCGGTATTCTTTCGGCTGCTGCTCAAACAATTCCCACGATGGCATACTGACCACACGCGCGGAAATTCCTTCCGCAATTAATTTTTCATACGCGCTCAACACAAGCTGTACTTCCGAACCGGTACCAATTAAAATAATTTCCGGCGAAGAAGAATTTTCTGCAAGCACATATCCGCCGCGAACGAGATGTTCAGCCGATGCATATTTTGTTTGATCAATCAATTGCAATTTTTGTCTCGTCAATGCAAGTGCAGTTGGAACAGTGCGATGTTCGATTGCATATTTCCATGCGTGCACAGTTTCGTTTGCATCCGCAGGACGAAGAACGACAAGATTTGGAATTGAGCGAAGCGATGCAAGTTGTTCAATCGGTTGATGCGTCGGTCCATCTTCACCAAGACCGATGCTGTCGTGCGTGAATACATAAACCGGTGCGATGTGCATGAGTGCGGCAAGCCGAATTGGCGGACGCATGTATTCCGAAAAAATCATAAACGTACCGCCGTACGGAATCATTCCTGCAGTTAACGCAATGCCATTCATTAATGAACCCATCGCATGTTCACGCACGCCAAACCGCACATATCGTCCGCCATAATTTTCCGGCTGGAAGTCAGTAAATTCTTTCACGCGCGTATTGTTAGACGGCGTAAGATCAGCCGAACCGCCGATGAGCGACGGCAAATGCGGTGCAATTGCCTGTAACACTTTTCCCGATGCTTCGCGCGATGCAATGTTTCCATTTTCAGATGTAAAAACCGGCAGCGCTTTTTTCCATTCGTCGCCAAATTTTCCCGAGCGAATATTTTCTAACTTTGTAGCAAGTTCCGGAAATTCTTTTTTGTACGTATTAAATAATTGCTGCCATTCGATTTCTTTTTTCTTGCCGCGTTCAATCGCTGTGCGAAAATGCTGCAACGCTTCTTCAGGAATAAAAAATGGCTCCTCGCTCTTCCATCCGTAAAACTTTTTTGTCAATGCAATTTCTTCGTTGCCCAGCGGTGAACCGTGCGCATCATGCGAATCTTGTTTGTTCGGACTTCCGTAGCCGATATGTGTGCGCACTTTAATAAGCGATGGTTTGTCGGTTACTTGTTTGGCGTGAAGAATTGCGGTATCAATTTTTTCGATGTCGTTGCCATCGTGAACAGTTTGCACATGCCAGCCGTACGCTTCAAACCGCGCACCGACATCTTCGGTAAAAGAAAGTTTTGTGTTGCCGTCAATACTAATCTTGTTGTCATCATACAGCACAACTAAATTTCCAAGTTTCAAATGCCCCGCAAGCGAAGCCGCTTCGGAAGAAACACCTTCCATTAAACAACCATCGCCAGCAATTGAATAGACAAAATACTCTACAACAGAAAAATTTGGTTTGTTAAATGTAGCCGCAAGATATTTTTCTGCAAGCGCCATTCCAACTGCATTTGCAAATCCTTGTCCGAGCGGACCGGTTGTAGTTTCAACACCATCAGTCAAATGCGATTCAGGATGTCCGGGAGTGTTACTTCCCCACTGACGAAAATTTTTCAAATCATCGAGCGAAAGTTTATAGCCGGTGAGATGCAACAAACTATACAGCAACATCGAACCATGCCCCGCTGACAGTACGAAGCGATCGCGATTATGCCATTGAGAATTTGCAGGATTGTGGTGAAGATGACGAGTCCAGAGTGTGTACGCCATCGGTGCAGCACCCATCGGCATTCCGGGATGTCCTGACTTTGCTTTTTGAATGGCATCCATTGCCAGCGTGCGAATTGTGTTGATACACAGTTGATCGAGTTGCGGATTGGTTTCTGAAGAAGACAAAATGAAAAACTCCTTTGCAAATTGACTTTATAGAATGCAGATTTAATTATTTCAAGATAGCCAATTTGAAAGGAAAAAAAAAGCAAGAATGATTTCAAAACAAAAAGCGAACAAGTAAGTGTTTATTTCAGCACTTGCATTTTTTTTACTTCGGTAAAATTTCCAGCGTTAAGTTTATAAAAATAAATACCACTAGAAATCTTAGTCGCATCGAATTTCACTTTGTATGTTCCTGTTTCTTTTTGTTCGTTTACGAGTGTTGCAATTTCTTTTCCAAGTACATCGTATACTTTCAGAATCACAAAACTTGAACCTACTAATCGATAACTAATCACTGTTGTGGGATTGAATGGATTGGGATAGTTTTGGTTTAAAAAAAACTGCGAAATAACTTCACTGTGAGAAGAAGAAACTGCTGTAACAATTTGTACGCTGTCTATATTTGCATTTTGTAAAAATATCCAGTCTGCGCCGTGCAATGTTATTTGCTCTCGTTTTACGCATCCGAGTCCGGGCGCAAACCATTCTGTCCATCCTGCGTCTATATTACCGCCGTACATAAATTCATAACAATGTGTCAAAACTTTTCCGTTAAACTTTACTGTATCGTCTTTACTCAATAATGTTATTTGCCACGACGGTTCATTGAAACTCGGAAAATTCCAACTTGTTCCTGCCTCCGCGCTAAAATCAAGCCAAACAAGATCACTCGAATCTTTGCGTAGAAGAATTTGATTCTTTTCATTTCTCCGAACAAGAATGGAATCGAGATTGCGATAATGGTTAAATCTAAAATATTTATTTCCACCGATGCGAACCGTATCAATTATTTTTTCGATGCTGTCTTTTCGAATAAGAGAATTCCATGTCCACGTATTTCCAACCTGCAGCGGGAAGTATGAGGATGAGTTACTTCCGTTACCTAAAAAGAAATCTAATTGTGCAATTGCAGAACGTCTCACCCACCTATCGACATCGTTAAGCATAGCCCGAAGAAATGCAACGCATTCATTCTTTCGAACGAAAGCATCTTTTTTCATTGCTACATAACGAACCAATACGTCAGGAAGGTGTCCCGATATTCGTGGGTATTCATTTCGAAAAAGATAACCCAATGCTTCCACAGCGTACCGTCGTTCCCACCAATTAAGTGATGACTTTCCTTTTGAAAATAATTCCGTGAGAGAATTGTAATAGAGTGGTTCATACATTTCAGGTATATTCCAACGATATATAGTTGGCTTAGTATAATTGCCTATTTGCATTTCTTCAAATTGGGCAATATCGTTTTTCACAGAAACATACCAATAATTTCTTTCAATACATCCCGCCGGACAATCGCCCCACCCTTCAGAAAAAATGCAGAGCCATGTGCTATCTTTTTCATACAGCCAAATATTGTTGCCATCTCCTATATATCCATTTGATTCAGCATAAATAATTGTAGAGTCTTGTTTGTACAGTTTTACAAGATTCTTAATATGTAATGGCTGTGCAAATTTTAGCACATAAAAACTCGAAAATTTATAGCTCGCATTAATAAGGTGGTATCTTGAGGATAGCATATCAATCCATGCATTACCGGTTATCAATATTCCTTTTTTCCAATTTTCCGTCCACGCGGCTGAAGAAGAAACTATCACTTCTGTGGGAACATATTCTGGAAACGTGTGAATATGTTTCAGCGTGTCTTTAGTTGCGCGTGCAAGTGAAAGAACAGAATTAATTTTTTTTACAAGAATGGAATCAAGAAACACACCCTCTTTCTGTATGCGCAATGTAAGCACCACAGCATCATCCAACGGCGGTTGCGCAAGTACAGTACTTGAAATTGTGAAAATAAAGAAAAGAAAAAGTACAGAAAAAACTCGTTGAACTTGTTTCATAATAACCTCGCCTGATAGATGAACTGTATAGTAAAAAGGTACTCATTAACTTTGATTCTGTCAATTTCATTTTTTTTGACATTCACCTTCATTTCTTGTAACTTTTTCGCAAAAAAGTTCGTGGCTATTTTCTTAATAAAGGGCGGTTCTCAAAATTGCTAAATCAATGTCATTCCGAACGAAGTGAGGAATCTTGTTCTTCATTTTGAGGTGAAAAACGAGATTCCTCGTCGCTTCGCTCCTCGGAATGACAATTCCTTTGGATTTTGAGAACTGCCCTAAACATAATAGCCCCGACCTTTAGGTTGGGGAACATGATTACAAAATTCTTTGGACTTTAGTCCAAAACCTTAAACCAACAGCATTGGCTACAAGCGGGAGTAAACTTCTTCTTTTTGAATTTTTAGAACCGCCCTTTATACATGCTTTACATTACAAACCCAAAGTTGTATATTTACAGCACGTTTCTCTCACATTCGGAGATTTTTGTTGTATGAAAATTAGTGATATACTCGATGAATCACTTATCATCACGCAGTTAGCCGGCAATTCAAAAAATGACATTATCAATTCACTTATTGATGCCATCAGTTCTTCACCCAAAGTTCTCGACAAAGAAAAAGTAAAAGAGGCAATTTTCGAACGGGAAAAAATCATGTCCACAGGTGTGGGCAACGGTTTTGCAATCCCGCACGGAAAGACCGATGCTGTTTCTGATATTGTCGCAGCGTTTGCAGTTACCGAAGAACCGATTGATTACGAAGCATTGGACGAACAGCCGGTGCGGTTAGTTTTTCTTCTTGTCGGAAAAGACAGCATGGTTGGTCCGCATATAAAGTTACTCAGTCGTATTTCACGTCTGATGAATAAAGAAGATTTTCGTACACAACTTCTTTCCGCCGCTACACCAAAAGATGTGCTGGCAATTTTTAAAAAAGAAGAAGCAACGTATTTTGAAAATTAGGTAAGTAGGTAAGATAGTTCCGCCACAGATTCTCAGAAGAGCACGCTATCGTCTGTGGCAATTTTATTTTAAAGATATGTACAAGTCTATTAAAGGCACCAAAGATATTCTTCCATCCGAAACAACGCGCTGGCAGTTTGTTGAACAAACAATTCGCAGCGTGTTCCATCGTTTCAACTACAAAGAAATTCGCGTTCCCATTTTTGAACAGACTTCACTTTTTTCCCGCAGCATCGGAGAATTAACCGACATCGTTGGAAAAGAGATGTACACATTTCAAGATAGAAGCAGCGACAGCATTACGTTGCGCCCCGAAGGAACTGCATCGGTGATACGTGCGTTCATTCAAAACAATCTTGGTGAAGCGCAGCCGCTCGTAAAAGTCTATTATATGGGACCGATGTTTCGGCAAGAACGTCCGCAAGCAGGTCGCTTGCGACAATTTCATCAGTTTGGTGCAGAAGCAATCGGCTCCTCCACTCCGGAAACTGACGCTGAAATAATTGCGATGCTCATTGAAGTGTACCGAGAACTTGGCATCACCAATTATACTTTGAAAATTAATTCGGTCGGTGATGAAGAATGCCGCCCGCGTTACAAAGAAATTTTGCGCAATGAATTAAATAAAATTGCGGACAAACTCTCGCCGGAAAGTCAAAAACGTATTGACCAAAATCCGATGCGTGTGCTTGATTCAAAAGATGAAAATGATCTCGCACTTACAGCAACGATGCCGCTGATTACTGAACACTTAAACGAAGCATGTGCGTTGCATTTCGAAAAAGTGAAATCATTGCTCACGGCATTTGACATTCCTTTCATTGTTGATGGACGGCTTGTGCGCGGATTAGATTACTACACAAAAACTGCATTTGAAGTATCAAGCACAGAACTCGGTTCGCAAGATGCGCTTGCCGGCGGCGGACGATATGATTTGCTTGTGCAGGAACTCGGCGGCAAACCAACACCGGGCATCGGTTTCGCAGGCGGAATGGAACGATTGATGATGGTGTTGGAAAAGAAAAATTTTCAATCGCCGGAAATTTTTCCGACACTTTTTATTTCTGCCGCTGATGAGAATTCACGAACTTGGGTGCTGAAAACAGCAATGCACTTACGCGCGAATGGAATTGCAGTCGAAGTTGATTTGATGAACAGAAGTTTGAAAGCTCAAATGCGCGAAGCTGATCGGCAAAAAGTAAAGTATGCGCTTGTTATTGGCGAACACGAAATACAAACCGGCAAGGCGCTGTTAATTCGCCGCGGCGAATCAACACGTACGCAACAGGAAATAGATCTTACACAGTTAGATTCACTTCAGAAACTTCTGGAGAGCTAATCGAAATTTCGTAACTACTCAGCGAAAACAACCCCACCCTTTATCCCTCCCCTTTTAGG
>CAYHZL010000050.1:0-18665 GCA_964361075.1 uncultured Chitinophagaceae bacterium
CAAAAATGACACGAACGTGGTATAGCGTACCGCATTTTAAGATAGTACTTTTACAATAAGAAATTTTTGCATGAAACACGCGGCACACAAGGATGCATTGATAAAGCCAATCACAATATGGGTTGTCGAAGACAACCTTCGTTATCGTAAAACACTCTCTGGATTAATTAACCGTACACCTGGAATGCTTTGTCCTCACGCATTTGCTACGTGCGAAGAGGCATTAGTTATTCTGGATTCAGACCGCTCACCGGAAGTTATTTTGTTAGATATTGGATTGCCGGGAATGAGTGGTATTGATGGAATTGAAAAATTTAAACTTCTCTCACCGACAGTGCACATTGTTATTCTGACCGTGTATGATGATAACGATAAAGTATTTAATGCGTTGTGTGCAGGAGCTTCCGGATATTTACTAAAAGATTCTTCGCCGGAAAAAATTATTGATTCAATTAAAGAAGTTCTTGCCGGCGGCGCGCCGATGAACATGCCCATTGCACACAAAGTGCTTGAAATGTTCGCACAGTTCAAACCTAAAAAATCTGACTACGGTTTGACAGAACGGGAAAAAGAAATACTGCAACAGATGGTTGCCGGTCTTACCGTACAGCAAATTGCCGACAAACTATTCCTTAGTTTTCACACGGTCAATACACATCTTAAAAACATTTATACCAAAATTCATGTTAATACGCGCTCCGGCGCAGTTTCAAAAGTGTACAAAGAACATTTGCTGTAATCGGTTTCTATTCCCCAAAATAAAATGATAATTTACATATCCATGAAAAAATATTGCTCATCTGTATTATACAATTTGGTCATATTCGTATTCATTTTTTTATTTACTGGATTCAATTCGACGCCAGAGCCCATGAGAGTGATGACGTTTAATATCAGGCTTGATAGCCCGAATGATGGTGCAAATATTTGGACTAATAGGAGAGCTAATCTTGTGAGTATGATTAGGTTTCACAAAGCTGATATTGTTGGTTTTCAAGAAGCGCAAAAACATCAAATAGATTTTATGCTGCAATCTTTACCGGAGTATGGATGGTTCGGAGTTGGTCGTGATGACGGCAAACAACAGGGAGAATTTTCCGCAATTTTTTACAGAAAAGATCGATTTGATACGCTGAGCACATCAACATTTTGGTGTTCAACAACACCGGAACATCACGGAAAAGGTTGGGATGCGGCATACGAAAGAATTGTTACATTCGGAAAAATGAAAGATAACCGAAACAATAAAACATTTTATTTGTTTAACACTCATTTAGATAATGAGGGGCAACACGCAAGAATTGAAAGTGCAAAACTTATTAAGAGCACAATGCAATTGATCTGCGATAATTATCCTGTAATTCTCACAGGTGATTTTAATTCTACTCCGAACTCAGAAGCGTACCAAATTATTTCTGCATCAGAGACTAACTCTTCTATTAACTTAGTTGACTCTCGCACAATATCAAAAAGCAAACCTCACGGTCCGAGCGGAACATTTACAGGATTTGACATCAATGCCAAACCTGATGCACCGATTGATTTTATTTTCGTAAAAAAAGGAATGTCAGTTTTATCTCACGGCACTCTTTCGGATTCTTTCGATGGATATCTTCCTTCGGACCACTATCCCGTTCTTGCAGAAATCGTTTTTTAGACTCACGTAGATTCAATATTCCATTGAAATAAATTTTAACGCTTTTTTCTTCGTTAAGATACCACGAACGTGCGATTGTTCATTGGTGTGTAAAACGGTAATATCTAAATGAGTATTTATGTGTTTTTAATGATACACCCGTTCTTTACGGGATGCTACGAATATGCTATAAAGCAGACAGTTATAACAAATTTTGAGTTCGCACATTTTTTTTGATTCAAACAATGATGAAATCTTATTACAAAATTGATTGCTTATTTATTGTCGAGCGGAAACCAATGAACATTATCAACAAACTACATTTTTATATCTTCGTCTTTTTGTTCTGCGCACTGCAAATAAGTTATGCCGGTACATCAGGAAAAATTTCAGGTAAAATTACTGATGCTACAACTAAAGATGGTTTGCCCGGCGCAATAATTCTGATTGACGGGACAAAACTTGGAGTATCAACTGATATTGACGGAACCTACAGAATTTTAAATGTTCCTCCCGGAAAGTATTCGGTAAGAATAAGTATGATTGCTTATACAAAGACGGTGGTCAATGAAGTTGAAGTGAAGTCCGATGAGACAACGAATTTGAATATTGCTCTGAAACAAGAGAGTATTGATTTGAAAGAGGTTGTGGTTCGAGCAGAACGTCTGCCAATTCAGAAAGACAAAACGTATAGTAGCGCAACAATCAGCACGCAGACAATTGAGATGATGCCTGTAACATCGGTGAAGGAACTCATTAGCCAACAAGCAGGAGTTGTATCGTCCGGAGGTGAGTTGCATTTCCGCGGCGGTCGCGGTCGCGAAGTTGCTTATATAATAGATGGAATTCCGGTTTCAAATGCCTACAACCAATCGGGCGGTACTGAAGTGAATGTAGAAAACAATATGATTCAAGAACTCTCGGTGCTCAGCGGAACATTTAACGCGGAATATGGTTCGGCACAATCCGGTGTTGTGAATATTGTTACGCGACGTCCGGAAAAAGTTCTCAGTGGTTCTGTCTCAACATATTTTGGAGATTGGGTAAGTGACAAGCAGGATATTTATGTAGGTATCAAAAAAATAAATCCAATTTCAGAAGGTGATATTCAAATGTCGCTTACTGGTCCGCTGCTTATCGAAAATCTTTCATTTTTTGCTTCGGGACGTTTCAATAAATCTGAATCACCATATTGGTACGAGCGAAGATTTGTTCCGCTGGATGGGTGGCGGATTGCTGCGTACGATCATTGGTTTCGAGAGCATAATCCCGCCTCTGTCGGTCAGACACAAGCAGTGACAATTCCTGATTCACTTGGAACCGGCGATAGAGCACAAGGACCGTTAACTCAGACGAATGCAATTTCATTTACCGGAAAAATTGATTATCAACCCACGTCTTACGTACGATTTAATTATCAAATTTTTGGATCTTCTAAAACAACAACAGGTGGCGGTCAATCTCGGCGATATCAACCCGACGAGACAAGTACAAGCCAAACATTGTCTCTCAATCAAATTCTTTCATTCCATCATTTTATAACAGAGCAGTTTTTTTATAACATAGGAATCTATTATCAACATAATACTAATGAAAGTTTTTATCGGAAGGATAATAGGATTGCGAAGTATCCCGGCGATGCCGGCATTCAACTTATTGATTTTTCTGCTGATGGTTTTTCGCTTGGAACCACGGGAGGATTTTACACAGGTGCGCCCGGAAAAAATTACAGAGATTTGTTTCTTGTGAATGGCGATTTTAATTTTCAAATCGATCATGTAAATCTTATTAAAGCAGGGTTCGAATTTAAACAACATAACATCAACACATATTACTGGCCAAATATTTCAACTCCTGAATGGCAGAACTACAAATGGCCTTCAAGCGAATCAATTAGCGCGAAAGCATTATCGTACAATCAGTATTGGAATGCATTGATTGATTATTGGAAAAAATGGGATTCGACATATAACACTACTCGCTATCGACCGGCACTTGCATCTGAATACACACTCTGGCGTGATTATACCATTAAGCCAATGCAATGGTCAGTGTATGTACAAGACAAACTTGAACTTGGTGAGATTATTGTGAATGCAGGAGTTCGATTTGATGCATTCGATCCGAAAGAAAAAGTACCGATAAAATGGAATGCAGAATCGTACAACTTAGGCGCGCCTGCAAATGTGAAGAACGCTTCGGTGAAGTATCAACTAAGTCCGCGTTTCGGTCTGTCATTCCCGATTTCAAATGCCGGTGCATTCCACGCATCGTACGGACATTTTTTTCAAATGCCAAGTTTTCAATATATGTACAATACTCCTGTGCAAGCACTCACTGCGCTTCAACTTGAAGGGATAACATTAGGGAACGCAAATCTTGAACCGGAAAAAACTGTAAGTTATGAAGTTGGTCTTCAACAAGAAATTGTTACCGGACTTGTTGCTGATGTAACTGCGTATTATAAAGATTTTCGAAATCTACTCGGCATCGAACAGATTACGACAATTGATGCTGTCGGATACAAACGATTCATCAATCGAGATTATGGTTACTCGAAAGGTTTCACTCTTTCACTTCAAAAAAATGGAGAGGGTCTTATTACCGGAGCAATCAATTATACACTCTCATTTTCAAATGGAAGTTCATCAGATCCGCAATCTATTCAGTTAGTGCAAGCGGCAACACAATATGGCGGACAAGCTGTAACGTTTTTACAGCGTCAAATACTTCCATTGGATTGGGATCAACGGCAGACTCTTAATTCTTTTGTGAACTTTGGAGTTTCCGGAAGTTGGAATCTGGGCATTTACGGATATGTTGCTACCGGGTTGCCATACAGCCCGACATTCATCGAACGATTTGATATTCTTGATCAAGAATATCGTCAATCAGGTTCGAAGCCTTTCAAATGGAGCGTTGATTTGAAAGCGACAACAAATTTAAAAATCTTCGGTCAACGCACATCTGTTTATTTAAAAGTTGATAATGTATTCGATCATCTGAACGAAGACCAAGTGTATGCAAGTACAGGGCAAGCATCGAACCCGGCCCGATTGCCGGATCGTTTGGCGCTTGAACTTACCCGACTTGCGCAAGAGGGGCTTTTTAATTTACACGATATTGATAATCATCCGGAGTACTATTCGCTTCCGCGAAAGATCACACTCGGATTCGAATGGAGATTTTAATAACAATGGAAATAACATGTATGCAAAAAAGTAATTTCTTGAAAAATATTTTTGTCGCGCTACGTTTTCTCGTATGTGTATGGATGATGCAGCCGTTTGCTTTTTCCGGTGAAAAGGATCCAGTACAAACAGGCTCCCGCTCTTCTCAAGGACTTCGAAAAGACAACAAAGCGAATGAAGTAGGAAATGCAAAATATTTCAGATTTGGTGTTGTTGATGGAAATCTTGTGAATGGTGGACTTACCAATTCCGGAATATTAGGCAACCTTTATGTTAGCGGATGCCCGCGTATTTCTTGGCCCAAGGGACCAAAAAATATCAGTTATCTTTTTGGTGCATCGTTTTATGTTGCGAGTCAGGTTATTGGCGAACGAGGCGATACGTTGTATATCGTTTCTACAGATTTTAGACGCCAGCTCCAAAGACAATCGCCGGATCAAACACATTGGTGGTCATTTATGCCGCTGCCAAAATATTTCAACAATCATCAGCCCGCTTCGGTAACATGGGATATGGATGGAATTAGCGAAGATGTTGGCGTTGATGGAATTCCGGGCACGCATGATTTCGGCGAGGGAGATGGTATTCTGCAAGTGCAAGAAGATTTCAATCGTAATGGTAAACTTGATGTAAGCTTGATTAATAATGCCGGTTGGTTTGCGTTTAGTAACAAGCAGGAAACATGGCCAAGAATCTGGCCTGTTGGTTCGTATCCGACCGATACACGAACCCCTGCTAATGAAGAAGCTGATTTGCGCCATGGAAAGTGGAATGGAAAATATGGCGCATATATTCGAGCTGATCAAGAATCATATACCGTGATGGATGATCGTGAAAATGATAAGTCTGAGTATTATCCATTTACTGATTCTATCTCACGTTTACCTTTTCCAAATGGAAGAAGAGGATTGGGTATTTCTGTAACCACTCGTAGTTATCAATGGTCATCACCATTAGCAGAAGATATTTTAATTACGACATACGACATTGTGAACAATGGAAAAACTCTTTCGAAATCTGTTGTCGGAATGTATGTTGACCCTGATCTTGGCGGAAGTTTGGAGGGTGATGATGCATCGTTCGATAAAAAACTTGACATCACCTATTCATGGACTGACGGATATTCATCGAATGGATTGAAGGTTGGATATTTTGGATTTGCCTTTCTTGAAAGTCCGGGTATTGACAATGACGGAGTTGATAATGATGAAGACGGATATAGAGATGAAAATCAATACAATCATATCGATGAAAATAAAAATTGGCGACCGTATACGGATTTAAATGGCAATGGAAAATGGGATACTGAAGACAAAAATCATAACGGTGTTCTTGATCCCGGCGAAGATACTAATGGTAACGGAAAGATTGATCAAGAACCGGCATTCGATGATGTTGGATCGGATGGCATAGGACCTGAGGATGAAAATTATTCTGGTCCGGATCCAGACGGTTCAGAATGTAATGGAAAAGCAGATTGGGGAGAACCGAATTTCGATTTTACTGACAATGTAGAGATAGATCAAGTAGGTCTTACATCATTTTATCTTCGTAAAGTGAATAACAACATGTCAAACGATAAATTGTATTGGGAGACAGAAATTCGTCCAGGAAATTTTGTGGAAGAATCGGGATTTCAAGCAGATATTAGTTTCAGTTACGGGTGCGGATATGTTCCGATTAAAACCGGTATAGGCGGCTCTCAGCGATATGCGATTAGTTTGGTATTTGCCAATGATAAAGACGGCATCATCCGTAACAAACGAACGATACAAGTAATTTATGATGCAAATTATAATTTTGCAAAACCTCCGCGCAAACCGAATGTGGTTGCATCGGCTGATGATCACCGCGTAGTACTCGACTGGGATGACAATGCAGAGCGTTCGAAAGATCCAATTTACGGATTAGATTTTGAGGCATACTATATTTATAAAAGTACTGATCCAACATTTAATGAAATTAAAACGATTACTGATGCGTTTGGAAACCCGCTGCTCTTTAAGCCGCTGGCTATTTTTGATTTGAAGGATGGACTCAAAGGAATTCATCCGATACGTCTTGGAAGCACACTCGGCGCAGAAAGTGATCTTGGTGTATCATACAATATGGGAACGGATAGTGGTCTTCAGCACAGGTTTATTGACACAAGTGTTACGAACGGTAGAACATACTACTATGCTGTTGTCTCTATTGATAAAGGTTACACGCCTTCTTTTTATCCAACAATTTCTGATCGCGAAGGATTGCTTTCCATTCCGCCAACAACATGTTCTGCGGATATTCAGGTGGATTTATTAGGACGACCGATTGCTACAGATAAAAATACTGTTATTGTAACACCGAACGAACGAGCTGCGGGATGGAAAGCTCCTCAGTTGAAGGATAATCGTCTTACTCATGTCGCCGGCAAGGGAACAGGAAGCATTGATATAGAATTCTATAATCGTACTCGTACACTTCCAAATAATACGTATGAAATACGATTCACTGACGATTCAAGTTTCGCGCGGTTCTACGCCACCGGACAAACGTCAGGTTTTATTTTGTCGAACCTCACTTCGAATACTGTTCTGAGCAGCATTGTAGGACCAGATACCAACGCACGGTCTTCAGAAATTTTAATAGAAGGATTCAAAGTTACACTCCATAACTCTAAAACTGAATTAGATACAAGTCTTACAAAATGGGCAATTGGAAATTCAACATTGAAGATTACCAGTACACCAAATTCCGGAATAAATGTTGGACGTGATTATGAAATACGAATAGTAGATGACAGCAGTGTTACAACGTTCAATAATAAAAAAAGTAATTTTCAATTATGGGATGTAACAAATAAAGATTCAATGTTTCAAGTTGGCTATCGTTATCTCGAACCAACATCGAAATCAATTAAAAGTCGGTTAGCAGCCGGTGATGAAATCAGAGTTTCGGCAATTGTTCCGCCAACAACGTCGTGGATACTTCAAGTAGTCGAACGATCATCTCTGCCAAAAGCTCCGGTAAAAGGAGATGTATTTTCACTAGCAACAAAGAAAAATTGGGATCGTCTCGACCGATATCAGTTTACTGTTGAAGGGAATAATGTTGATCAGACCAAAGCAAAAAATGATCTTTCGAACATCTATACTGTACCTGATCCGTATTTAACAGTCAGCAGTCTTGAGCGAAAAATTATTAATACGACGGAAGGACGCGGAGACCGCCGCATAGATTTTGTGAATCTGCCAAACGAATGTACGATTAGCATATTTACAACATCAGGACGACTTGTTCGAACATTGCGTCACAGTTCAGCAGAAAATAATTCCCGCGAGGCGTGGGATCTTCGAACAAAAGATGGATTAGAAGTAGCCAGCGGAGTTTATTTATACGTTGTTGAGTCATCGGGTATCGGCACATTTAGAGGTCGGCTCGCCATAATTAAATAGTATAAAAAATGTAACTCCTAAGTAACTCATAATTGTGTGTTACTCTTTTTGAAAAAAATACGCCGCAGGCGCACTGAACGCGCTACTCAGCGAAAATAACCCCACCCTTTGTCCCTCCCCTTTTAGGGGAGGGAATATGTCCTCTCCCCCTAACAGGGGGAGAGAAAGAGAGGGGGTCGTGTTTACAAAAGTGGAAAAGCAAAGAGTGAGTGATTCGCCGCGGCGAACGAATTTATAATTTTCCACGTTGAGTAGTTATGAAAAATTTAACCATGAAAGTTTTACACATGTTGCACAACATTTTTTTAATTTCGGTGTTTGCTTCCTCAATTCTTTTTGCACAGTCAGTTCCATTTCAAACTGATGTGTCCGCTGTAGGAACGAGTGCTGCAACATTTCTTGAAATAGGCGTTGGTGCCCGCGCCATGGCAATGGGTGGAGCGTATGCTGCTGTTTCGAACGATGCAAGTGCGTTGTACTGGAATCCTGCCGGCATTGCGTGGGTGTCTAATCTTGAAATTGAAGCATCACACAATTCATGGTTGCTTGAATCAAATCATGAATTTGTCGGAATAGCAATTCCAATTTCTTCGATCAGTTCTACAATAGGAATTAACTTTGTTACATTAGGATTTGGAGGACAGCCTGTTCGCACGGTGGATCGTCCCGAAGGCACTGGTGAAACGTATGATGCGCGCGATATGACAATCGGTATTAGTTTTGCGAAGGCGTTAACAGATCGCTTCTCATTTGGTTTTACAGGAAAGTATATCAACCAGCGCATTTGGTTCGAATCCGGAAATGCTTTCGCACTCGATCTCGGAATTTTTTATGTAACACCTGTTGAAGGACTTCGCCTTGGTGCAAGCATGAGTAATTTTGGAACATCGCTTCAATTCACAGGCAACAATCTCGCATCAACCGTCAGTCCGGATAAAAATGTTCAAACATTCGATCGCGCTCCTGTTGAATATAAAAGTACGGCTGCACAACTACCGGTACTCTTTCGCGTGGGAATTGCGTACGAAGCAAAGCTTGATGATCTCGGCAAGGCATTATTTTCGTTTGATGTGAACCATCCGAGCAACGCGAAAGAAAGTATTAACGCAGGATTTGAATATGGTTTTCAAAATATGTTCTATCTCCGAGCCGGCGTTCAAAATCTTTTTGAGAAAGATAAAATTGATGGTCTCACACTTGGCGGTGGTGTTGATTTGAGTGATATGCAATTAGGACTTGGCATCCGTGTAGATTATGCGTGGTCGGATTGGGGAATTTTAAAAGCTGCACAAAGATTATCAGTTGGTGTTGTGTTATGATTCAAAAAATAATTTCCATCTGGCAACAAAAAAAAACGAAACGAAATATTATTATTCTCGCTTCAGTTTCCGTCATTCTTTATTTGGTGATTGTTGTTGCTGTGAAAAGTTTGCATCCCGCAAATCCCGATGACATACCGGTTGCTGAAGTGGGAGATCGCGTTATCACGCTGCGGGATTTTCGAATGAATTATGAATTTGGATTTCCATCTCTCAAAGTTGGAAAGGAATTATTCGAGCGGCGACGTTCATATTTAAACGCTATGGTAAATGAAATGCTTCTCGCAAACGAAGGATATCGGCTGGGACTCGACAAACATCAACGTGTGGAAGATAACGACCGCGACATGGTTACTGATCTTTTAACCGATGCGCTCATTCAAAATGAAATTGTTGAGAAGACAACAGTTTCGGACAATGAAATTCGCGATGCAATTAATAAATCGAAAGTACAAATTAAAATCCGGTACTGGGGAGAACCGACAAAAGAAGGTGCGGAAGCGGCGCGTGCTTCAATGCTTTCACGAGGGTATGCAAAAGCTCTCGATAGTATTCTTTCTGTTCACAAAGATGTTCCTCTTATTCCCTCTATGCTCGAATCGGATTATTTGAATGCATTTGAAGTTGATCCGACGGTGATTAATGCGCTGAAGGATATTCAGCTTGGCGGCATCTCACAACCCGTGCAAGTGAAAGATGGATTTTATGTATTTCAACTTGTTGATATCCGCCGAAAAGGAATTATGGAACATGAATATGTCTCACAATATTCTACCATGAAAAAAGTTCTCCTCAATCTTAAGTACGATGAAGGTATTACAAAATTTGTTGGCGAATACATGACTCCACAACACGTTGTTACGAAAGGTGAAGCGTTCTGGAAACTTTCCGAGGCAATGGCAGAATGGATTGAAAAAAAAGATTTTGAACGAATGTCTCTGCGCGATGCTGTGAAGAATGCTTCTATTGATCAAAAAAGATATGCAGAGTTACAAGCGATGTGGGATCAACCAATGGTAACTTATGCGCAAGGCCGTTACACGGTCGGAGAATTTTTGGATATTTTTAAACCGTCGTTGCGTGATATGAATCCTTCGAATATGGAATTACTGCGAAAGTTGACGAACCAACAAGTGGCACTCACCATTCGCAATCAACTGCTCGCCAAGGAAGCACAGCGTCGAGGGCTTGATAAACTTCCTTCGGTGAAACATGAACGCCAGATTTGGCGCGACAAATCGGTGTACGAAGAAATGCGGCAAATGTATGTCGGTGATCTCCGTTTAGAAAAAAATTCAGCAAAAACAATTAAAGAAATTCTCACTCGTAAAGCGGATTCGTTACGTACACGCTACCATGTTTCTATCAATTACAAAATTATTGATACGTTAAATATTCCAGAATCGAACGCCTCGCGTTGGATGGGAATGCAACTCTTCAAATCAGGCAGCAAGAAAATTGCGATTCCAATGACAGATGGTTTGTGGGGAAAGTTATGAAGAATATTTATAGCGCAAAGTTTTCGTTGTATAAAATTTTACATTTAAACATTCAAAAAATAATTACTTCTATTTATAGAAAGGAAAAACAGACATGAAAAATCTATTTCGATTGTTAGCTTCTGTTCTACTCGGAGTAAGCGTGGTTGTTAGTCAGGCACTGACTAATTTTCCAACGAACGGTAGAGTAGGGCTTTGGAAATTTGACGATGGTGCAAATCTTGGCAAAGCAGATGTTGGTAACGCGCTGCTTATGAAACACACAAGCAATGCAGCAAATGGTGTGAACAAGTTTGTTGCTATTACAGGACCCCAAACTGGAGATGGTGCAGTAACGGTTGGATTGGGAAGTTATTTCGAATGCACGCCGGATTTATTACCAAACGGTGCTGATACTGCCAAGAATGTGAACCGATATACCATTGCGATGGATATACGATTTCCAAAAAAAGAATGGCATGCTATGTTCAAGTTTGATCCGGCAACAACTCCAGTCGGTACAGAATATAAATTTACAAATGATGCAGATATTTTTTACGCTAATAGCACAAACAATGGAGCAATTAGTGCACTTGGTACTGCACAATCAGGATATACATATGACACAACGGGACTCAATCAGTGGTACCGACTTGTTGTTACAGCAGATCTTGGTCAAAAAGATTACAAAATTTTTCTTGACGGCCAACTTGCTCTACAAGGAAAAACGTCCGGAATGTCACTAGACAACCGATATTCAATTCGCTCTATTGATGGTTTAAATAAATTAATTTTCTTTGGTGATGATGATGGCGATGATGGAGAAATGGATGTTGCATTTATCGCATTGTATAACCGACCAATTAGTCCAGACACTGTTGCATTGATGGGTGGGTTTGGTCATGCGATCAGAAATTTAGCTCCGATTGCTCAGTGGGATTTTGAAGATAATGGTTCACCGTTGAAAGCCACCACTGGAACCAATCTTTCGATTGTCGGAAAAGATTCTTCCGTTGCCGGACCAAAAGATATAGACAAAGCTCGCGCCATTGGTAATGGCAGCTACTATGTCGCCAAATCAACTATTTATCCGAATGGAAACGTAGGCGCAGCAAGATCAAATCTGTATGCAATTAAAATAGATTTCCGCGTAAAATCATTTTCAGCAGTGCATCCATTATTTCAGACAGATACCACCAATGCAAATTCTTCCGAGTTGTACGTTTCAAATACTGGTACTATAGGAAATAAAGAAATCGGATATTCTACCGATGCCATTGCGACCGGAAAATGGCAACGTTTGGTTATCAATGCTAATCTGAATAAATTTTTTGATCTTTGGCTTGACGGCAAACGCTTAAAGCAAGCTGGTTCTCAGACAATTGATGGGAGGTATTCTCTATCTTCGATAGGTTCTATTAAATCTCTTTTACTTTTTGCTGATAGTGCAGCGTATGCTGGAAGCTATATTGATGTTGCTAGTATTTCTTTGTGGAATCGTGCGTTGGATAGTGCACAAATATTTACGCTTGGTGTTGTTCCTATTGCTGCGGTTGATACATCTCGCGATAAGAATGCTGGATATGCAATATACACCGATGGAACAAGTAGTAATCCTTATGTGAGAATAGATTCACATGCAGATTTTAAATTTGATTCAACAAAAGCATTCAGCATTGAAGTGTGGACAAAAGCGAATCAGGCATGGTCTGGCGATCCGGCAATCATCAGCAACAAGGATTGGGGTTCAGGCAATAACGTAGGCTGGGCAATTGTTGCCGATGCAGGAAGAAAAAATACTTTTAAATTCAATATTGCTGACGAATTCAGAAATAGAACAGATATAAATTTCGATAGCGATTCTTCAGCGTATCTTGGTGACAACAAATGGCATCACATTGTAATAACAGTCAATCGCAAAGATACAATTGCCAAAGCATATATTGATGGCAAATTATTGCGCACTGTTTCGGTGGCCGCTCTTCATGGTTCTGTAGATCATCCAACATATCCAATTTGTTTAGCGCAGGATGGTACAACAAAATATTCTTACGGATATAATTATGGCGGATATATTGATGAAGTTCGTATTTGGAAAGGTGTCGCTCTTGATTCGACAACGATTCAAACCTGGCGCACAAAAACAGTAACATCGGCTCATCCTAATTGGAGCAACCTTGTCGGTTACTGGAATTTTGATGAAGGCACCGGAACTTCGTCTGTGGATAAAAGTGGTAAGAACCACACTGCACTTTTAGTTAATAATGTTGAGTGGAGAACATCACAAGCCGCACTTCCAGTTGCACAAACAAAGCAAAGTGTACCGGCTAACTATGAACTTGCCAATGCATATCCAAATCCGTTTAACCCTTCCACAGTTATCAGTTATCAATTACCAGTAGCCAGTAAAGTCGGTTTAAGAATTTACGATTTGCTCGGTCGCGAAGTTGCAACACTCGTGAATGAAGAACAACCAGCCGGCACACACAATTTTCAATTTTCAATTCTTAATTATCAATTGAGCAGTGGTGTTTATTTCTACCGTATTGATGTTACCGGATCGAACAACGAACATTTTACCGATACTAAAAAACTAATGCTGGTGAAATAGTCTCATTTTTTTTGAAGGCGGTATTGCGGTCGCCTTAATAATGGGCGACCGTTTTATTTTATTTGGGTAAATACCCCGACGTCACAAAGTGATCTGGCGAAGCCATCACTTCGTGACCTTCGGGACTTGCGTCGTCATTCCGGCGAAAGCCGGAATCCACAAAATGGATGCCAGCGTACGCTGGCATGACAAATACTCCGCAGCTTGCTGTGGAGATAATTTATTTTTTTTACTTTACAAACACACTTTGACAAATATAAATTTAGTGAGCACTGATCATAATAATACAGGTTTAAAAAAAGCACTCACCCCACTTATGCTATGGGGTTTAGGAGTAGGGTATGTTATTTCAGGTATGTATTGCGGTTGGAATCTTGGATTGAATGAAGGCGGCACATTAGGCTTAGCAATAGCAACATTATTCATCATCGTTTTATATGTAACATTTAGTTTTTCTTATGCCGAGTTAGCCTGTGCTATTCCAAAAGCCGGAGGTGTTTTTGATTATGCCTCTCGAGCGTTAGGAAAAGATATAGGTTTCATTGCAGGCATGGCGCAAAACATTGAATTTATTTTTGCACCACCAGCCATAGCATTTGCAATCGGCGCATACTTCAATTTGTTTTTTCCTCAGTTAAATATTGTTTTCATTTCAATTGTAGCGTACTTTTTATTTACCGCATTAAACATCTATGGTGTGAAAGCTGCTGCAAAGTTTGAATTTATTATCACAATATTAGCTGTAGGCGAGTTATTTGTGTTTTCAGCAGTCACACTGCCTCATTTCCAATTTAGCAACTTAACTAAAAATGCACTGCCGAATGGGTGGTCGGGTGTTTTTGCTGCCATACCTTTTGCAATATGGTTCTTTTTGGGTATTGAAGGTATTGCCAATGTTGCCGAAGAAACTATTCATCCGCAAAAAAATATTTCACGAGCGTTTGGTTCGACAATATTTACATTGGTCATCTTGTGTGTATTAACCTTCGCGTCTGCAATTGGAGTAAACGGTTGGGAGACTATTGTTTTTAATGAACAAGGATTAATATCAGATTCACCACTTCCTTTGGCGATGAGTAAGATTGTTGGAAGCAACAGTTTTTTATTTCATATACTAATAACTGTTGGTTTGTTCGGGCTTGTTGCCTCTTTTAATGGTTTGCTGTTAGCAGCAGGTCGTTCTTCCTTCGAGTTCGGAAGAGTAGGTTTTGCTCCGAGCTTTATAGGTAAAGTACATCCTAAATTTAAAACTCCAGCAAATGCATTGTTTGTAAATATGTGTATCGGCAGCATTGCTTTACTTACCAATAAAACCGGTGAAATTATTACCATTGCCGTATTTGGGGCATTGAGCCTTTATTCTATTTCAATGATTTCATTATTAGTACTCAGAAAAAATGAGCCGGAACTCAACCGGCCGTACAAGGTTCCTTTATATCCTGTAACTCCAATTATCGCTTTAATAATTTCATTAGTTTCAATAATTTTCATAACTTATTTTGATTTTAAGATCGCTTTGATTTATATCATATTAATTGCAGTTGCATATTTAGGATTCAAATTATTTTATAAAAAAAAATATTTCCTATGAATGAAAAACAAATAATTAATTACGTAAAAAATCATCCGTCCGGCAAAGTAAAAATTGCTATTGCGGATATTGATGGAATTTTAAGAGGGAAATACATTAGTGCAGAAAAATTTCTTTCGATTGTTGATTCACATCTTGGATTTTGCGACGTCGTATTCGGATGGGATTCGAATGATCTTGCTTATGATAATACCACGTTTAGTGGATGGCACAAAGGTTATCCTGACACACCCGCCAAATTAGACCTTAAGACATTTAGAAAAATTCCGTGGGAAAACGATACGCCATTTTTTCTTTGTGAATTAACAGGTCCCTCGGCGTACGTCTGCCCCAGAAATGTATTAAAGAAAGTAATCGAAGAAGCTGAACAGCTTGGTCTCGATCCATGTTTCAGCCAGGAGTTTGAGTGGTTTAATTTTGAAGAAACACCACACAGCATTCACGAAAAAAAATTTACCGGATTGAAACCTATTAGTCCCGGCATGTTCGGTTACTCAATTCTTCGCAGTACCTTTCGCAACGATTTCTTCACAGACTTATTCGAACTATTAAAAAAATTCGACATCCCTCTTGAAGGATTGCATACAGAAACGGGACCCGGTGTTTTAGAGGCAGCCATTGCCTACGCCGATATTTTAGAGTCTGCTGATCGCGCAGTACTTTTTAAAACTAGCGTGAAAGAAATTTCTTACAAACATGGAATCATGGCTACATTCATGGCAAAATGGAATGAAAATCTTCCGGGCTGTGGCGGACATGTCCACCAAAGTTTATGGGATAAAAAAAGTAAAAAGAATATCTTTTATGACGAAAAAGATAAACAAAAAATGAGTGCAACCTTTAAAAATTATATTGCAGGTCAGTTGCATTGTTTGCCGCATATTCTTCCCCTTGTTGCGCCAACGGTTAATTCATTTAAACGACTTGTACCAGGTGCATGGGCTCCAACAACACGTACGTGGGCGGTGGACAACAGAACCGTTGCTTTACGCGCACTGCCCGGAGGAAATAAATCTACGCGATTAGAAACACGCGTTGTAGGTTCAGATACCAATCCTTATCTGGCAATGGCGGCTTGTCTTGCAAGTGGTATCTATGGAATAAAAAATAAATTGAAATTACAATCCGAAACTATAGGAAATGGTTACCTCGATCTTAAATACGGTGTACTTCCGGCAAATCTTGAAGTAGCGACCCAAGCCATGAAAGAATCAAAAGTAGCCAAGGAATTATTTGGCGAAAAATTTGTTGAACATTTTACACAAACGCGTGAGTGGGAATGGAAACAATACATCAAAGTAGTTACCGACTGGGAAATAAAAAGATATTTTGAAATTATTTAATATTTATGACTATGGACTTTAACAACGTTGTTCAATTTAATTTTCCGACTACCATACGTTTTGGAGCGAATGCTGCAAAAGAATTACCGGCATACCTGAAACAATACAATCTGAGTAAACCACTTATTGCAACTGATCCTGTTATTGCAGGATTACCTTTTTTTAAGCAAGTAGTTGACGATTTAAAACAAAAAGGATTTTCAGTTGAAGTGTTTTCTGACATACATAAAAATCCTGTAAAAAGTGATGTGTACAAAGGAACGGATGTATTTGACAATACCCAGCGCGACTGCATAGTTGGAATTGGCGGCGGTGCTGCACTCGATGTTGCCAGAGCAATAACGTTGCGAATACATCATCGCGAGGATTTATTTAAATACGACGACTTAATCGGCGGAGATATTTATGTAACTAACGCTGTTCCACATTTTATAACAATCCCAACAACATCCGGAACAGGTAGTGAAGTTGGGCGAAGCGCAATTATTGCTGACGATGTTACACATCAGAAAAAAATACTTTTTTCGCCAAAGCTGCTTGCTCAAATAGTTTTTGCTGACCCGTTACTTACTATGGATCTGCCAGCTTTTGTAACAGCAGCAACAGGTATGGATGCACTCACACATACCATGGAAGCTTTCTTGGCAAAAAATTACCATCCGATGTGTGATGGTATTGCGCTTGAAGGAATGCGACTCATTTCTCATTCATTAGAACATGCGGTAAAAAATCCTGATCTCGAATCTCGATCTGAAATGTTGTTAGCTTCAATGATGGGAGCGATTGCTTTTCAAAAAGGTTTAGGAGTGGTACATTCTCTTGCACATCCGTTGTCATCTTTATTAGATACACACCATGGTTTAGCTAACGCTGTGAATATTCCTTACGGTATGCGTTTCAATATATCGGGATTCGAAGAAAAATTTGCGAGAATGGCAATAGCACTTGGACTTAACGATACACAAGGCGAAGCCGTTGTAAAATATTTATTTGATCTGAATTCAAAAATTGGTATTCCTCATACATTAAGAGAGATACAAGTAAAAGAAGAACATTTGGATACGTTAGCAGATTTAGCTTTTGCAGACTTTGCGCATCCAAACAATCCTAAACCGGTATCACGTAACGACTTTAAAAAATTATATTCCGAAGCTTTATAGTCAAAGCACATAAGGGCATCTCTTAAAACCCATAAATAATTGTCATTGCGAGCCGTTCTTTGGCGAAGCAATCTCGTTTTTCTCTTTATCGTTGCAAGATTGCTTCGGTCGCTTCGCTCCCTCGCAATGACGAGGATGTTTTTAGAGATGCACATAACCAAATTATACAATTCCCAACAAGCTCAATGCAAAAAGTTACTGTTATTGGTATTACTGATACCGAATCTTCGTATGCCAATTATCCATTATGGATAAAAGGCGATGATCCTTGCATTGAAATTATTAAACTTACTCCCGATAATTATGATGCTATGAATCAATGTTCAGCCATTGTATTAAGCGGAGGCATTGACGCACATCCTAAATTTTATAACAACACTAGAACAAACTATCCTAATGCACCGGAAACCTTTAATGAACAGCATGATGAATTTGAAATAAAGATTTTTCAGTTAGCTCAAAAAATTGAACTTCCTATATTAGCAATATGCAGAGGTATGCAATTGGTGAACGTTTGTATGGGAAGGACTTTAATTCAGGATCTTGAAGAAAACAATAAATCCAATCACCGGAAGCAAAACAACAAAGACGGTATCCACAATATTAAAATCGAAAAAGATAGTTTTTTATTTACCATCTGTAACACTGAACAAGCGACGGTGAACAGTGCACACCACCAAGGATTAGATGCAATAGCTTCTGAGTTCAAAGTGAGCGCATGGTCGCACGATGGAGTGGCAGAAGTTATAGAAAGAAAAGATCATAACAACCATCCGTTCTTTTTAGGAGTGCAAGGGCATCCCGAACGTTTTGCACAAATTCAGCCCAATGACGCTTTTACAAATACCGTAACTGCTCAGCATATTTTTTTTCTAATTTCAGTATTTCCAAAAAAAAACGAA
>CAYHZL010000051.1:0-18616 GCA_964361075.1 uncultured Chitinophagaceae bacterium
TGAAAAGGGGGAAAAAGGGGGATTTTTTGAATCAACATTTACGCTGTGTAGTTACGTAATTTGTAATGATTATCTCCTGAGTCCACTTCATCCTTCTCCCTTGCCCTTCATACCTCTTTTGCGTCGACCTATACTATGACGATAGATGCATTGAAACATAAAGAGCCGTTCAAATGAACGACTCTTTGCGGGGGGGGGAAATCAAAGGTTCTAATTGCGAGTTACATTGAATGAACCGGTTGCAGTTTTAGTGAGCGTCGGACTCGAAGGATTAGTCATTGTTACACTAAATGTTCCTTGAGTATTGGTGCCGGAAACAACAGTAACTGTAATTGTTCCTGCTGAAGAGATATAGTACGTTGAGCTGTTTGGTACGAAGGTTACTGTAGCGAGAGATGTTCCGACTGTTTGTGTGCCCACCTGGTTCAGGAACATGATCTCGCAGGATGACCCGGTATTATAGGCACGGATCAAGAGAGTATCGTGCTGAGCTACGACGTTTACAGATGAAAACGAAAAGGGTGTGCCGTCGAATGTAATGCTCACAGGAGTTGCTACGGCGTCGCCGATATTTTTCTTAGTGAGCACTGTCGTAACAGTATTGGAACCTTCTTTTTCGGTTAATGTCAGAGTATTATTGCTATTCGATAAGACGTACGTAAATGACCCGGTTATCGTGGTGTCTTTTCCTGTATAGAAACTTTTTCCTGTTTGTGTATATGTTCCTGTACCGTTGGAAGCTGATATTTTTACAGTAAACGATTTTGCAGACGCTGATGTGTCGGCGGCAATTTTTCCAGCATACGATGTGAGATATAAGCTGGTTCCATCGCTCGCGATTTGAGTTCCCGACCCTTGTGAGGAGTTCCACCAGACGCCGACTAAAAGCGGATCAATTGATGAGCTGCCCCCTACCGGGTTGCTGTCACTTTTATTACACCCAGTTAACATAAAAGCAAATACAAAAAATATTGAAGCAAGAAATAGCGAAAAAAGTTTTTTCGTTTGCATCATTTAATCCTCCGTCAGTTTATAAAATAATTTAAAGTGAATTAATAGCCAAAGTCATTTTGTACTGAACCCAATATCAAAAATAAATAATTTTGATACAATAACAATTATGGGTGTTGGAGAAGGGTGTGATCGTCATCGCATTGTGGATGATGACATCAGGGCAACTATTATAACCTATAACCCAAATCAAAAAAAAGAAATTGCGCAGTAAGAGTAAGAAGATGGACTCCACCTGTGAGGTGGAGTCCATCTTTGATGGGAGAAAAACCTTCAAGTTACGAAGTGGTGGCTTCGCCAGATGTGCCAAAGGAATGGCGTTGCCACCTTCGGCATAATTTCAGTATTTCCAAAAAAAACGAATCCCCCGTCCCGATTAAAAAGTCCCGCTGTACGGGATGCCGTACAGCGGCACAAATCGGGACACCCCCTTTTCCAATGTTGTCAGGTTAAGGATACACTTCGACTCCGTTCCGACAGTCATGCTGAGCGAATCCTGTTTTTTAGGATGAGTCGAAGCACTGTCGGAACGTCGCTCAGTGTGACTATTCGCTAACCTGACTGCATTGCCCCCTTTTCAAGTCCCGAAGGGATGACCTTGTCAGGGGATTTCCTCGCTCTTATTCCCCCTTGTCCCGAAGGGATGCTCTCGGCAAAAAGGGGATTAGGCTGTAAGTCCGCCGTCTTTTTGGCGGAGGAATTTTTTGAATCAACAATAACGCTGAGGAGTTACATTTGTTTTTAAATTTGTTTTCACGGTTTTCCGTTACACTATCAACGGAAAACCGTCCTTCACCATTTTCACACTCTCAATATATTTCACATTCAGCATTTTTTTCTGGCACTTGCTTTGCCATTTGCCAATAGAAGAAATACAATTTCATTGCGCGTGAAGTAATCACTTTCAATGGCACTTCCGAACAACACACAAGAACTTACTCTCGATCTCAACCTTAATGGCGAAGTCGTTGCAATTTTTCAAGAAGATGGTCAGCGCCGCACAAAAATTCTCACACAGCCATTTTCTTTTTCTATTCCCAACCTCAGCGACACACATCTCGGCGATACAGTTGCAATGGAAATTACATGTACCATAAAATCAATTCAACAATCATACAATACTCGGAGGATGTTATGAATGAAACACCCCTCACTTTGTGGGAACACGCCCAACTACGCGGAGTTTCCCGGCGAGATTTTCTTCGCTTTTGTTCGTGGATGGCTGCGGCTGCCGGCATTGAAGCCAGCGGTGTTGCCGGCGTTGTGAAAGCGATGGAAAATAAACCGCGCTTGCCGGTGGTGTGGATGCATTTTCAGGAATGTACCTGTTGCAGCGAATCATTTATTCGTTCGTCGCACCCAATTGTTTCTGATATCGTGCTCGATAAAATTTCACTCGACTACACGGAAACATTGCAAGCAGCCGCAGGATTTCAGGCGGAAAAATCTTTGCACGACACTATCAAAAAATATAAAGGTGAATACCTGTTGTGTGTTGAAGGTTCGATTCCCACTGCAGATGGCGGCGTGTATTGTTGTATCGGTGGAAAATCTGCAATTGATATTGTGAAAGAAGTTGCTGCAGATGCGAAAGCAATTATTGCGTGGGGAAATTGCGCAACACACGGCTGTGTGCAGGCGGCAAAACCAAATCCGACAAGCGCAACGCCGGTGCATAAAATTATTTCCGGAAAACCAATTATCAATGTTCCCGGCTGTCCGCCGATTGCCGAAGTGATGGCTGGAACAATTGTTCACTTGCTTGCATTCGATCGCATTCCGCAGCTTGATGGACTCGGCAGACCGAAAGCATTTTACTCGCGCCGCGTTCACGATACATGTTATCGTCGTCCGAATTACGATGCCGGTTTGTTTGTAGAATCATTCGATGATGAAAATGCGAAACGCGGTTACTGTCTCTATAAGATGGGTTGCCGCGGTCCGGTAACATACAACGCGTGTGCAATTATGAAATGGAATAACGGCGTCAGTTATCCAATTCAATCCGGTCATGGATGTATTGGTTGCAGCGAAAAAGATTTCTGGGACAACGGTCCGTTCTATCAACATCTCGCATCGTTCCCCGGATTTGGCATTGAAACAACCGCCGATGATATCGGCGTTGCAGTTGGTACAGTAACCGCAGTTGGTATTGCGGCGCATGCAATTTCTACGAACATCAAAAAACGAAAACTCATTCAATCTGAAATTGCAAGCAGTGAGAATGGCGATGAACCAGAACATAAAGGAGGTGCGTAATGTCTAACCGAATTGTTGTTGACCCGATTACCCGTATCGAAGGACATCTTCGCATCGAAGCGGAAATTAAAGATGGAAAAATTGTTGATGCGTGGAGTGCCGGCACGATGGTGCGCGGTATTGAATTAATTTTAAAAGGACGCGACCCGCGCGATGCATGGGCGTTCACCGAACGTGTGTGCGGCGTTTGCACAACGGTGCATGCACTTGCTTCTGTGCGAACAGTGGAAGATGCGCTTGGTATAGTTGTGCCGCCGAATGCCGAAATGATTCGCAACTTAATGTTTGCAACGCTGTACATGCAAGATCACGTCGTGCATTTTTACCACTTGCATGCGTTGGATTGGGTTGATGTGGTAAGTGCATTGAAAGCTGATCCGAAAAAAACTTCCGAACTTGCGCAGAGCATTTCGAGCTGGCCAAAAAGTTCTCCAAAATATTTTGCCGATGTACAAAAACGATTGACGGCATTTGTGAACAGCGGTCAGCTCGGAATTTTTGCAAACGGATATTGGGGACATAACGCGTACAAACTTCCCGCTGAAGCAAACTTGATGGGAACGGCGCACTACCTTGAAGCATTGGAATGGCAAAAAGAAATTGTAAAAATCCATACCATCTTCGGCGGAAAAAATCCGCACCCGAATTATTTAGTCGGCGGCGTGCCGTGCTCTGTTAATATAGATGAAGCCAATGCGCTGAACGCTGAACGTCTTGCGTACGTCGGCACACTGCTTCAACAAGCGTACGAATTTATTGATCAAGTCTATATTCCGGATTTGCTTGCGGTTGCTTCGTTCTACAAAGATTGGGGCGCAATCGGCGGCGGCGTTTCAAATTATCTTTCGTACGGCGATTTGCCGATGAACGGTTATGCTGATGTATCCAGTTTCAAATTTCCGCGCGGCGCAATACTTGACCGCGACTTGAGCAAAGTTCATGAAGTTGATGGAAAAAATGTTGATCAAGTGCAGGAATTTATTCAGCACTCGTGGTACGAGTATGCCGGCGGCGATAAAGTTGGCAAGCATCCGTGGGAAGGTGAAACAAAATTGAATTACACCGGACCAAAACCGCCGTACGAATATCTCAATGTGCAAGAAAAATATAGCTGGGTAAAAACTCCGCGCTGGAAAGGACACGCAATGGAAGTCGGTCCGCTTGCGCGTGTGTTAATAGCGTACGCATCCGGCAAAAAAGAAGTTATCGAAATCGTGAACAGTGTTTTAAAAACATTGAACGTTCCGGTCGGCGCGCTCTTTTCAACATTAGGAAGAACAGCAGCGCGTGGTATTGAAACAAAACTTGTTGCCGACTGGTCGAAAGAATTTTATTCAACACTTCTTTCGAATATTAAAAACGGCGACACGCGCATGTTCAACAAAGAGAAGTGGGAACCCGATACGTGGCCTGCAAAAGCAAAAGGTGTCGGATTAACAGAAGCGCCGCGCGGTGCGCTGGCACATTGGATTGTTATCAAAGATAAAAAAATTGATAACTACCAACTTGTTGTGCCGACTACGTGGAATGCATCGCCGCGCGATCCGAGCGGGCAGCGTTCTGCCTACGAAGCCGCGCTCATCGGCACGCCGGTACATAATCCGGATCAGCCGTTGGAAATTTTACGCACCATTCACTCGTTCGATCCGTGTCTTGCATGTGCCGTGCACTTGTACGATGAAAAAGGTCGCTACGTACATCAAATCAATACTTTTTAGGAGGCGAAGATGGAATATGCATTAATTCGTCGCGTGTATGTGTGGCAGCTTCCGGTGCGCTTGTATCACTGGGTGAATGCGCTGGCAGTACTGTTGCTCGCATGTACCGGTTATCTTATCGGACATCCGTTTGCAATACAGAGTGGAACGGAAGCGTACAACAATTATTGGTTCGGCACCGTACGATTCATACATTTTCTTTCGGCATTTTTCTTTTTCTTTAATTTTCTCTTCCGCATCTATTGGGGATTTGTCGGCAATAAGTTTGCGCGCTGGCGAAATTTTATTCCGCATCGCAAAGAACAATTTGCTGAAATGAGTGAAGTGCTAAAAGTGGATATTCTGCAAGCAAAAATAAAGCCGTTGGAATCCATCGGGCATAACAGTCTGGCGGGAGTAACATATTTTCTGACGTTTCTTGCGTTTCTGTTTCAATCCATTACCGGTTTCGGAATGTACGCAGCGATGAGCAATGCAGTTCTGCCGCATCTCTTTGCATGGATTGTTCCGATGATGGGCGGAGATTTTGCCGTGCGGCAGTGGCATCACTTGATGATGTGGTTCTTCATTATTTTTTCGATGATTCACGTCTATCTTGTGTTCTATCACGACTATGTTGAAGGACGCGGAATTATTTCTTCGATAGCCGGCGGATGGAAATTCATAGAAAAAGAATTTCATAACAAATGAAACGAAATACAGAATTGTAATCTTCAAAAAGGCGAGTTAGTTTCCTCGCCTTTTTTTTTTCACAGTGAGATGAAAACTTCCAGAATTATTGGCGTCGTAATTTTTAAAACAATCGTTACGCCGCTTTTCACTCTTGCACTTTTTGTGTCGGGTGTTGTTCTCTTTTACATGCACACCGAAAGTGTTTCGTGGATTGACGGTTTTTTTTGGATTACCCATCCGCACGCAATTCCTGCAACGAGCAACGAGCAAACAAAACTCTTTGCTGTGTTTGTATATTACGGAGTATTATTTTTTCAAATTTGGATTGTAGAAAGAATTATCGTCAGTATTTTTCGAAAAGAAACAACTAAATTATGGAGTTCCCGCGTGAACGAAATAAAAATTTCCCGGCTAAAAAATCATTTTATCATTTGCGGCTACGGACAAGTAGGCCGCACGGTGATTGACCAGTTAGTGAAAGCAACATATCCGTTTGTGCTGATTGAAACCAATGAAGGGCTCTGCACAGAATTGATGAAAGAAGGAATTCTTGTTTTACACGGAAGCGCAAAACGACGCGATGTATTGATGAACGCGCGGATTGAACGCGCCAATTCGCTTTGTGTGCTGATTGATAATGATGCGGATAATCTGTACATCAGCATTACCGCCAAGGCATTGAATCCGAATGTGAAAGTGATTTGCCGCGCGGGACAATTGCGGTATGCCGAAGCGATGAAGAATGCCGGCGTGGATGAAGTTGTGATTCCGGAATATGAGGGCGGATTGGTTGTTGCGCGGCAATTGCAGGAATATATGCCGATAGATAAAAAATTTCGATTGAATGTAGAAGTGAGAAAATAATAACATGTAGCCGAAAAAAGAAGAACGTTTTGATAGTGATGCCATCACTACAAGTGATGGCATCACTGGTAGTAGAAATGCCCTGTAATAAAAAGTCAAATTTGTCTGATTATATTCGTTTGTTCATAATATTTTAACTTGCACTAAAAAAAATAATACATGATATTGCGTATAGGCAAAACAACAAAAACTCTCATTAAAAAAGTGAAAGGATGCAGTGGTGAAAAATTTCCGTTACGGATTTTTTGCAGCACGTATTGTAATGATGTTGAGCGTGGCGGCGTGGGGACAGCGATCAATCACCTCATCTGTTTTCTAAACGAACAGGAAAGAAAAATATGATAAAGAAAAAGACCACAACACCAAAGTATGTTACTCCACAAATTCTCAAAAGGGAAATTAACCGCCTTGACACAAAAATTGACGGCGTGGAGAAGCGCCTCGATACAAAGATTGAGACGTCAACTCAATCCATGAAAGACTACACCGACAGCCGATTCAACCGGTCTGACGCAAGAACTGATGCGCTCGATGCCAAGATGACAAAATATTTTGAACTGATGATGCAAATGATTTCGGGCTTTCAAAAAGAAATTAAAAATATTCTTACCAACCATGAAGAACGTATTACAGTGTTGGAAGGAAAAGAGAGCGGTTGAAGACTCAACTCGTTGAGCGGACAAGTCGTTAAGCAAAGTCATGCCATGAGTTTATTTGTAAGATGCATAAAAAATTGATGTTTCGTTGGTCTTAATAAGACACACTCATGGCATGACTGGCACATAGTACGAGCAGTTACTTAATTTTTTAACTTGCACTAAAAAAAATAATACATGACATTGCGTATAAGCAAAACGACAATAACTCTGATTAAATTAAAGTGAAAGGATGTTTGCGATGAAAATATTTCAATACGTTTTTTTTGCAACGATTGTTGTGATGATGCTGAGCGCAACGGCGTGGGGACAGGCTAAGCCCGCTACAGAAGAACGACTGATTCGGGTTGAGGAGGGAGTGAAAAACTTAGACAGGCGCATTGACGATACCAACAAACGCATTGACGACCTGAGGACTGACATTGTTGAGATGCGCTCAACGATGGTGACAGGCTTTGGAGTGCTCTTGAGCGGGATGTTTGCTCTGGTCGGCTTTGTCATCTGGGACCGCCGTACTGCGCTTGCCCCCGTTGCGCGTCAGGCGAAAGAGTTGGCAGAATTTGATGAGAAGACGCTTACCGCCCTGCGCGAATTTGCAAAAACCAACAAGGTGATGCAAGAGGCTTTGAAAAAGGTCGGGATGCTATAAAAACAACTATAATCAACTCACATCAACAATCTTGTGAAACATGACAGTTACAAATATTCTTACCAACCATGAAGAACGTATTATGGCGAAGCCATTCCTTTGGAACAGTGTTGGAAGGAAAAGAGAGCGGCGAGCAAGAAAATTGAGGCGAATGGCGCCGAAGCACCGCTGCCAAAAATCTGTGAATCTCCGCCTATGGACAAAGTGCGCTATGCAGAAGCGATGAAAAATGCCGGAGTAGATGCAGTAGTTATTCCAGAACATGAAGGTGGTTTGGTCGTGGCGCGACAGTTGCAGGAATTTCTGCCGCTTGAAAAAAAGTTTCACTTGAATATTGAGACAGAAAAAAGAATAGTGTAAAATACTTTTTGCTATTGTGCATAACTTCAGTTATTTATTGAAAAAATAAAATCAAAAAAAAGGGGCGCAGTACACCACTCGCCTTTGTAATCCTAAGAAATAGAAAAAATTTTAAGTTTGTTGGTATTAGGATCGCCAGCACAGATACAATGCATTTTTAATGCGCATCAGAGTCATAAATCATTCCATGATATTTTATACCATGTAATTAATATTTTTTTAAGGAGGAGATTACAATGAAAATATTCCGAAATGGATTTTTGGTTGTAAGTTTATTACTGATAGTTAGTATTTATTCTAAAGCACAATCATATCTTGGTTCAGATGGCGGGTTAGAAGGGACAGCGACAATAATAGATAATGCTTCAGTCTATTCAACACCGCAAGCTGGAAAGTGGAGTAAAGAGCACGCTACTATTACATTGGCAAATGAAACAGTGAATGTGCGTAGTGGAACGAATGCATTAAAAGTAACTATGACATTCACAACAATGCAGCGCATCTATACTCCTGTATTTACTATACCTTCTGATACAAACAAATGGTATGTGCAATTTTATATAAAATCACCAAGCAGAATCAATACTCAAGTTCAACTTTACGGATATATTAGAGGCGGAACGGAAGTTGCAAAGACAGGCGATTACGATATTATCGCAGTTGCCGACACATGGGAAAAATTTACTTATGCACCAACAACAAAGACGGCTGCGACAACTATTGCCGGAGTAATAAAAACCAAGGCAATCGGTAACGGCGGAGATGTTTACATAGATGATTTTTGTATTTACGCTGCTTCAACAGTTGATAACACTGCACCAAATTTACCATCATCGCCTGTTGTAAACCAAACATCGAATTCCGGAGAGCTTTCTGTTTCATGGACTGCGGCTTCTGGTGGTGTAGATAGCGGAGGATATTTAGTGATTCGAAAAATTGGAACAGCCCCAACAGGAACTCCTAACGTAAATGGAATTTATTCTGTCGGTAATACAATTGGAGATGGAACCGTAGCGTATATCGGAACTTCTACAAATTTTACTGATACAGGATTGTTGACTGATGGAACCACATATAGCTATGCAATATTTACATTCGACAAAGCTTATAATTATTCTTCGGGTGTATCAGCAACTGGCACCGCTCCGCTTGCGGTTCAACTGGCATCATTCACAGCAACTGTGAAAGAAAAAAATATTCTACTTGTCTGGACGACTGCAACCGAAACGAACAACTTCGGTTTTGAAATAGAACGAAAACCCCTCCCTAACCCTCCCCTTACAGGGGAGGGAATTAAAGGGTGGGGTCGAGTAGCATTTGTTGAAGGAAGCGGAACTTCAAACGCACCGAAAGAATATTCCTACACTGAAAGAAATTTGTCCGTCGGAAAATATTTGTACCGCTTAAAGCAAATTGATCGAGATGGAAAGTTTGAATATTCAAAGGAAGCAGAAGTAATAGTCGGGCAAGTGGCAAAAACATTTGAGTTGCTGCAGAATTATCCAAATCCATTCAACCCGACAACGACTATTGAATTCACAGTTCCATCAACCGGACGAGCAACGCTGAAAATATTTAACACACTCGGTCAGGAAGTGACAACGCTCTATAATAGAGAAGCCGAAGCAGGCGTAATTCATCAAGCGGTATTTGATGCATCGAAGCTAACAACGGGATTGTATTTTTCACGGCTGGAGTTTAATGGCAACGTGCAAATGAAAAAATTATTACTGCTCAAGTAATTTCGTAACTACTCACGTGTTCTATTAGTAAGTCAGCATCTGCTGAGTCGTAGTTACCTCTCTTTTTATCTTGATAACAGAAAAAAGATGGACTATATTTCTGGCAGAGGGACTAACCTTACATTTCAAAATTTTTACACCGGTTAGAACATGAGCAAAGAAATAATACCCGCCGCAATGTTTTCATTTCAGCCGAAGGCTGATGAGCCTCTGGCTCAGCAAACAGTATGAGCACTAATAAACAAACATTAATTCTCGGCATCGGTAATCTTCTTATGGGAGACGAAGGCGTTGGTGTGCATGCAATTGTCCGGCTTGAAAAAGAAAAACTTCCGGCTACAGTACAATGTGTTGATGGCGGCACCGGCGGATTTCATCTGCTTTCCTATTTCCATGAGTATGACCCGATTATTTTAATTGATGCGACTATTGATGAGAAAGCAGTTGGAACGTTGAGTGTGATACAACCGCAGTTTGCAACAGACTTTCCACGAACGTTAAGCGCACACGATATTGGTCTGCGCGATTTGATTGAGACAGCCATACTTTCGGCACCACTTCCCAAAATATTTTTGATTACGATTTCGATTTACGAAATGCGTTCAATGGTAATGGATCTTTCACCGGAAGTTGAAGCTTCACTCCCCACAATTGTAGAAGCAGTGTGGAAAATTTTGAATTCCCTAACTGAAGTTACGCAAAACAACTAAAACACATACATCGTCATTCCGAACTTGTCCCGCTGTACGGGATGCCGTACAGCGGCATTTCGGAATCTTTGGCTTTGAGCTATTTTGGGATGCTGAAACAAGTTCAGCATGACATATGCGTGACTTTAGTTCCCTACAATAAATTTTTAGACTCCATCAACTATGCACGAGCTTTCCATCGCACAAAGTATTGTTGAAACAATTAACAGCTACGTTGCCGAAGAGCAGAGGCACGCGGTAAAAACAGTATCATTGAACATCGGGCAGCATTCCGGTGTTGTTGTTGATTCGCTGGAATTTTGTTTCAATGCAGTTATTATTGATACGCCGCTGTGCAATGCGAAGTTGAAAATTAACGACATTCCTTTTTTGCTGCAATGCGCGTCGTGCAACACTACTTCCGCGAGCGAATATGGTTTTTCCGTTTGTCAGAAATGCGGCAGCAATGAGACGCGCGTTGTTGCGGGAACGGAATTGCACGTCGCCGAAATTGAATTGGACGATTTTCCAACAGTAACATAAGGGCATCTCTAAAAACCTAAAAAAATTGTCATTGCGAGGGAGGAACGACCGAAGCAATCTCCTTCTATCACACAGAAATGAAGATTGCTTCTCCGCCTTCGGCGGATCGCAATGACAACAATGTTTTTAGAACTGCCCATAATAGTGTATTGATTTGCATACTTGAATTATGACACACGATGTTCTTCGGCTCAAAATAATAATTCGCGGCGCTGTGCAAGGCGTTGGTTTCCGTCCGTTTGTCTTTCGCCTTGCGGAAGAGTTGAAACTGAAAGGCTGGGTCTCGAACACAACGCAAGGTGTTTTTATTGAAGTGGAAGGCGAGAAAAATACGCTCCATCACTTTTTACTTCGCGTACAAAACGAAAAACCTCCGCGTGCGTTCATTCAAAGTTGCGAACATTCTTTTCTTGATGCCGCTGGTTTTTCTCAATTCGAAATTCGTGAAAGCGCGAACGAAGGAAAAATATCCACTCTTGTTCTTCCTGATAGCGCCACATGTCCCGATTGTCTTTCCGAAATTTTTGATTCTTCCAACCGCCGCTACTTATATCCGTTTACCAATTGCACCAACTGCGGACCGCGATTCACCATTATTCAATCATTGCCGTACGACCGCGACAACACGACGATGAAACCATTTACACTTTGCAAAGAATGTTCGCTCGAATATCACACGCCAGCCAACAGACGTTTTCACGCTCAACCGAATGCGTGTCCACTATGCGGACCTCACCTTGAGTTGTGGGATGAACAAGGAAAAAAACTTTCTTCACATCACACTGCAATGCAAGAAACGGTAACAGCGCTTGCTGAAGGAAAAGTTGTAGCAGTAAAAGGTCTTGGCGGATTTCATCTGATGGTTGATGCAAAAAATGAATTTGCCGTGAAACAACTTCGGCAAAGAAAACACCGTGAAGAAAAACCGCTGGCGGTAATGTTTCCATCGCTCGAAAGTATTGTGCACGAATGTGAAGTGAGCGAGTTGGAAAAATATTTATTGCGTTCGCCGGAATCACCGATTGTGTTGCTGCAAAAAAAAATGAATGTCGAACAGACACACATTTCATTATTGGTCGCGCCGCGCAATCCGTATCTTGGTGCGATGCTTCCGTACACGCCGCTGCATCATATTCTTTTACATAAATGCGGATTTCCTGTTGTGGCAACGAGCGGCAATCTTTCTGATGAACCGATTTGTATTGACGAGCATGATGCAGTAAAACGATTACACGGCATTGCAGATTTATTTCTGGTTCACAATCGTCCGATTGAACGACACTGCGATGATTCGATTGTGCGCATTGTAGCCGGACGCGAAATGCTCATGCGTCGCGCACGCGGTTATGCACCGCTGCCGATTTACATCCGAACGGAAAATGAAGACACAGTGCTTGCAGTCGGCGCGCATTTAAAAAATACAATTGCTTTATCAAACGGCAGTAATATTTTTATCAGTCAACACATTGGTGATTTAGAAACGGTACAAGCGCACAACGCATTCAAAAAAGTGATTCACGATTTTCAAAAAATGTATGAAGCTGTTCCGCAAAAAATTTTGTGCGATGCGCATCCTGAATATCTCTCCACAAAATTTGCGAAGGCAGCACATCTTCCAACGGAGGAAGTGCAGCATCACTACGCGCATGTTGCATCGTGCATGGCTGAAAATGAATTGCATGGCAGTGTGCTCGGTGTTTCGTGGGATGGAACCGGCTTCGGATTAGATGGCACGATCTGGGGTGGAGAATTTTTATTGACTGACGAACATTCTTTTCGTCGAACAGCAACTTTTCGGACATTTCCATTGCCGGGTGGTGAACAAGCAATTAAACAGCCGAGACGTGTTGCACTCGGAATGTTGTACGAAATCTTCTGCGAAAAAATGTTTGAGATGAGCGAACTATGTTCTCTTCAAGCATTTACAAAAGAAGAACAAAAAATACTCCGGCAAATGCTTGTAAAAAAAATTCATTCGCCGCTCACATCAAGCGCGGGGCGCATCTTCGATGCGGTCGCATCGCTTATTGCTCTTCAACAAATCAGCAGTTACGAAGGGCAAGCTGCAATTGAACTTGAATATGCAGCAACACTCCATCGAAACGATGAGCGCTATCCATTTGCAATCAACGAGCAACCGGCGACGAATACTCAACGCGATGCTTCTTTATGTATTGATTGGGAACCGATGGTGCATGCGATACTTTCTGATTTGGCAAATAAGAAAACAATTGGCTACATTGCTTCAAAATTTCATAACACAATGGCGGACATAATTGTTGCCGTTGCAAAAAAAACCGGCGAGCAGCGAGTAGTTCTTTCCGGCGGATGTTTTCAAAATGTATATCTGTTGGAATTAGTCGTGCAGCGATTACAGTCAGAAAATTTTCAACCGTATTGGCATCAGCGTGTGCCGACAAACGATGGCGGTATCGCGCTGGGACAAGTGTATGCAGCGATGAGAAAATAAGTGAGACCTCTGAAAAAGTCATTGCGAGGATCCGCCGCAGGCGGAGACGAAGCAATCTTCTCAAAAAAACGAAACACAAGATTGCTTCGACAAAAAACGTCTCGCAATGACATAATTCTATTTTTTTCGGATGTTTCTAAATATTTTTTTTTAATTTCTTGAGAAAGGATAAATACCATGTGCTTAGCAATTCCCGGAAAAGTTTTGGATATACAGCACGGCGCCGAGCCATTGATGGGCAAAGTAAGTTTTGGCGGCATTACTAAAAACATCTGCATGGAATGGCTGCCCGATATACAAATCGGCGAGTATGTGTTGGCGCACGTCGGTTTTGCAATTTCAAAAGTGAATGAGGAAGAAGCGGTGGAGACGTTGAAACTTTTTCAGGAAATTGAAGGCGCTCTGGATGAATTGGAATCGGAAGAAGAACTGAAACTTCAGAGGGAGAAACAATTGCCATGAAGTACGTTGACGAATACCGCAGCGAAGCCGCAGCAAAAAATATTTCCGAACGCATTCACGCCATCACGACGAAGCCGTGGACGATTATGGAAATCTGCGGCGGACAAACGCACACAATTGTGAAGTCCGGCATTGAAGCATTCTTGCCGGAAACAATTGAACTTGTGCACGGACCGGGTTGTCCGGTGTGTGTTACGCCGCTCGAAATTATTGAGAAAGCAATTCTCATCGCATCGCGCACCGGCGTAATCTTCACATCGTTTGGCGACATGTTGCGTGTGCCGGGTGCGACGAAAGATTTGCTGAGCGTGAAAGCGCAAGGGGGCGATGTGCGCATGGTGTATTCTCCGCTTGATGCAGTGAAGATTGCGCAGCAGAATCCTGATAAAGAAGTTGTGTTCTTCGCTGTCGGATTTGAAACCACCGCGCCGCCCAATGCAATGTCTGTGTGGCAAGCGAAACAACTCGGACTGAAAAATTTTTCTATTCTGTGTTCACACGTACTTGTGCCGCCAGCGATGGAAGCAATTCTTTCTTCTTCAACAAATAGAGTGCAAGCGTTTCTCGCCGCGGGACATGTGTGCACTATTATGGGATACGAAGAATATTTTCCTCTTGCCGAAAAATATAAAGTGCCGATTGTTGTAACGGGTTTTGAGCCGGTGGATATTTTGCATGGAATTTTTATGGCAGTGAAACAATTGGAAGAGAAACGGTGCGAGGTGGAAAACCAATATTCACGCTCCGTTACACGGGAAGGAAATATGCCTGCACAGCAGTTACTAAAAAAAATATTCCGCACCGGAAATAGAAAATGGCGCGGCATCGGGGAAATTCCGAACAGCGGATATATTTTGAATGATGAGTTCGCGCTGTTCGATGCTGAGAAAAAATTTCATCTGGAAAACATTTCCATTCAGGAATCGCCGTTGTGTATTGCGGGAGAAGTACTGCAAGGAATGAAAAAGCCGCACGAATGTTCTGCATTTGGCGCACAATGCACACCGGAACATCCGCTCGGTGCACCAATGGTTTCTTCCGAAGGTGCGTGTGCCGCATACTTCCATTACAAAAAAATAGCACAACCGAAAGTTGCGTGAGATATGAAAGAGAATGAAAAAGAAAATGAAATTGAATTCAGCGGTCTTGCTTGTCCCATTCCGATTGCGGAATATCCGAACGTCTTGCTTGCACATGGCAGCGGCGGAAAATTGACGCATCAGTTGATTCAAAAAATGATGGCATCACAATTTCAGAATGAACTGCTTGCACCGCTTCATGATGGTGCAATTTTTTCTGTTGATGGAAAACGATTTGCATTCTCCACGGACTCGTATGTCATCAATCCGATTTTTTTTCCAGGCGGAACTATTGGCGAGCTTGCGGTGAACGGAACGGTGAACGATTTGGCAATGTGCGGAGCGCGTCCGCTGTATCTTTCTTCTGCCTTTATAATAGAGGAAGGATTGCCGATGGATGAATTGTGGCGCATTGTTGTTACGATGCAACGTGCCGCACAGAATGCCGGTGTGCAATTGGTAACCGGCGATACAAAAGTTGTGGACAAAGGAAAAGGAGATAAAATTTTTATCAACACTTCCGGCATTGGTGTTATTGAAAATGGAATTGATATTAATCCGTGCAATGCAAAAGTTGGCGATACAATTATTGTGAGCGGAACAATTGCCGATCACGGTATTGCAATTATGTCTGTGCGCGAAGGATTGGAATTTGAGACACAAATTGTGAGTGATACTGCGCCGTTGAACGGATTAGTTGCGGCGATGATGAATGCGAGCAAAGAAATTCATGTTTTGCGCGACCCGACGCGCGGCGGTGTTGCCAGTGCGTTAAATGAAATTGCAGAAAGCGCACATGTCGGCATTTCAATTTCCGAAAATGCAATTCCGATGCGGGAAGATGTGCGCGGTGCGTGCGAGCTTCTTGGATTTGATCCGCTCTATGTTGCAAACGAAGGCAAACTGCTTGCGTTTGTTGCGCAGCAGGATGCAGAAAAAATTCTCGCTGCGATGCGCGCACATCCGTTGGGAAAAAAATCTGCAATCATCGGCAGCGTTGTCGCTGAACATCCTTCCGTTGTTACGATGAAAACTCGCATCGGCAGTATGCGCGTAGTAGATATGATAACCGGCGAACAACTGCCGAGAATTTGCTGAAGTATTTTTTATTCTCTACTGGGTATAATACCCCGACGTCACAAAGTGATCCCTTCGGGACTTGCGTCGTATTATGGATCGTCATGCCGAACTTGTTTCGGCATCTATACTGTAGACTCTGAAACAAGTTCAGGGTGACGTAGCAAATACACCGCAGCTTGCTGCGGGGATGATTTATTCAAGACTTTTTAAGCATCAACTACTCATCAACTACTCATCAACTACTCATCAACATTGAAATGATATTTATGCTCAACGAGCAATTAAAACAACACGGTGTCGTTGGTGCGGGCGGCGCGGGATTCCCGACGTACGTAAAAGCAAAATCGCAGGTGGAGTTTGTTCTTGCCAACGGCGCAGAATGCGAACCGCTTATCCATAAAGATGTTGAGTTGATGCAGCATTTTCCCGAAGAGATCGTGAACGGCATGATGTTGATGATGAATGCAACCGGTGCGCGTCAGGGAAAATTCGGTGTGAAAGAAAAACATCACGAGGCGATCGATGCGCTGACTCCTTTCATTAAAAAAAACAGCGCTGTCGAATTTTCTCTGCTCGGAGATTTTTATCCATCGGGAGATGAATATGAACTTGTGTATGCTGCAACGGGAAGATTGATTCCTCCTGCAGGGCTTCCGTTGAATGTTGGATGTGTTGTCAACAATGTTGAAACATTGTTCAACATCCACCAAGCATCGCACAATATTCCTGTTACTGAAAAATTCATTTCCATTGCCGGATCTGTTCACACTCCTTCGTCATTTCGTGTTCCAATTGGAATTTCATTTCGCGAAGTGATCGAGGCTGCGGGCGGTGCAACCGTCGGCGAATTTGGAATTTTCATCAGCGGATTGATGATGGGAACTCTTTCGTTCGATCTGGATACTATCGTTACGAAAACTACCGCGGGATTGATCCTTCTACCGAAAGAACATTTTCTTGTCTCACGAAAGAACCAATCTCAATCAACAATGAACCGCATCGGAAAATCGGCGTGTGATCAATGCAGTTATTGTACAGAATTTTGTCCGCGATATTTGCTTGGCTATGAAGTGCAGCCGCACAAAGTTATGCGGAGTCTTGGTTTCACACAGATGGGAACACAACATTGGAATCAATGGGCGGAACTTTGTTGCTCGTGCGGGTTGTGCACACTGTATGCATGCCCTGAAGATCTTTTTCCAAAAGAAGCGTGTGATCAGGGAAAAAAAGAAATGAAAAAAGAAGGAATAAAATTTGTACAGCAAAAAGAAGTGCGCGTTCATCCAATGAAAGAAATGCGGCGAGTGCCGCAGTCGCAATTGCGGAAACGTCTCGGTGTAGAAGATTGTGATACGCCGTTCAATAACCGTGAATTTTATCCGCGCTCAGTAAAGATAAACTTATCACAGCATGTTGGAAAACCGGCAAATCCAATCGTACATGTCGGCGACCGATTACGCAAAGGAAATGTTGTGGCAACAGTCGGCGAATCAGATCTTGGTGTAAACATTCACGCAAGTATCGATGGAGCCGTATCGAACAGTACTGAATCATTCATTGAAATTACCGCCGCATAAAAAGGGAAACTATTATGGCAAAAAATTCCATCGGTCTTATTGAACTCAGCAGTGTTGCGGCGGGATATCAGGTTGCAGATGCAATGCTCAAAGCGGCGGATACAGAACTTATTCTCTCGCGTTCTATTTGTTCCGGAAAATATATGGTGATGGTGCGGGGCGATGTTTCCTCGGTTGAAGCAAGTGTGAACGTCGGACGATCTGTGGGAGATTTTTCTTTGATTGATTCATTCGTCATTCCTAATGTGCACGAATCTATTTTTCCAGCGATCAGCGGAACATCAAAAGTAGAAGTGCTGGAATCGCTTGGCATCATCGAAGCATTTTCTGTTGCATCGTTGATCGAAGGAGCGGACGCCGCGGTAAAAGCGGCGAATGTTCAACTTATCGAAATACGATTGGCAATGGCGCTCGGAGGAAAAGCGTTTGTAACATTGACCGGAGATGTTGCAGCGGTACAAAGCGCAGTCGATTCCGGTGCAAAGCTTATTGGAAAAAAGGGAATGTTGGTAAACATGGTTGTCATTCCTCGTCCGCGTCCCGAATTATTATCAGAGATGATCTAAATAGTTCTCGCTGAAAAACCAGCGAAACGAACAACCCCCGAAGGGATGGTGGCGAAGCCATCCCTTCGGGACTTTGCCACCTTCAAGGGTTTACTGATTGAAAGACTTAAAAGATTAAAAATATGTAACTGCTCAGCGTTTTTTTTTGTAATTTCGGTATTTCCAAAAAAACGAATCCCCCGTCCCGATTAAAAAACAAATCGGGACACCCCCTTTTCA
>CAYHZL010000052.1:0-18407 GCA_964361075.1 uncultured Chitinophagaceae bacterium
CTGTCAACATCAGCGTTATCCGTGTTCTATTATTCTTTAAATCGTTCTTTTTTCTTATAAAAGTTGAACTTTGCGTAACATCAGTTAATAACTAATTGTGAAAGTAAGCCCGATTTCTTTCTGAAGCCGGGCTTTTTTATTTTCATTTTATTTAAACTACTTTTTTTTTCACGAAAAAATATCCTTACATTAAAAATGAAAGGAAACAACTTTATGAAAAAATTCTTATTTGTTACTGCATTCTCACTCTTTTTTTCTTTCCAAACATCCGCGCAATCTTTAGATATTTCCGGTTATAAAATTGTTCAGGCAAACGCTTCATTAACTATTACACTTCCGGCTGGAACAACAATCGAACCCGGTGGCTACCTCATCGTTGCTCGTAACGCAACCAAAGCATCATTCGAATCATTTTGGGCAACAACATTAGCGGCAAATGTTGGTTTCATAAATGGAACAGATGTAATAAAAGGCAATGGTTTTCCAACAATAAACGGCGATGAAATATATACTCTGCAAAATGCTGCAAGCGCTGTGTTAGATGGTCCTACGGTTGCAATGCTTGCAAACCCGGCTGCGCAATCTTTACGGCGCGTTAATGCAAGCGCGGCGGCAAATCTGGAAGCAAGTTGGATTCGTGCTGCTGCCACAACAGGAAATCCGGGAACAGGAATGACAAACACCGCAACCGGCAAACTCATCATCAGTGAGTTTTCGGATGCCTCTACATTCGCCAACGAATTTGTTGAGTTGTATTATGATGCGACTCCGTCTGCCAAAGGAGCGGGCATTGGTCTGCTTACGCCAACGAGATGGAAATTTTCAACACCGACTGATCTTCAATTAGTAATTAAATCTGCAACTGACACAATACGCGGGATGAAGATTGAAAAAATTCCCGTGTTAAAAAGCAGCAACACTGCAATCACTGTTGTTCCGAATACTGTATCACTTACATTTTCGGGTGATACGATATCGTTATCAAACTTTGCTCTTGGCGCTGCTGATAGTCTTATTCTCACAATGTCGGGTGTTACTGCTGCTGATACGACGGATGAATTTGTATTTAAAATAAGCAGCAGTAAAGACGGCGTTACATATTTGCCAATTCAAACAAATCCGAAGATGCTTGTGTATGGTTCGCCGCGTCCATTAAGCGTTGTAAAAAGAAAAGAATCAAACGGTCTGCATTCTCTTCTTGGAAAATGGACAGTTGTGCGCGGAGTTATTACAGTAGCAAACGAATTTGGTGGACCTTCTTATTTGCAGGATGCAACTACGGGAATGGCGTTGTTCGATTCCAGCGTTTCGAACAACGTGCAACGAGGCGATGGTGTTGTATTGCTCGGTCTTGTTGCGCCGTACAACGAACTTTTCGAATTAACACCGTGTACTATTCTCGAAAAAATAAGTGAAGGAAATAATTTTGATACACTCACGGTGAGCATTCCTCAAATAAAATTACAAACAGCAGCAGAGCCGTACGAAAGCAGAATGGTTCGTATCAATAATATTACAAGTGTCATCACAACAACAGGAGCACCTGCGTCTGCATGGAATACAACCGGTTCCGGTTCAAATTATAAATTGATTGCCGGCAACGATACTCTTGAAATCCGCATCAGCTCACGCACTAATCTTGCCAACCTGCCTATTCCAAATGGAAAGTTTGATGTTGTCGGCGCACTCGGACAATTTTTAACGAGTTATCAAATTCTCCCACGCTCGTATCAAGATATTATTGTAGAAGGTGCTGGTCCCCGCATTACTTCTGTTGTTCCGTACGAATCAAATATTACTCCGACTAATGTAACATTTAATTGGACAACTGATGTGGCTGGAACTTCAACTGTGAATTACGGAAAAACTACATACACAGGTACGGTTTCGGATACGAACAAAGTTACAAACCACAGCGTAACGGTGAGCGGATTACAATCCGCTACTTTGTATAATGTTCGGATCGGTTCTGCGAATGATGCAGGCGCAACATACACCGCAAATTATATTGTCTCAACCTCATCGCAAAATTCGAGTGGACAAGTGAATGTCTATTTTAGTAAAAGTGTAAAGACAACTCTTTCGCGCGGCGAGAATGCACAGACAGCAGACCTTTCTTCAAAGGTTATTAGCCGTATGAATGCAGCAACATATTCAATTGATGTTGCGCTATATAGTTTGAGCGGAACTGTCGGAGCAAATATTGCAAACGCTCTTATTGCAGCAAAAAGTCGCGGAGTAAAAGTTCGTGTCATCGGCGAAAAAGATAACCAATCAACTGCGCCGTGGTCAACATTAAAGAACGGCGGCATCACAGTTATTGATGATGGTTTCGATGCGACAAATGCCGGTGCCGGATTAATGCATAACAAGTTCATCGTCATTGATAATCAGGATACGACAAGCGAAACTGATGATTGGGTTTTTGTAGGTTCATGGAATGCGACTGATCCCGGAACAAATAACGACGCGCAAAATATTGCTGAGATTCAAGACAAGGCGTTGGCAAATGCGTACACAGTTGAATTCAGTGAGATGTGGGGAAGTACTACTGAAACGCCGGATGCAGCGAACTCGCGATTCGGTGCGCGAAAGTATGACAACACTCCGCATTATTTTGTTCTGAAAGGAATGCCGGTTGAATTGTATTTCAGTCCATCCGATCGAACAACAAGTCAACTTATCAAGACTGTGAACAAAGCAAAAAGTTCTGTGAACTTTGCATTGTTAACTTTTACACGAAATGATATTGCGACTGCGTTGATTTCGAAAAAACAAGCCGGAATTAAAATTCATGGTTTGATGGATAATAGAACTGATCAGGGTTCGGTATTTGATACACTTGTCGCACGAGGGCTTGATGTTCGTTTGAAAGGTACAGCGCTGACCGGATTGCTTCATCATAAATATGGAATTATTGATGCCGATGGAAATGCTTCGCAACAGTATGTTATTACCGGTTCACATAACTGGAGCGGTTCAGCAGAAACATCGAATAATGAAAACACTCTAATCTTCCAAAGCCCGCGTTTGGCAAATTTATATTTGCAGGAATTTGCCGCACGCTATCAGGAAGCAGGCGGAACAGATGTGCTGATGAGTGTAGAAAAAATAAATAATGAGATTCCGGGTTCGTACAGTCTATCGCAAAATTACCCGAACCCGTTCAACCCTTCTACAACAATTCAATTTCAAATTCCCCTCTCCCTTAATCCCTCTCCCAGTGGGAGAGGGGAAGGGGTGAGGGTATCATTAAAAGTGTACGATGTTCTTGGAAGAGAAGTTGCAACGTTGGTGAATGGAAACCAGAATGCAGGTTTGTATACTTATCAATTTTCAACTTCTCAATATCAATTGAGCAGCGGTCTGTATTTTTATAAACTGCAAGCCGGTTCGTTTACTTCGGTAAAAAAAATGATGCTGATAAAATGATTCGACGCGGCGAATCATTTTATCAGCGCGTTGTTTGCGTCCCGCGCGGTTTGCGGGACTGTTAACAAAGTAAGATTTGTCATTTTTCACAAACTGATTCGCCGCGGCGAATCACTTGAAGTGATGACATCAGTACGCTATCAATCCATTATTTCAACTAACTTATAGGAGGTCTTATGAAACGTTTTCTTCTTTTCTTCGTTGTCTTCGGTTCCATAGCAATGGCACAAACAGGACCAGGAGGTGTTGGAAAAACAGATGGCACCAGTTCCCTAAAACTCTGGCTCGATGCAGCAGATGCCACTTCAAAATCGCTGAACAGTACGACTGTATCACAATGGAGCGACAAGAGCGGTAACACAAACCATGGCACACAAGGTACAGCCAACAAACAACCGACGAATAATGTAACGGGTATTAATTCTCGCGAAACAATTACCTTTGACGGCGTCAACGACGTTTTTAACTTACCGAACAATTCAGTGTTAACCAATAATGCACCATGTACCTTCTTTTGCCTGGTGAAGCCAGCAAACCTTACGGGCTACCGAGTTATTTATTGCGCTGGTGCTGGCGGAGGCTATACAGCATTTGAAACAAATGGCAACAAACTCAACTATTATGATGCCGCAGATGCCCTTCATACTGCAGATGGGATTACAGCACTGAGTACCGGAACGTCTTACATCTATGATGCAAATTTGACCGCTGGTACTGGGACGGCAATACTGACCATGAATTTAAATGGCGGGAACGAAATTACATCTTCTGCAACCACGTACGGAAGTGCAATCGGGGTTGGGAATCCTGAAAGAACAATAGGAGGATCGGCTTCGAATACTTCGTTATGGAATGGCGAAATTGGAGAGGTGATTATATACAATGTAAAACTTAATTCTGCCGAAAGGATTATTGTTGGAAGCTATCTTGGAGCGAAATGGAACATTTCCTTTTCTGGAACTAAATATGGCGGAGGTTCAACGTATGGTAACAACGTTATCGGCATCGGTAAAGAATCCGATGGTGTTGCAGGTGCTTCCCAGAATGGCGCACTTGTGCTAACGCAGGGCGGCACATTCAACGCGGGCGATTATCTTTTGGCTGGTCACAACAATGGAACTGGTCTGACGACATCTGATGTGGTCAGTTCTGTAACGAAGCGTTGGTCAAGAATTTGGTATTTTGACAAAACAAGTTCTTCGACATACACTCTGAAAATCGCATTTGATTTCGGGGATTATGCCGGAGGAACGCCGACTACGGCAACAAACTACCGACTCCTCTATCGCAGCGGCACAAGCGGCAATTTCTCTGAGACAACTGTTACTGGAACAAGCATTGTGAATACAGATCAAGTTGAATTCTCTGCTAATGCCAACGATATTGCTGACGGATACTATACACTCGGTACGACAAACGAAGGAGCCTCACCGCTACCGGTGGAGTTGGTTTCGTTTAGTGCATCACCGAAAGGAAACACTGTTGAACTACAATGGAACACAGCGACGGAAGTGAATAATTACGGGTTTGAAGTTGAAAGAAGTGAAAATTTAAAAGTGAAAAGTGGGAAGTGGGAAAAGATAAGTTTCGTTGAAGGCGTGGGAACTTCCAATACGCCAAAAGAATATTCATACACAGAAAAAGATATTCCTGCGGGAAAATATTCTTACAGACTCAAGCAAATTGACCGCGACGGAAAATTTGAATACTCGAAATCTGTGCAGGTGGAAATTGCTGTTCCTCATATGCTGATGCTTTCACAGAATTATCCGAACCCGTTCAACCCGACTACAGTGATCAGTTATCAGTTACCAGTGAGCAATCACGTATCATTAAAAGTCTATGATGTGCTTGGAAGAGAAGTTGCTACATTGATAAATGGAAATCAGAATGCAGGTTCATATACTTATCAATTTTCAACTTCTCAATATCAATTGAGCAGCGGTTTATACTTTTACAGACTGCAAGCCGGTTCGTTTACTTCGGTAAGAAAGATGATGCTGACGAAGTAAATATAGAGTTCCAAACTCCGTTTGGGAACGTTGAAAGTGCGAAACTCTGTTTCTTCAATTTGCGAAGTGGAACTTCGCTTACATTGTGTTCCCAAACAGAGTTTGGGAACAAGATAAAAATCTTTAAGACTTCAGCAGTTTTTCCACAAACAAAAAGAGCGACTCACCACGCGTGGTAAGTCGCTCTTTTATTTTTACAAACTATAGCCCCGAAGGGATGGAGACTGTGTCAAAAGTAGAATCGTCATGCTGATTCGCCGTGGCGAATCAGCATCTTTGAAAATTTTCTAATTTCACCAATGTAGATTCCGAAGCAAGTTCGGAATGAAGGTTTTTGTATCTGTAGCAGTTGATGTCACGTATAAAACGTCTGACACGCTCTTAGTGTCTGACGTTTTGGTGTAAAGATGTCAGACGACTGGAAAGCGTCGTCAGACATCCGTTTGCACTGACGTTGATGACTGAAAAAATACCACTTGATTTTTTTATAAAATGTTGTTACTGTGCTCGCGTAGGATTTATGGGAAACAATTGCGCCAGTTTTTTTTGCACATCAGTTTTTGGCTGACTTTGAAAAGCAAAAACTTTGTTAAAATTTTGTTTGACTCTTAAATTATTTCTTGCTAAAATTCCGCCAGATTAAATTAGCGGGAGCAATTACGTGGTGAGTTCGCTCGGAGGAAACAAGGTAATTGTGGCTAAGCCATCACTTCGTGAAGCAAAATTGTTCTAATCTAATCTAATCTAATCTAATCTAATCTAATCTAATCTAATCTAATCTAATTTTATAGATTTTTTTCTCTGTTTAGTAATAGAAAGCACGGCTTTCCAAGTTTTTTACTCCAATGTTCGAGTTCAGAACTGCGTGTATCCGAGTTTGGAACACGAAAGATGTTGTTTTGTACTTGGATGATGGTGTTTTGAACAAGATTAATTTAGTAAAAAGTACAGAGGATGGTGTTCGGAACACGAGAGGTGGATTTCAAAACACGGAGGATAGTGTTCAGACCCGATCTGACGTAAAAAAAGTAACAAGCAAAGATTAACAACCAAGAAAGGAGGTTTATCAAAATCACACAAATAAAAAAACGATCTGGAGATTGTGGCACCGGAAACGGGTATTGCGCAAACATTTTAAGCGTCCTGAAGCCCGCCTTTCGACGGAAGATGTCTTTGTGTTTGCAACCGTATATTAACTAACTATTTGTTTGCAGACCAATTAGAAAGGGTTAAGATTATGAAACATCTATTAGTCATTTTCGCAATGTTTTCTATCGTTTTGACAAATGCTAGCGCCCAACCAAAGAAAATTGTAAACCCACCAAACATCGTTTCCGAAGCGAATTTTTACATTGATGGGAACGAATTGCTTTCAGATGCTATCGTCCTTAAATTCAAAGAAAAAGTTGTTACATCAGATGATACCACAAAATCTTTTTCTCAAAGGATCGATGGTAAATTCCAAAGTACTCTAAACGTGTTAAAAGAGATCGAAAAGAAAGCAGGTAAGATTAGGTTTGATAAGAGTATCAAAAATGCTGACCCAAACAATTTAACACGAATCAATAAGCGAACTGGAAAATCTGTTACGATCAAAGATTTATCACAAGTGTATCACTTGAGGTTTGATAATCCGGTTTCGGTGACAGAAATAATCAATCAACTTAAAAACCTTCCCGAGGTTGAATATGTCCATCAAGCAGTAACTGTAGTCTATAACTATACTCCAAGCGATCCAATGTTCAGTTCACCCGGACAATGGAATTTAAATGCAGTTCAAGCAACAAGTGCGTGGGATATTACATCGGGTAGTTCTTCTATCACTGTTGGACTTGTAGACCAAGGTGTAAATTATAACCATGAAGATTTACAAGGTCAAAGTAATAGGACGGATGGAGTAATTACAGGTTATCATGGAACGGCGGTTGCCGGCGTTGCAGGGGTAAAAACGAACAATAGTACTGGTATAGCAGGACTTGGTTTTAACATAAAACTGAATTCGTACAATGTTGATTATTCCATTGTAAATGCGATTGATATGTGTGCCCGGTACTCAGATATTATTAACATGAGTTTTGGAACTGTCTATTCCGTGACGTATGAAGATTTAGTAGAAATAGGCTGTCCAAAACCATTAAAATGGGTTGGTTCTGTAAAACCCTATAACTACGCTGAAGTTTCTGATGCTGTTGCAAATGCTATTACTCAAGGTGTTGTTTGCATAGCATCTGCTGGGAACTTGAGTATGAATTCTGGATGGTTTGCTCCCTATCCAGAATTATGTGATTGCAGTAAAATACCATTTATTGCTTGGCCTGCAGCCTACTCAGGTGTAATTGCAGTTTCAGCAACCGGCTTAAACCAAAGTGTAGAACAATTTGTTGATGTTTGGAATTACGGGTCATTTGTAGATGTGTCCGCACCTGGATTTGATATAACAACCACAGATTATTATGGAGGATATACCAATGTCAACGGAACATCTTTTTCTGCACCACTAACTGCTGCTCTTAGTGGTTTACTTTTGTCATTAAATTCAAATTTAACAGTTCAACAAGTGAGCGATTATATTACAAAGAGTACCGATAAAATTGATGCCACGCGTTTTCCATATGATGGTAACGGATGGAATCAATATCTCGGGTACGGAAGGATTAACGCGTACAAAGCAGTTCAACCTCCTTCTGCCCCTCAAAATCTTTCGTACTCAAACGTGAGTGGACACCCGCGGTTATCGTGGTCTGCTGCAGAATGGGATGTAACAAAATATGAAGTGTGGAGAGACTTAGGATCCGATTACACGAAGATTGCCGAAGTGAATGCGCCAACAACAACATATGATGATTACGATCTTGTTATCAGCGAAAGTAATCCGTACAGCGCATGGTATTATGTAAAAGCAAAAGATTTAACGAATTTAACTTCAGTAGCATCATCTTCGCTCAGAGTTCGGTATTTTGGTCAGCAGGATAAACAATTTGAAATTGTTCAACTACCTTCCAATCCGACTCTGTATCAGAACTATCCTAATCCATTTAATCCGACAACAACGATAAAATATTCTGTACCAGATGAACAATTTGTTTCTATAAAATTGTACAATGGTCTTGGACAGAAGATTGAAACAATTGTAGAAGGAATGAAACAAGCCGGATTTTATCAAATGAATTTTGATGCTTCACAATTGCCAAGTGGAATTTATTTCTATACGATGAAATCTGGAAATACTGTTAATACTCAAAAAATGATTTTACAAAAGTAGCTATCATCAAGCCAGATCGGTTGACCGTCATCTTAAAGATGACGGTCAACTTTTGTCTGTAACATCAAAAAAATTTTATTTTATTGTTTACAAGAAACGAGGAAACATTTATGCGAGAGACAAGATTTATATTTTTGCTTATCTTATTATCTACAATTAGCTATTCACAGTATAAGAGCGACTTTATGATTGCTGATTCATCATTAAAACCATTTTTTGATTTTGATAATGACGGATACTTACACATGGTTTGGTGTAATGCTCAAACAAGAGATAAAAGCGTTCGTTATTCTTCGTTTGATAGTGCTGGCAATATAGTTTATCAAACGAGAAGGATTTCATCTACAATTGCAGCATCGGATCCAAAACTTGCCATAAACAAAAAAATGATTGCTTGTGTTTGGGAAGATCGAGTAGCTTTAAACTTTACCATATTCAGTACGTACATAGTAGGAAAAATCTTGAAAGATGGATTGGATTACTCGAATGAACTTCATATTGATGATGGAGATACTACTTTTATTGACGCTTATCGAAGAGCGCCTGAAATTATTTGGCATAATGACTCAATTTTATATCCAGTGTGGTTTGGTCATGGTTCGCGATCATTTAGACCAGGATATACTGACATATATTTTCATAAAATATTTTTTCCCCCATTAAGAAAAGCCTATCTTATTGATACTGTATTAAATAATTCATGGATTAAGATTAGTGAAATGGCTCCAATCGTTATTCGAAAATCTACAGGTTTAGGTTATTTAGCATTGTGGGTGGAAAAAGACTCAACAAATCTTATTAAGATAGTGGGATTTACGTGTAATGATAGCTTAAATCCAATTTTACCGAAAATCGTCTATGTGAATTTTGATTCGACTATAAAATATATAAGCAAGCCGGCTGTATTTCACAGAGCGAACGGAAATATTATTATTGCATGGGAAAGAGATACAGCGAACTACAAAGCTAATATTTATTTCCAAGAATTTACTGAACAGGGAATATCCGTTGGAGGTGTCAAAAAGGTAAATGAAAAATTTGCTTCCGATGCGAGTGAAGTTTCGGCAAGTACAGATTCTGATGATAATTTTATAATCGCGTGGGAAGATGGCTCAAATTTAATGGCGCAACGGTATTCAGCAGATATGAATAAAATCGGAACGAATTTCCAATTAAACAGGCTACAAACGGGAGATAATATTTTTCCGAGTTTAAGGTTACGCAATAGAAAAATATACACAACGTGGTCAAAATTTGTTGCTGGTTCTCCAAGTGTGTGGATGAATATTTTGGATTTTGATAATCCAACTGTGGTTGTAACAGATGAAAATCTTGTAGTTAAAGACTACGCTCTCGAACAGAACTATCCGAACCCATTCAATCCAACAACAAGAATTAGTTATTCGCTCCCTAAAGCAGGAAATGTCGTATTGAAAGTCTATGATATACTTGGAAAAGAAGTTACAACACTGGTAAATGGCTACAACAACGAAGGGCAGTACATTGTAGAATTTGACGCATCTAAACTTTCCAGTGGAATCTACATCTACAAACTCACGTCCGGTAATTTTACGTCGGTGAAGAAGATGCAGTTGGTGAAATAGTGCCAAATGGCACTATAGTAAATTAACATAGACTTCCACAAATAAAAAGAGCGACTCACCACGCCACGGCGTGGTAAGCCGCTCTTTTATTTTAAACACTTCCGCAAAAAATTATTTTTTCTTCTTTGCAGTTGCTTTTTTTGCTGCTGCTTTTACCGGATACTTTAATGCGGCGCGCGCTGCTGCGAGACGTGCAATCGGCACACGGTACGGGGAACAACTTACATAATTGTTTCCAATGATGTGGCAGAATTCCACGCTCGATGGATCGCCGCCATGCTCACCGCAGATTCCAACTTTCAATCCCGGACGAGTAGTGCGGCCTTTTGCGATTGCAATTTTCATTAGCGAACCAACGCCATCACGATCCAACACTTCAAACGGATCTTTCGCATAAATTTCTTTTTCAACATAAGGAATCAAGAAGCGGGCAGAATCGTCGCGGCTGACACCAAGTGTTGTTTGCGTAAGATCGTTTGTTCCGAAGCTGAAGAATTCGGCAACCGTTGCAATTTCATCGGCTGTGATAGCACCGCGCGGAACTTCAATCATTGTTCCAACGAGGTAATTCAATTTCACTTTCTTTTCCGCCATCACTTCGCGTGCGACACGGCGAACAATTATTTCCTGATCAATTAATTCTTTCACATTACCAACAAGCGGAATCATGATTTCAGGAAGCACTTTAATTCCTTTTGCCTGAATGTTTGCAGCGGCTTCACAAATTGCGCGGCTTTGCATTTCGGTAATTTCAGGATAAATAATTCCGAGACGGCATCCGCGGAAACCAAGCATCGGATTGAACTCGTGCAATTCGGAAATGCGGCGTTGAATTTTTTCCAAGCTGATGCCCATTTCTTTTGCAAGTTCTCTTTGTGTTGACTCATCGTGCGGCAAGAATTCGTGAAGCGGCGGATCGATTGTGCGGATGGTTACCGGACGACCGTTCATTGCTGCAAAAATTCCTTCGAAGTCTTCGCGTTGCAACGGCAATAATTTCGCCAATGCTTTTTTACGATCTTCCACAGTGTCGGCAAGAATCATTTCGCGCATCGGACCGATTTTGCCTTCGCCGAAGAACATGTGTTCTGTACGGCAGAGACCGATACCTTCAGCACCAAATGCAACTGCGTTGCTTGCCTGATCCGGTTGATCGGCATTGGTACGAATATTTAACGTACGATATTTATCTGCCCACGACATGATCTTTGCATACTGGCGATACACCGGTGCATCTTTCGGATCGAGAGTTTTGTCAACAAGCACTTGCAATACTTCGGATGGTTTCGTTGCAACTTTTCCTTCGATCACTTCGCCGGTTGTTCCGTCGAGAGAAATCCAATCGCCTTCTTTAATTGTCTTTCCATTTACTTTCATGGTGTGCGTGCCGTAATCAATATCAAGTACAGCGCAACCCGCGACGCACACTTTTCCCATTTGTCGGGCAACAAGCGCTGCGTGCGATGTCATACCACCGCGTGCCGTCAAAATACCTTCGGATGCATCCATACCTTTAATATCTTCCGGCGATGTTTCGATGCGGGTAAGGATAACTTTCTCGCCGCGCTTTTTCCATTCTTCTGCATCCGGTGCGTTGAATACTACGCGACCTGTTGCTGCACCCGGACCTGCGTTCAATCCTTTTGCAAGCAAGCGACCGTTGTTGATAGCAGTTTTCACTTCTTTTAAATCAAACACGGGACGGAGAAGTTGATTGAGTTGTTCCGGATCAATTCGCTGAAGCGCTTCTTTATCAGTGATAAGTTTTTCATCAACCATATCAACAGCAATTTTTATTGCAGCGAATGCGGTACGTTTCCCAACGCGGCATTGCAGCATGTACAATTTATTTTGTTGAATGGTGAACTCGATGTCGTTCATATCGCGATAATGTTTTTCTAATTTGAAACGAATTTTATCGAGCTCTTTGTAAATTTTCGGATTTTCTTTTTCGAGTTGTGAAATGTGAAGTGGTGTGCGCGTACCGGCAACAACATCTTCGCCTTGCGCATTCTTTAAATATTCTCCGTAGAAAACATTTTCGCCGGTGGCTGCATCGCGTGTGAACGCAACACCGCTGCCGGAATCTTCACCCATATTTCCGAACACCATGGATTGGATGTTCACTGCAGTTCCCCATGCTTCAGGGATATCGTACATTTTACGATAGGCAATTGCGCGATCGTTATTCCATGAACTGAATACTGCACCAACAGCGCCCCAGAGTTGTTTCAATGGGTCTTGTGGAAAATCATGTCCGGTTTTTTCTTTAATTGCTATTTTAAACTGAGCAATTAAATCTTGCATATCTTCAGCAGTAAGTTCGGTATCGAGATGAACGCCTTTGTCGTGTTTCTTTTTTTCGATGATGAGTTCGAACGGATCGATTTCATCTTTGTGAACCGGTTTCAAGCCGAGCACAACATCGCCGTACATTTGCACAAAGCGACGATATGAATCGTACACGAAGCGCGGATTCTTTGTCTTCTTCACAAGTCCATCTGCAACCGCGTCGTTGATTCCGAGATTAAGAATTGTATCCATCATTCCGGGCATGGAAGCGCGCGCGCCGGAGCGAACCGACATCAACAATGGATTTTTTACATCACCAAATTTTGCGCCCATTGCTTTTTCAACTTTTTTCAAAGCGGCAAGTACTTCTTTTTCCAAAGTTTTTGGAAAATGTCTTTTATTAGCGTAGTAATGTGTACACACTTCTGTTGAAACGGTAAAACCTGCAGGTACTGGAAGACCGATGTTGGTCATCTCTGCAAGGTTGGCACCTTTGCCGCCGAGAAGATTTTTCATTTCTGCTTTTCCTTCAGCTTTTCCGCCGCCGAAGAAATACACGTATTTAGACATAACTGGTGTTTCCTTTCAAGTTCAATAAATTGTAATAAGTTACAGTAGTATCACGGGTGAATCCAAAACAACATGCACTCTGCTTTTGTTGAAATATCGTTCTTTCTTAATTTCCATCTCTCTATATTATTGATTATTGGAAATTAAACCGAGATAATTTACTAAAAATTGGAAATAATAACACGATTTATTTTTAAACTATGTTTTAATTAGTAGATTGAGCAAATTATTTTGTACACAGGTGGCACACAACTTGCCGCACTACAGTAATCACACGGGTTTATTGTGTGTACTATTTTTTCTGAAAAACATACTGTTAAGAATATTTCCACAACACATCAATAATTTTCAAAGCGAGTGAACCATGAGCGTGATAACAATTGAACGAAAAATTTTAGAGAAGAATGATGAACTGGCGAAACGAAACAGAGAACTGTTCCTTCAAAAAAATATTTTTGTGATTAACATGGTCAGTTCACCCGGCTCCGGTAAAACAAGTTTGCTGGAACGGATGCTTGAAAAAATGAAATCGAAAATTCGTATCGCGGTTATCGAAGGTGACGTGCAAACAGATTTGGATGCTCAACGTGTGGCGAAGTTTGATGTGCCTGTGGTGCAGATTGTTACAAACGGTGGTTGCCATCTCGAAGCGAATCTTGTACACAATGCGATGGCAAATTTTTCGCTTGATGATGTACAGTTGCTTGTTATTGAAAATGTCGGCAATCTTGTCTGTCCTGCAAATTATGATTTAGGTGAAGCGATGAAAGTTGTTGTTGCGAGTGTTACCGAAGGTGATGATAAACCGCTGAAGTATCCGACAATGTTTCGCAACGCATCGGTGTTGCTGATTAATAAAATTGATTTGCTGCCGTACCTTCCATGCAACGTAGAAGAATTGAAAGCAAACGCACTTCGCATTAATCCGACGTTAAAAATTTTTGAAACATCAGCCACCACTGGTACTGGCATTGTGGAATGGTGTAATTTTTTGGAACACGCTGTAGGGAACATATAAAAGACACTTCAAAAATGGATGGTCATTGCGAGGAAGCGAAGCGACCGAAGTCCCAAAGGGATCCCCTTGGGACAATCTTTCAACTAAAAAGAAAAAGCAAGATTGTGCCGAAGGCATTCCGTTGGAACTTCGCCAAAAAAACGGCTCGCAATGACACTGATGTTAAGTTTTTGAGATGGCTTGAAGTAAAAATTTCAAAGAATATTTCGAATACTAATTATGGAACCTACCAAACCTCAATCTAAATCACCGGCTCATCCCAGCGGTGATAATCGTTTTAAATTACTCGATCGAACAATAACCAAACACAGCTCGCGCGGAGATGCGTTGATTGAAGTGCTGCATTCTGCTCAAGGAATTTTCGGATATCTCGAAAATGATTTGCTGATCTACATTGCACACGCGCTCAAAATTCCGCCAAGCAGAGTGTACGGCGTGGCAACATTTTATCATTTCTTCAATCTCAAGCCGAAAGGTGAACATACGGCAGTATTGTGTATGGGCACGGCATGTTACGTGAAAGGCGCGGCTGAAATTGAAAAAGCGCTCGAGCGCCATTGCAAAATAAAATTTGGCGAAACAACACACGATAAAAAAATTTCACTTGTCTCGGCTCGGTGTGTCGGCTCGTGCGGGTTGGCGCCTGTATGTGTGATGGATAATACTGTACATGGAAAATTGACACCGCAAGAAGCAGTCAACAAAATAGAGTTATGGGAAAACAGAACCTTGATCGAAAAAAAATCTGAAGAGGTACCAGTATGACAATTGAAGATTTGCATGAGATTGCGGAAGAAGAACGCAACCGACAATCGCAATTCAAACATCGAATTTCGTATTGCTCTGCGGCGGGATGTCTTTCGTGTGGCAGCGAAGAAATTAAAAAGACATTGAAGCAAGCATTGAAAGATGAAAATTTAGAAAAAGAGTGCGAAGTGTTCGGCACGGGTTGTATGGGATTGTGCGGTGAAGGTCCGTTGGTGAAGGTGCTTTCAGACGAAACATTGTATCAAAATGTTGATGAGGCATCAGCGAAAAAAATTATTCATCAACATATTCTAGAAAACAAACCGTTCGAAGAAAAAAAATGCGATACGAGCAAACCGTTCTTTGCTGCGCAGCAAAAGATTGTATTGGAAAATTGCGGCAAAATAAATTCAGAAAGAATTGAAGAATATATTGCCGCCGACGGATACGAAGCGCTTGCCACAGTAATTTCCGAAATGCAGCCGAATGAAGTTGTGGAAGAAATCCGCAAGAGCGGTTTGCGCGGGCGCGGCGGTGCAGGGTATTCAACCGGATTAAAATGGGACATTGTTCGCAAAGCGCAAGGTGAACAAAAATATGTTGTGTGCAATGCTGATGAAGGTGATCCCGGCGCGTTTATGGATCGAAGTGTGTGCGAAGGCGATCCGCATCGCATTCTTGAAGGAATGGCAATTGCTGCATACACAGTCGGCGCGAGTGAAGGATATATTTATATTCGTGCAGAATATCCGCTGGCGATTGAGAGATTAAAACTCGCTATCAAACAAGCGGAACGTATCGGAGTACTCGGCACCAAAATTTTTGAATCGAAATTTAATTTTCACATCGAACTTCGTATTGGTGCCGGCGCGTTTGTCTGCGGCGAAGAGACTGCATTGCTACGTTCCATACAAGGACGCCGCGGTCGTCCGCGCCCGCGCCCGCCATATCCTTCTGAAAAAGGATTATGGGGAATGCCAACGCTTATTAACAATGTGGAAACATTCGCCAATGTGGCGCCCATTCTTCGCAACGGCAGCGGATGGTTTGCTTCAATAGGTACGGCGAAAAGTGCAGGCACAAAAGTTTTTGCACTTGCCGGAAATATAAAAAACACCGGACTCATCGAAGTGCCGATGGGTATTCCGCTTCGCAAAATTATTTTTGATATGGGCGGAGGAACACCTGATGGAACAGAATTTAAAGCTGCGCAAACCGGCGGTCCTTCCGGCGGCTGTATTCCGACAGAGCATTTGGATTTGCCGGTTGATTACGAATCGCTGGCTACAGTCGGTTCTATTATGGGAAGCGGCGGTATGATCGTGATGGATTCAACTTCGAGCATGGTTGATGTTGCAAAATTTTTTATGCAATTCTGTTTGGATGAATCATGCGGAAAATGTATTCCATGCCGTGTTGGTACGTATCAGATTCATGCACTGCTTGAGAAAATTTCATTAAAAAAAGCGACGAAAAATGATCTCGCTTTGCTTGAAGAATTGTGTGTAATGGTGAAAGAAACATCGCTCTGCGGACTTGGACAATCGGCACCGAATCCGGTTCTTTCAACATTAAGATTTTTCAGAAAAGAATATGAAGAATTGCTACAGCCGCTGGAAGAATTTATTGCCGTAGGAGAAGTACAATGAAGAAAATAGTTTTAAGTATTTTTATTCTGATTTTTATTTTTTCATGCAACAAAACATTTGCTCAAGAAAAAACAATGAGCGGGGCAGACTATTGTTCACTAAAAAAATCCCGCTTGTCATTTCAAAAGGCTGCAGATTTTTCCGCTGATACGGTGCACACGTTTGATGTGCTGCATTACGCGCTGAACCTCGATATTTATTCGGCGTTTCTCACTCCGTTTCCAAAATCATTTAATGGTGAATGTGTCGTTACGTTTCGCCCGGTTGTTCCGCTTTCATCAATTCAATTAAATGCTGTAGTATCATCACTGGGAATTGACTCGGTTGCGCTTGCAGGAAAGTCGTTCAAACACATAAATGATACACTGACAATTTATTTGGATACAATTCATACTTCAAACGATACACTGAGTGTAAAAATTTTCTATCGTCACAAAGATATTTCTGATGGTTCATGGTATGTAAGCAACGGAATGGTTTTTACCGATGCAGAGCCGGAAGGCGCGCGAAGATGGTTTCCCTGTTGGGATAAACCTTCCGATAAAGCGACAGTGAATTTGACTGCGAAAGTTCCTGCGTCTGTAAAACTTGGTTCAAACGGTCGTCTTGTTGATACCGTACGCGTTGCAGACACACTCTATTATAAGTGGCGAAGCCGCGATCCGATTGCAACATATTTGATTTCACTTGCCGCAAAGGTTGGATACAATCTTGATATCGTATATTGGAAAAAATTTTCCAATCCGAATGACAGTATACCAATCTATTTTTATTGGCAGGCAAATGAAACACAAAGTGCGGTAGCAGATATTGAAACGAAAATTATTCCGATGACAACGCGCTATTCGCAATTGTTCGGCGAACATCCATTCGAAAAAAACGGATTTGCATCGATGAATAATTTATTTACTTGGGGCGGAATGGAAAATCAAACGCTGACGCATATATATTTCAACGGTTGGCAAAGCGAAAATCTTATTTCGCACGAATATGCGCATCAATGGCTCGGCGATATGATTACGTGTGGCACGTGGGCTGATATTTGGTTGAATGAAGGATTTGCAACATACTGCGAGGCGTTGTGGTTCGAGTATACCGGCGGTTATGCAGCATACAAAAGCGACATCGTTAATGATGCGAGTTCATATCTCAGTGCAAATCCGGGCTGGCCTATTTATAATCAGGGCTGGGCAACAGCTACACCAAAGGTAAATATATTATTTAATACAGCAACAACGTACTATAAAGGTGCATGTGTGTTGCACATGCTTCGTTATGTATTGGGTGATTCTGTTTTCTTCGCAGCATTGAAATCGTATGCAACAGACAGTGTGCGCTTCAAATTTAAAAATGTTGTAACGAAAAATTTTATGACGAAGATGAATGAAGCCGCCGGACAAAATCTTGATTGGTTTTTTACGGAATGGATTTTGAATCCCAATCATCCTTTGTATGATAATAGCTGGGCAAAGAATTCGGACAGCAAGTCAATCTATTTTAAGACACGGCAAATACAAAACACTCCGCCATTTTTTAAAATGCCGATTGAATTGAAGGTAACATTTACTGATGGAACTGATTCGACGTTTCGCGTGATGAATGATTCCAACGGGCAAGTGTATAATTGGAAATTTCCGAAAGTCGTCAGCACACTTGTGTTCGATCCGAACAACAATATTGTGTTGAAAAAAGATATTCTTCAACTTGTGAATGTTGCAATGGTGAGTGAGACGCCGTTACAATTTTCGCTTTCGCAAAATTATCCCAATCCGTTTAACCCTTCTACAGTGATCAGTTACACCCTCTCCCCTAACCCCTCTC